>DASXYS010000114.1:0-37136 GCA_036502365.1 Amycolatopsis sp.
CATCCTGCGCCGGAGTTCGCGCAGCAAGTACGTGATGAACATCTGGATTCCTCTTCTTAGCCCTGCTCAGCCGGATGCCCCGGGCGAGGCCGAGTGCCTCGCCGCATGCAGTTAACGAGGTGTGTCTTGCGATCTCGTTGCGCCTGCCTAGGAGCTTCCTGTCCGGCGCTTTCAACGACAGGAGGAGGCAGCGATGTCTGCCGACGGACAGACTGCGACTAGGGTGACGGTCCCCGACACGAAGCTGGCCCGTAAGGCGGACGTCCTTGAGCGGTATGTCCCCGGCTACAAGTGCGGCAGCTTCGTGGACATCATCCTGAACTCCGACTGGCCGGAGTAGGTGCCCGGCCCATGCGTCTGCAGAGTCAGCCATAGGCCACGGGCCGCCGCAGCCAGCGTTGCCGGCCCGCCGCGCACCGAGCTACCGTCAGCGTTATGAACGCGCCAGATAGCGGCGCTGACGTGGATCATGCCTCCGCCGCGGGGGCAGCCCATGATCCATCCGACCAGACCCGGCTGCGTCAGCTTGCCGATGAGCAGACCGCGCTGCGGCGCGTGGCCACGCTGGTGGCGCGCGGAGCGTCGGCGGACGAGCTGTTCGCCGCGGTTCCCCAGGAGGCCGGGCAGCTGCTTCGGGCCGACCAAACGACGATGGTCCGTTACGGGTCCGACGGTACGTCGACCGTCGTCGCCAGCTGGAGAAGGACCGGCGAGCCTGTCCCACCCGTCGGCGACCGGCAGCGTCTGGGAGGGAAGAACCTCACCACGATCATCTCGCGGACCCGCCGCCCGGCCCGGATCGACAGCTACGCTGACTCCTCCGGCGGCCCTGCTGTGGCCGCCCGCGAGGCCGGCTTCCGTGCTGCGGCGGGGGCGCCGGTCATCGTCCAGGGCCGCCTGTGGGGCGCCATGGTCGCGTGGACGGTCGATGAGCATCCGCTGCCCCTGGACACTGAGGCGCGTCTGGCCTCGTTCACGGAACTTGTAGCAACCGCGATCGCCAACGCCCAGGCTAGGCAGGAACTGCACGGGCTCGCGGACACCCAGGCGGCGCTGCGGCGGCTGGCCATTCTGATCGCGCGGGGCGAGCCGCCCGAGGCGGTGTTTGTGGCCGCGACCGGCGAGGCGCTGCGGTACTTCGGTGGCGGCACCGCCCGGATGATTCGGTACGAGACCGACGGCACGGCGACGCTTCTCGCGAACGAAGGCACGACGGGCCCCCACGTGCGGATCGGGGAACGCTGGGAGGGCTACCCGCCGACCGGGCTAACCGCGACCGTCCGGCGGACCGGCCGGGCCGCCCGGGTCGATGATTACCGCGACATCCCGGGCGGGGAGCCTTATCTCCGCGAGGGGCTGCGGTCCGCGGTCGCCCTGCCGATCCACGTCGACGGCCGGCTGTGGGGAGCCATCGCGGTGGGGTCCGGGCAGGGGTCGCTGCCGCCCGACACCGAGCAGCGGATGACCGAGTTCACCGACCTGGTGGCCACCGCGGTCGCGAACGCGCAGAACCGGGTCGCGCTGGAGACCAGCCGGGACGAGCTGGCCCGCCTGCTGGCCGAGCAGGCCGCGCTGCGCCGGGTGGCCACGTTGGTGGCCCGGGGGATCGACCCGGCCGAGGTCTTCTCGGCGGTCGCCGAGGAAGTCCGCAGGCTGCTCGGCGCGGATAACGCGGGCATAGTCCGCTACGTGCCAGACGGGACCGCAGTCGTGATCAGCGGCGCAGGAGACGAGGACCTGGTCACGTGGCCGGCCGGGACGCGCCTGGAACTCCGCGACTACCTCGCCCCGGCTGTGGTGGGGCGGACCGGCCGCTCCGCCCGGGCCGACGAGGACGCGTGGAGCGGCGAGACGGACCCGGCCGCCGACGGCCTGCGCGAGCGGGGCATCCGGTCGGTGGTGGCCAGCCCTATCGTCGTCGACGGCCGCCTGTGGGGTGCGGTGGGCGCGTTGACGAGGCGGGAGCCGTTTCCCTCCGACGCCGCCGACCGCCTGACGGACTTCACCGAGCTGGTAGCGACGGCTGTCGCAAACGCCCAGAGCCGGACCGAGCTGGCCGCCTCGCGGGCCCGGATCGTCGCCGCCGCGGATCAGACCCGGCGGAGGATCGAGCGAGACCTGCACGACGGGACCCAGCAGCGCCTGGTCTCGCTCGGCCTGGAGCTTCGCCTGGCGCAGGGCACGGTGCCGGCCGAGCTGACGGGGCTGGAGTCGGAGATCGGCCGGGTGGCGGACGAGCTGAACGGGGTGGTGGAGGATCTGCGGGAGATCGCCCGCGGCATCCATCCGGCGATCTTGTCTGAGGGCGGGCTCGGGCCGGCCCTGCGGACGCTGGGCCGCCGGGCCGCGATTGCGGTCGAGCTCGACGTCGCCGCGCTCGGGCGGCTGCCGGAGCCGGTCGAGGTGGCGGCCTACTACGTCATCTCCGAGGCGCTCACCAACGCTACGAAGCATGCGCACGCGTCGGGCGTTGAGGTGAGCGCGGAAGTCTCCGGCAGCACGCTGCGGGTGTGCGTGCGAGACGACGGTGCCGGCGGCGCCGACCCGCTAGAGGGCTCAGGCCTGGTCGGGCTGAAGGACCGGATCGAGGCGCTGGGCGGGTCGTTCACGCTGCACAGTCCGCCGGGCAGCGGTACGACGGTGTGCTGCGAGCTGCCGGCCGTCGCCCCGCATCACCGGAGGGCACCCGGGTGAGCGGGCCCGATCCGGCCCGGCCGGGCGACGGCCGTGTCCTGGCCGATAATCAGCGCATGCCGACACCCTCCGGGTCCGCCCCTCGCGTCGTGCTCGCCGACGACGACGTCCTGCTGCGCGAGGGCCTGGCCAGCCTGCTGGAGCGCTCCGGGTTCGAGGTGGTCGGCCAGGCCGGTGACGGGCCCGGGCTGCTGGCCCTGGTCCGGTCGGCCCGGCCGGAGCTGGCGATCATCGACATCCGGATGCCGCCGGGGCACAGCACCGAGGGCCTGCAGGCGGCGCGGGTGATCCGGGAAGAACTGCCCGGCACGGCGATCGTCGTCCTCTCCGCCCACGTCGAGGTGAACGAGGCGATGGACCTGCTGGCCGCGGGCGAGCGGCTCGGTTACCTGCTGAAGAGCCGGGTGACCGACGTGACGGAGTTCCTGGCGACGGTCGGGCGGGTCACCGCCGGCGGCTCGGTGGTCGACCCGTCCCTGGTGCAGGAGCTGGTGAACGCCCGCCGTCGTCGTGACCCGCTGGACGTCCTTTCGCCGCGCGAGCGCGAAGTGCTCGCGCTGATGGCCGAAGGCGCGTCCAACGCGGGCATCGCCCAGCGCATCTTCGTGGCCGAAGGCACCGTCGAGAAGCACGTCCGGAGCATCCTCACGAAGCTCGAACTGCCGACGAGCCAAACCGAGCACCGCCGGGTGCTGGCGGTCCTGCGGTTCCTCGAATCGCGTTAACCGTCCCGGCACCGCCTGGTCGAACGCGGACCGGTTGCCGGGAACACCGCGGCCGGCGGCAGCCGTCCGAAAAGGACCTGGACGGCGCGGCCGCGTCCGGTCGTCGACGCCGGCAGCCATCCGCCCCACCCGGCCGGCCACCCTTGCCCGCTTCCGGTTACCCCTCCCGGACCGGCAGCGTGACCTCGACCGTGGTGCCTTCCCCACGCGGGCTGGTGATCGAGATCGTCCCGCCCAGCGCCTGCACCCGGTCGGTGAGCCCGATCAGCCCGGACCCCCGGGAAGGCGTGGCGCCGCCGATGCCGTCGTCTCGGACGGACAGGCCCAGCAGACCGTCCGCCAGCCGCACGTCGACGTGCACGATCGTGGCCTCGGCGTGCTTCGCAGTGTTGGCGAGCGCTTCGGACACGACGTAGTACGCGGCGACCTCCACCTGATCGGGCAGCCGATCGGCGACGTCGGCCCCGAACTCCACCGGAACGGCCGATCGCCGGGCGAGCGCTCGCAAGGCGGGTCGCAGACCGCCCTCGGAAAGGATCGAGGGGTGGATGCCGCGGGACAGCTCCCGCAGTTCGTCGGTTGCGTCCCGCAGCCCGTCGGCGACCTCCGCGATCCGCGCGCCGATGTCGGCCTGGTCGGCCGACTCGGCCGCGCGCAGCTCCAGCACCAGCGACACCAGCCGTTGCTGGACGCCGTCGTGCAGATCCCGCTCGATCCGCCGTCGGGCCTGGTCGGCGGCGGTGACCAGGCGGGCCCGCGACGCGGCGAGGTCCGCGCGGCTGTCCTGCAGCGAACCGGCCATCGAGTTGAAGCTGCGCTCCAGCAGCCCGACCTCGCCGGCCCCGCCCTCCGCCAGCCGCGCGCCGAGGTCGCCGTCGGCGAGGCGGCCCGCCATGACCGCGGCCCGGCGGACCGGCCGGACGATCGCCCGGGACAGGTAGCCCCCGAACAGCGCGACGAGCACGACCGAACCGGCCGAACCGAGGACCGCCGCGAGGATCGCGCGGCGGGCGGTGACGTCGGAATGGCTTTGCTGCCCCGCTTCGAGGCCCTGTTCGGTCGTCACGAACGCGTCGAACTCGGCCCGCAGCGCGTCGACGCGCTGCTTGCCTTCGGCGGTCACCGGCACCCACGCGACGGCGGCCGGGTCCTTCCGGGCCGCGGCGATGGCCGGGGCCGAGTAGTCCACGAGATAGGACTTCGCGGCTTGCGCGATCCGTTGCGCGCGGGCCAGTTGGCCCGGGTTGTCGGCGGCGAGCCCGGCCAGCACGGCGGACTGCTGGGGCACGGCGGACTGCGCGGTGCGCCAGAGGTCGAGGTAGCTGTCGTCCGCGGTGACGGCGTACCCGCGCAGGCCGGCCTCGGCGTCCACCACGAACCGCTCGAGCCGGTTGGCCACCACGAGCACCTCTTCGGACTGCTGCGCGTGCTGCTCGGCCGCGCGCAGGTCCGCGATGGCGACCAGCAGGACCGTGAAGGCGGCACCGACGAGCAGGACGAGCAGGCCGCTGGCGACGACCATACGGCGGGTGAGACCGCCTCGCGGCCGCATCACGGCGCCCCGGCGGTCACCGTGACCCCAGCAGTTCCCGGATGGCGTCGCCGGACAAGGTGGTCTTCGGCAGGAACCCGACGGCCGGGCTGGCCGCGATCAGGTCCGCGTAGTCCTCCTCGGCGTGGGTCGAGATCAGGATCACCGGCGCGGGCCCCGGTCCGGCCGCGGCGTGCAACCGCCGTGCGGCCTCGAAGCCGCTCTCCCCGCCGAGGTCGACGTCCACCAGCGTGACGTCCGGCCGCAGCCGGCCGGCCTGGCGCACCGATTCCCCGATGTTCGACGCGACGCCGACCACGACGACGCCCTCGCGTTCCAGCAAGCCGCGCACAGCCTGCAGGAACCGAGGGCTGTCGTCGACGATCAGGCACCGCAACACGGGCTCAGCATCGCAGCCGCGTGACGCCCGCGCATTCCGGCTAGCTGCACCTCCGACGTCAGCGCCCGTCATGGCCGGACCGGCCGAGGACAGTGGCGACGACGGCCGAGAAGTCCAGGTCGCCCGCGCCCTCGGCGACCGCCTCGTCCAGCGCCCGGTGCACCGTCTCGGCGGTCTCGAGGACCACGCCCGCGCCGGCCGCGGCGTGGAGCGCGAGGCGCATGTCCTTGGCGGCGAGCGACAGCTTGAAGCTCGGCGGGTAGCGGCCGGCTTCGACGTTCGCCCGCTTGGCCGCCACGGTGGGCCCGATCGGGGACTCCGCGAGCACGTCGAGCAGCTCGCCCTGCCCGAGTCCCAGTGCCCGGCCGAGCGCGAGTGCCTCGCCGAGGACGACGATCGACGCGGTGAGCGCGGTGTTGACCACGAGCTTGGTCGCCGCACCCGCCCCGGGCGGTCCGACGTGCCGGACGTCGCCGAGGACCTCCAGCACGGGCCGTACCCGCTCGAAGTCGTCGTCCTCGGCGCCGACGTACACGTGCAGGCGACCCTCGGTCGCCTCGGGGACGCTGCCCCGGACCGGGGCGTCGACCGCGGCCACTCCGGCGGGCAGGCGGGCGGCGGCGGATCCGAACGCCTCCGGGCCGATCGTGGACATGTCGATCAGCGTCTGGCCGCTCGTGAGAGCGGACGCGAGCCCTTCGGCACCGAAGAGGACCTCACCGAACGCCTGCGGTGTGGCCACCATGGTGATGACGAACTCGGCCCCGGTGCCGGCCACCGCCGGGGAGACCGCGACACCGGCGCCGGCGGCCGCCAGCGGCTCGGTCCGGCCGGCCGTCCGGTTCCAGACCGTCACGTCGTGGCCCGCGGCCACCAGCCGGGTGGCCATCGGGGTGCCCATGCCGCCGAGGCCGAGAAAGGCGATCTTCGCCATGACCGGTCACATCCCTTCCGGGGCCGGGCCGGCGACCGGGGCGGCGTCGGCGAGGATCACGCCGATCTCCTCGACGTCGTCCGCGGTGAGCTTGAGGTCGCCGGCGCGAACGAGCGCGTCGAGCTGGGCGGGCCTCCGGGCGCCGACGATGGCGACGTCCACGGCCGGATTGTCGACCGTCCACGCCACCGCGAGCTGCGGGAGCGGGACGCCGCGCTCGGCGGCGAAACCCTTGAGCCGCGCGACGACGTCGAGGTTGGAGCGGAACGTGTCGCCTTCGAAGTCGGCGCTGTGGCTGCGCCAGTCGTCCGCCGGGAACGTGGTCGCGGGTGTCATGCGGCCGCCCAGCAGCCCGTGCGCGAGGGGGCCGTAGGCGAGGACGCCGATGTCGTGGGCCGCGGTGTACGGCAGGATTCCGGCCTCGATGTCACGCCGGAACATGTGGTACGGCGGTTGGAGGACCGCCACGCGGCCGTACCGGTCCAGCTCGGCGAGCTGCCCGGCGTCGTAGTTGGACACGCCGTAGTGCCGGATCTTGCCCTCGGTGACGAGCTGCTCGAGGATCGCGGCGGTCTCCCCGGCCGGAGTGCGCGGATCCGGCCAGTGGACCTGATAGACGTCGATGTGGTCGGTGGCCAGGTTGCGCAGGCTCGCCTCGACACCGGCGCGCAGCCAGCCGGCCCCGGCGTCGCGGACCAGGTCCGGGCCGTCCATCCGGAGGCCGCCCTTGGTCGCGACGATCACGTCGTCGCGCAGCACCCTCTTCCACAGGCTTTCCCCGAGCAGCCGCTCGGCAACACCGAAGCCGTACGCCTGCGCGGTGTCGAACAGCGTGATCCCCTGCTCCAGCGCGATGTTGACGGTATTTTCCACGTCGGCCTCGTCGAACGCTCCCCAGTCGCCGCCGAAGGCCCACGTCCCCAGCGCCAGCACGGAGACGTTCAGATCCGTCTTGCCGAGTCGCGTGTAGCGCATCGCCTTACCTCGTTCCCGCCCTCCCGATGAGGGCTCACCTCCACGATCGCGAGCGGGACGGGGCCTGTCGTCGCGGCCAGCACCCCTTCCGGGTGCCTGGCCAGCCGGGCCCCGGCGTTCCCGCTAGCTGCTACCGGCGACCGCCCGTTCCCGCCATCCACAACGGCCGCTGGCAGGGACGCCGTCGTGCGACCGGGCGGCGATCCTCGAAGTGGAGAGGCAACCCACCGACAGGGGGCACGCATGGACCGGGCCTTGACCCTCGGACCGGCACGCCGGGGCCTGTTCCTCGCCCCGCTGCTCGCGGTCGTCGTGGTGGACCAGGCGAGCAAGTGGTGGGCGTGGCGGCACGTCCCGCAGGCGCAGATCAACTACGGCGGCGACGTGCTGGTGGGAGCCACGCTCAGCCGGTGGTACGCCGGCCCGGCGACGGGCGCGCTGCTGGACCTGCTGGACGTCGGGTTGCTCTGCCTGGCCGTCGCCCTGCTGGTGCGCCGCCGCCGTCCGGCCCGGGTGCTCGTCACCGGCGCGCTCACGCTGGGAGGCTGGGTCAGCAACCTCCTCGACCGCCTCGGCCTGCACTACCTGACCGCGCCCGGCAGCGTGCGCGGCGCGGTCGACTTCCTGCCGCTCGGCCAGATCCGCTACAACGTCGCGGACCTCTTCATCATCGGCGGCACGCTGCTCTTCCTGGTGGCGGCGGCCTCCCGCGCCCGGACGCGGTCCGCGGCCCCCGTGGCGCGCCGGCGAGTGCCCGGCTGGATCCCGGCGGCCGCGGTGGCCTGCCTCGTCGTCGCGGCCGGGGCGGGCGCGGTGAACGACAACGGCACGACGGTGCCGGAAACCGTCGCGGCCACGCCGTGACCGGATGGGGCCCGATCAGTCCGCCCGGTTACCGCGCCGGCTCTCGCTGTCCAGCGCTCCGGTCCTTGGGCAAACGAAACCCGCTGATGCGGCGCGCCGGACCCGCGCCTTCCCGCACCGGGGGTTGACAGCGAGCCAACCGCGACGGATATTGGTAAGGCCACTTAGCCACTTAGCCAAATAAGGAGGTCAGAGTGGATCTCTCATCCCGTATCTCCGATCCCGGTACCCGATGGGTCGTTGACGATGTCGCGTCGCTGGCGACCCGGATCAGGCTCGGAGCCGTGCAGATGGTGGCGCCGCAGGGCTTCGGCTACCTGGGCCAGGCGCTGTCCGCGGCCGAGCAGGTGGCGTCCGTGTTCGGTCACGCCCGTCCCGGTCTCGACCGGCTGGTCTGCTCGCCGGGGCACTACATCGTGGCCCCGTTCGCGGCGGCCGTTCAGCTCGGCCTGATGGACGAGGCGGACCTCGGCCGGTACGGCCAGGACGGGTCCCCGATCGAAGCCATCGGCACCGAGAAGTCACCGGTGGTCGACTACACCTGCGGCTCGCTGGCACAAGGCCTGTCCGCCGCGGTCGGCTTCGCTCTCGGCGACCGCTTCCACGGCAGTGAGGCCCGCACGTACGCACTCCTCAGCGACGGGGAGATGCAGGAGGGCCAGCTGTGGGAGGCGGCCATCTTCGCGGCCCACCACCGCCTCGGCACGGTGACGGCCCTGCTGGACGCCAACAACTCCCAGGTCGACGGCCCGATCGACACCATCACCACGCTCGACCCGATCGCCGCCAAGTGGGAGTCCTTCGGGTGGCGTGCGATCGACCTCGACGGTCACGACACCGCCGCCATCGGAGCGGCTCTGGACCAGGCCGCCCGTACCACCGACCGGCCGACCGTGCTGGTCTGCCGCACCTCCACGGTGCACGGCCTGGACTGCCTGCCCGACGACGCCGACGGCCACTTCATCAAGCTCCCGCCCGACCTCGCCGCCGCAGCGGTGGCCGAGCTGACCGAAAGACTGGAGCACCAGGGTGTTTGAGCCACCTTTCCCGACGGTTCTCAAACCGTATGGCCGCGCGCTGGTCGAACTGGCCGCCGCGCGCCCGGAAATCCTTTGCCTGTCCGGCGATCTCACCAAGCAGTGTGAAGTCGACCTGTTCCAGGAGCGGTTCCCCGAACGGTTCATCCACGCCGGGATGGCCGAGGCCAACATGATGTCCATGGCCGGCGCCCTCGCCCGGCAGGGTTTCCGGCCCTACGTGCACACGTTCGGTGTGTTCGCGACGAGGCGCCCGCTCGACCAGGTCGTCAACGCCATCGCCTACCCGGCGCTGCCGGTGCGGCTGATCGGGTTCATGCCCGGCGTCTCGTCGCCGGGCGGCCCCAGTCACCAGGCCATCGAGGATGTCGCCCTCATGCGGGCACTGCCGAACATGACGGTCGTCGACGTGGGCGACTCCGAGGAGATCGCCCAGGTCGTTCCCGCGATCGCCGACCTGCCGGGGCCGGTGTACCTGCGCCTCAAACGCGGCGAGATCCCCACTGTCTTCGAGCCGGCCCACCGGTTGTCACTCAGCTCGGTGCACACCGTGGCCGAGGGCGGGGACGTTCTCCTGGTCACCAGCGGCATGATGCTGCCGGTCACCCTTCAGGCCGCGGCGACCCTGCGTGAGGCGGGCGCCGACGTCGGCGTCGTCCACGTGCCGGTGATCAAGCCCCTCGACCGGGCCGGTGTGCTGGGCGCGGCGCGCCGAGCGGCCGCGGTCGTCACGGTGGAGAACCACAGCATCATCGGCGGACTCGGCTCCGCCGTCGCCGAAGTCCTCGCCGAGGAGGGGGTGGCCGCCCGGCTGCGCCGGGTGGGCATCGCCGACACCTTCGCCGAAGGCGCCAAGAGCGGCCCCTACCTGTTCGAGAAGTACGGGCTGTCCACCCAGCACGTCGTGGACGCCGCGTGGGCGCTCCTCGGCCGGCCAGGACGCCCCCCGAAGTCACGGACCCAGCAGGCCGACTCGGGCGAGTACGCCCCCGTCTGACCCCACCGGCGCCCAGCGCAGCCGGCGATCACCCCACCATCCGGGCGGCCACCGCGGGCCGCACCCGACAGGAAGCCCACCGTCATGACCGCCACCAGCATTGCCTCCCCCGGCGCCGTTCTCGGCGTCGACTGGGAGGAGCGAGTCAACTTCGAACGCCTGCGCACCGAGCGGCTCGCACGGGCGAAGGCCGCCCTGGAGACCTCCGACCTCGGGGCGCTGCTGCTGTTCGACATGAACAACATCCGCTACACCACCGCCACCCACATCGGGAACTGGGCACGGGACAAGCTCTTCCGCTGTGCGCTGCTCATGCGGGGCCACGACCCGATCCTGTGGGACATCGGCTCCGCCGCGCGCCAGCACAAGGCGCACGCCACCTGGCTGCCCGAGGACAGCTGGCGGGCCGGGCTGTCCAGCTGGCGGGGTTCCATCCCCGAGGAGGTCGGCGTGGAGGCGGGCAACGCCCGGCGCGTCGCCGACCTGCTGCGCGAGCGCGGACTGGCGACCGAGCCGGTCGGCATCGACGTCGTGGAAATGCCCGTCCTGCGCGCCCTGGAGGCCGAAGGCCTGCACCTGGTCAACGGCCAGGAACTCATGCAGCGGGCCCGCCGGATCAAGACGGTCGACGAGATCGCCCTGCTCGACCACTCGGCGGGCATGGTGGACGCCGCCTACGACGAGCTGTACCGGTCCCTCTCCGTCGGCACCCGCGAGAACGACGCCGTGGCGCTGGTCAACCGCGTGCTGTACGAACGGGGTTCGGAGGAGGTCGAGGCGGTCAACGCCATCTCGGGCGAACGGTGCAGCCCGCATCCGCACGTCTTCAGCGACCGCGCGATCCGGCCCGGCGACACCGCGTACTTCGACATCATCCACTCCTTCAACGGCTATCGGACCTGCTACTACCGCACCCTCAACGTCGGCAGCTCCAACGCCCAGCAGCGGGACGCCTACCAGCGCGCCCGGATGGCGATCGACGAGGCCATCGCGGCGGTGCGTCCCGGCGCGTCCAGCGCCGATGTCGCCCGCGCCCTGCCCAGCGCCGCCGAACTCGGCTACGCCAATGAGGAGGAGGCGTTCGGCCTCCAGTACGGCCACGGTGTCGGCTTGTCCGTGTGGGAGCAGCCGTTGATCAGCCGCTACCACTCGCTGGAGCACCCGGTGCCGATCGAGGAGGGCATGGTCTTCGCCCTGGAGACCTATTGGCCCACCAAGGACGGTTCCTCGGCCGCCCGCATCGAAGAGGAGGTGGTCGTCACGGCCGACGGGCCGCGCGTCATCACCCGCTTCCCCGCCGACCGGCTCTACGTGGCCGGCACCCGGTACTGGACCGGCTTCGACTTCGGTACGCAGTCCGGCGGCCCGGAGCCCGGCGCTTCCTGACCACCGGGCGTCTTCCGGCGCGCGGCGACGACGCCCCGCCGGTCGGAACAAAGGAGGACGGACGTATGACCGATCGGATCGGCTGGATCGGCACCGGCCGCATGGGAGCGGCGCTGGTGAACCGCCTGCTGGACGCCGGGCAGCAGGTGACGGTGTGGAACCGCACAACCGCCAAGACGGCGCCACTGGCCGCCCGGGGCGCGGCCGTCGCCGGCAGCAAGGCCGGGCTGGGCGGGCTCGACATCGTCTTCACGATGGTCAGCACCTCCGCCGACCTGGAAGAGGTCGTGCTCGGACCGGAAGGACTGCTCAGCGGCTCCTCGCTGCCGGAGGTCGTGGTGGACTGCTCGACGGTTTCCGGCGAGGTCTCGGCACGAGTGCGCGACGCGGCCGCCGCCCGGGGCGTCGAGTTCGTGGCCGCCCCCGTCAGCGGCAATCCCGAGGTCGTCGCCGCAGGGGGCTGCTGCATCGTCGCCTCGGGCCCGCCCACTGCGCTGGAGCGGGTACGGCCCTATCTGGCGATGGCCGCGAAAACCGTTGTGCGAGCGGGCGAAGCCGATCAGAGCCGGCTGGTCAAGCTCTGCCACAACCTGTACCTGGGCATGATGGTCCAGGCGCTGGTCGAGGTCACCACGCTCGCCGAGAAGGGCGGCACCGACCGTGCCGCCTTCCTGGAGTTCCTCAACGGCACCGTGGTCGGCTCCGACTGGGTGCGTTACCGCACGCCGGCCCTCGCGGCCCGGGACTGGACGCCCACCTTCACCACCGAACTACTCCGCAAGGACTTCGACCTCGGCCTTGCCGAAGCACGCTCGCTCGAGGTTCCGATGCCCGTCGGCGCCGCTGTGCACCAGCTCATCCAGGCCGCGATCGGCGCGGGATGGCGCACCGAGGACTTTCTCTCGATGTACGAACCACAGGCCGCCAACGCCGGCGTCGCCTCCGCCGGCCCGGCAGCCCGGTCCTGAGGCAATCCGGCGCACCGCAACGAATTCAGGGAGAGTCATGGACGAAACACCGCACGGAACCAAAGTCGCTTTCGTGGGCCTCGGCCGGCTGGGCGGGCCACTGGCGGCGAATCTGGTGGCAGCCGGCTTCTCCGTCACCGGCTACGACCCCGACCCGGCGGCCACCGGCAGGCTGGCGGGCAGCCGGCTCGCCGTCGCCGGCACAGCGGCGGAGGCGATCCGGGGCGCCGCGGCCGTACTGACCTGCGTGCGCAGCAGGGCGGACCTGGACGCGATCTTCACCCCCGGGCATCTCGCGGCCGACGCGGAGAGCGGGGGGAGCGCGAAGACCGTGCTCGACCTCAGCACGATCTCCACGGCCGACTCCGCCGCCTGCGCCGCACGACTCGCCCGCGAGGGCGTGCCGTACCTGCGGGTCGCCGTCAGCGGCAGCGCGCAGGCCGCCGCCGGCGGGCAGGTGAGCTTCTTCTGCTCCGGGCCGAAGGATGCCTACGAGCTCCACACGCCGCTGCTGGAGGCCATGGGCCGCAGCCACGTCTGGGTCGGGGGCGAAGACGAGGCTCGTGCGGTCAAGATCGCGGTCAACGTCCTGGTGGGCATCGGGATGGCCTCGCTGGTCGAGGCGGTCAACCTCGCCGAGAGCCTGGGCATCGACCGGCGGGAGTTCCTCGACGTGGTCGCCGGAACGCCGCTCGGCTCGCCGTTCTTCGCGGCCAAGACCCCCGCCCTGATCGCCCGGGACTTCGCACCGGCCGCCAGCCTCGCGCTGATCACGAAGGACCTCGACCTGGCCCTCGACGCCGCTCGGCAGGCGGGCGCGCAACTGCCCGTGACCCAACGGACCCAGGAGCTGTACCGGCAGTGCCACCAGCGCGGCTGGTCCGAACGGGACTTCGCCTGCATCGACGACCTGTACACCTCCCCCGCCGGCCACCCGGCCGGCGGCAGCGCCGACGAGGAGCAACCGTGCCCGCAGTGACCCGGCAGGACTGGCGGCAGGCCGAGATCCCCTGGCCCTTCGCAAACCGGTCCCAAGGCTTCGACCGGCTGGCCCTGATCGGCCCGCACACCGGCAGCGTCCACACCGACCTGGGCGTCGGGCGGCTGCAGCCGGGGGGCCGCACGGACCTGCACGTCCACTCGTACGAGGAGGCGATCTACGTCCTGGCGGGCGAGCTGGCGGTGCAGATCGACGACCGGGCCCACCTCCTGGCCCCCGGTGACTTCGCCTTCTTCCCCATCGGCTCGCTGCACGGCTTCCGCAACGCGGGCGGCAGCGAGGCGCGCTGGATGGACGTCACCAGCCCGGTCGCGCTGCGGGAGGCGTCCGGCCGGCGGGACACGTTCTTCCCCCGGGATCCGTCGCGGGTGCTGGACAAGGCGGTGCCACCGGACTTCTCCGACCCCACGCTCGTGCTCGTCGGACACTACGAGGGCACCGAGCCCGACCACGTCGGCCAGGCCACCGCGGCCGACCCGCGGGGCCGTTCGTCCGCGGGCATGGACACCGCCGTCCTGGCCTACAGCGGTATCTCGGTGAAGATGCTCGTGGACGGGCACCGAGGGGCCGGCCAGCTCACCATGTTCATGGTGGACTACGAGGTCAACGGCGCCGCACAGGTGCACGACCACCCCTTCGAGGAGACGTATTTCTTCCTGCGCGGCGACACCGATTTCGAGCTGGGCGGGCAAGTCCACCACCTCGGGCCCGGGGACGTCGCCTGGGCCGGCGTCGGCGAGACGCACGCGTGCTTCAACACCGCCGGCGGCCGGGTCCGCTGGATCGAGACCCAGGCGCCGGTGCCCCCCACCCGGCACGCCTACCGCTGGCCGGCCGACTGGGACCACTACGAGCGGGAAAACTGCAGGTGAGGAGCTACCGTGCTGGAACACTACGTCGTCTTCAAACCTCATCCGCAACGCGCCGATGAGCTGGCGGACGCCTTGGCGACGTTCGCCTCGGGGATGGCAGGCACGCTGCCGTGCCTGCTCGAACTCAGCTGGGGCGCGAACACCAACACCTCGGGACTGCGGCACGGCTACACCCACGGCTGCTTCGCCAGGCTGACCTCGCAGCGCTCCCTGACCGAGGAGTACTGGATCCACCCCGCCCACCAGCGCCTCCTCGCCCAGCTCGACGACATCTGCGAAGACCGCTTCGCCCTGGACTACGTCACCGGCGACGTGATCAGCGGGGGTGCGCAACGGTGACCGTGCAGCCGGGAGCGCGCGCCACCCCGGTCACCGTGCGGCTCGAAGGGCGTACCGCCGTGCTCGTACTGGACCGGCCCCCGCTCAATCTCATCGACGAGGCGATGGCGGTGCGGCTCTACGAATGCCTGAGCGAACTCGACGGGCGCGCGGATGTCGACGCGATCGTGGTGACCGGGGGCGGAGACGTCTTCTGCGGCGGCGCCGACGCCGCCGCGGTGCGGGCTTCGGGCCGTGCCGCGCCGTTCGCCGACGCCGTCGCCCGGCTCTTCGCCTTCCTTCCCCGCTCCACCACGCCGCTCGTGGCCGCCGTCAACGGCGACGCGCTCGCCGGCGGGTTCGGCCTGATGTGCGCCTGCGACGTGGTGGTCGTGGCCGAGGGCGCACGCCTGGGTACCAACGAGGCCGCGTACGGAGCTTGGCCCGCGCTGGCCCAGGTTCCCGCGATCCGCCGGGTGCCGGAGAAGGCCGCCCTCACCAACGCACTGACCGGCGAGCTCTTCACCACCGAACAGGCGCTGCGGCTCGGCATCATCGACGAAGTGGTGTCCCGGGCCCAGCTGGCTGCCCGGGTCCGCCACTGGGCGCGGGCGGTGACCGCCGCGGGCTCCGCCGTCGCCATCGGCCGCCCGCTGTTCTACCGGGCCCGCGAGCTACCGTACGAGCAGGCCGTGGACGAGGCCCGGCAGGTGCTCACCCGCGCCTTCGAGCCGCCGCCCGGATAGGCGTGCCCCGCGTGCCGGCAGGCCGGAACCGTACGCCGGCCGGCACCTGCCGGCTCGGCAGTACGATCCAGCGGAGTTCCAGCTTCAGCACAGACGACGAGGGAAGCGTTACGTGGCGACGAAGGACGGGAACGGCACCGCACGCGGGAACTCGCCGGTCGACATCAGCGACATGAACAAGGTGGTCGTCAAACGGCTTTCCGACGAGGTGACGGAGAAGATCCGGACGTTCATCCTCGAACGCGACCTGGCCGAAGGCACCCGGCTGCCGTCCGAACGGGTGCTCGCCGAGCAGTTCGGCGCCAGCCGCCCGACGGTGAGCCAGGCGCTGCGGACCCTGTCGCTCATGGGCTTGGTGGAGATCCGCCGCGGATCGGGCGCCTACGTCCTGCGCCAGCCGGACATCACGATGCGGGCGTCGGTCGGCCTGATGCTCGAACTGGAGACCGGAAGCGTTTCGAGCCTGGCCGACTTCCGCTTCTGGCTGGAGACACTCGGGGTACGGGAGTCGGCCGCCGGCGTCGACCGCGTCCACCTGGCGCGAGCGGCGATGGAGAAGCTGCGCACCAGCACCGGCGAGGCCTCCACCTGGATCGCGGCCGACACCATCTTCCACTCCACCATCGTCTCGCTGGCCGGCAACCCGTATCTGACGTCGGTCTACGAGAGCGTGCACACCGCGGTCATCTCCTGCGAATACCGCCCGTGGGTGGAGAACAATGACGTCCCCGGCTGGCTGAGCCCGGAACAGGCCGAGCAGCAGATCGCCCTGCACGAACCCATCGTCGCCGCCATCGAGGCCGGTGACACCGAAGCCGCGGTGCGCGCGGTGCGAAACCACCATCTGGCGATGCTTCAGCACCTCCATGCCGGCAACGGCGGGGCGCCGGCAGGAAGCTGAGCCGCCGGCACGCTATGCGGACAAGTGTGCCGGGTCCGGCTTCGCCCGGCCGGCTTCCGCCGACGTCGCGGCCGCGGTGTGCCGCTGGGCGATGCGCAGCAGGGCAAGCAGGGCGATGAACACCATTCCGTAGACGGTGAGCAGCACCGACGTCTCGTAGATGTCACCGGTGCGCCAAGTCGTGCCGGCCGCGTCGGTGACGGTGGTGCGCTCGCCGGTGAAGAACTTGGTGACGAACGAGATCGTCGTCGCCGCGTAGAGCAGCACCGCTTGCAGGTCACCGGCCGTGGCCGGACCGGCCGTCCCGTCCGGCAGGGGGCCGCGGCCGCGCAGGTAGAGCGCGAAGACCTGCATGAACAGGTAGACCGTGAAAGTCCAGCCGAGGAAGTTGACCAGGGGAACACCGAAGAACCCGCCGCCGTTTTCCCAGATCCAGGCCTGGTTGACGGTCGAGGTGCTGGGGTCGAGGGCCAGGTCCCACGCGGTCATGGCGAACGCGCCGACGACGGGGGTGCCGATGGTGGTCAGCCAGGGTGAGCCGCGGTGCACATCACCGAGCAGCGCGGTGGCCACGACCCAGGCGAGGTAGCCGGTGGCCAGGTAGGACGGGCCGATGAACCACGGCACGGCGAAGATCTTGCCGTCGCCGGTGTAGTGGTAGTGGCCGAACGGGAAGCCGGTGCCGATGCTGAGGTTTTCCAGGACGTTGCTGATCACCAGACCGGCCACGACGAAGATCCCGATCGCGCGCCGGCCATAGCGTCGTGCCCCGTGCATGAGCGCGAACACGACCTGCACCACGATCACCGGCAGCCGGACGCCGGGGACGAAGGCCGCGACGAGCAGACCGAGAAGGACGATGGCGGTGAGGGCCCACAGGGTTCTGGTGGAACGGTGGATGGCAGTCACTGGTGACTCCAGTTTCTCGTTGGGGCCGGCGGGTTCAGGTGAGCAGGCCGTTGAGAACCAGCGTGCTCAGCAGCGTGTGATCGTCGGCGTCGTCGGGGCGGCCGAACAGCCGCGCCAGCGGCGCCTGGCCGTACATGGCCAGCGGTTTGGTGACGGCGAAGTGGAACAGGTACCACGGGATGTCGCGCAGCGCGCCCTCGCGCACGAGCCGGTCGAAGATCGGCCGCCCCGCATCGTTGAGCGGGCTCATCAGGGTGTAGAGGTAATCCAGCCGAGGTGAGTCACGGCCGGCTTCGTAGTCGACGACCCGGGTGAGGTGCGGACGGCGCGCGTTGGCCTGGTGGAAGGCCCGCACACTGGCGATCAGCCGGGCGAGATCGTCGCCGGGCTGCTCCTTGCCGAGTGCGGCCGCGACCTCGTCGGCCACCTGGCGGAGGGCGGCTTCCATGACCGCCCGCCAGAAGGCTTCCTTGGATCCGTACCGATCGTGGATGAACGTGTGTCCCATGCCGAGCCGCTCGTTGAGCTGCCGTACGGAAACCGCCTCGTAGCCCAGTTCCGCGAACGCCTCCAGACCGCGCTGAAGGATCTCCTCCAGATCGGGCAGCGCCGCGTCCGCCGGAGGCCTGCCCGGCCCACGCCGTCGCTGCGCGGTCGGCCTGGTGGCCATGGAACCTCCTGCGGTCGGCTGCGGGTGGTGTTAACCTTAATCCGACACTCGCCGGATTAGCAACCGGCTGACCGGACGGAAGGGCAGTGCGGTGAACGGTTCACTCTCGCGGCTCGGCTCGACAGCCGAGGACTATGCGCGGATCGGCATCAGCCCCGGCCAGGTCGCGTCCTGGGAGGACGGGGCACGGACCGGCGGCGAGGCCGGCACGTACGAGTGGTGGTACTTCGACACCCACCTCGACGACGGCGCCAAACTGGTCGTGGTGTTCTCCACCAAGAACTTCACCGACATCGGCAAGCCGCTCGCGCCGGTGATCCGCATAGACCTCGATCTGCCCGACGGCACCAGCCACAACAAGGTCGCCGACTTCGAGCCGCACGAGTTCTCCGCCTCCACCGAGCGGTGCGACGTACGGATCGCGGACAACTCGTTCAGCGGCGACCTGCACACCTACAAGATCATCGCCAAGATCGACGACATCGCCGTGGAAATCGATCTCACCGGCGAAGTCCCGGCGTGGCGGCCAGCCACGGGGCACCTGTATTTCGGCGCCGACGACGAGCTCGAGTTCGACTGGCTGCCGGCGGTGCCGCAGGGCAAAGTGGACGTGACCTACACCGTGGCCGGAGTGGCGTCCGCCGCCTCCGGCGTGGGGTATCACGACCACAACTGGGGCAATGCCCCGATGGACTCCTTGATCAACCATTGGTACTGGGGCCGTGGGCAAGCGGGCCCGTACACCACTGTCGCGTCGTATATCACCGCGGAACAGAAGTACGGCGACGCCGAGCTTCCCATTTTCCTCCTGGCCAAAGACAGCCGGATCGTCGCCGATGACGCGAGCAAGGTGGCCTTCGAACAGCTCGGTACTTACACCGACGTGGCCACGGGAAAGCCGGTGGCGAACGTCACCCGCTACACCTACACCGACGGCGATGACAGCTATACCGTCACTTTCACCCGCCACCGTGATCTTTCGGTGAGCAAGCTGGTCGACGAACTCGACGGCTTCAAGAAGGTCGCGGCCAAACTCGTCCGCTTCGACGGCGCCTATCTGCGCTTCACCGGCGAGCTGCGCATCGAGCACCGGCAGGCGGGCACAATCGTCGACAGCTACACCGAACCCGCCATCTGGGAGCTCATGTACCTTGGCAAAACTCGGACCGGTTCATAACGGAGCCGAATACCACTTCGCATTTCCCGGACGCACTGGCTGATCGGGCCGACGACGACCATTCCGCCGCCAAACGAAAACAAGGGCGGTGCGAGGACCGGACTGTCGAGCAGTCGTCGCTGCGCACGAGTTGCCGCCCCGCCGGCTTCCGAGCCCGTGCAACGACCGGCCAGGAGCGCGGTGAATCCTCCGGCGAAGCAGTGTCCGCGAGCGGGCCTCCACCCGTTTCCCGCCAGGCTGCACAGAGTCAGATGTAACACTTGATACACTGCCGGTCGTGACGGATCGATCGGGGAAGTGGCAGGTGCTGGTCGTGCGGGTTCCCGCGGCGCCGTCGCGGCACCGGGTCGCGGTGTGGCGGGAGCTGCGCCGAATCGGGGCCTTGTCGCTGGGGCAGGGCACGTGGGCGGTGCCGGAGGTGGCGGCGTTCGCCGAGGGGGTCCACCGGGTGGTCGAGCTCGCCGAACGCGGCGAGGGCGAGGTGGTCGCGCTCGAGGCGGCCGGGCGCAGCGACCGGGACGGCGCGCGCCTCGAGGAGTTGTTCACCGCCGAGCGCGAGGACGAGTGGCGGGAGTTCCTGGCCGATTGCGGCAAGTTCGACGCCGAGATCGCCAAGGAGATCCGCGTCGAGAAGTTCACCATGGCCGAACTGGAGGAAGAGGAGCAGAGCCTGGAGCGGCTGCGGCGCTGGTATCGGGAGCTGAAGGTCCGCGACGTGTTCGGCGCGCCCTCGGCCGCCGAGGCCGAGGGGCGGCTCAAACACTGCACTGATCGGCTCGCCGAGTACACCGAGCTCGTTTTCCAAGCTCTGCACCAGATGTGAGCCGGGTTTCCCCATGAGCGCGGATACCCGGGCTTTCCTCAGGATCAACGATTTCGCCCGCGCGGCCCCATGGTTGCGCTCGATCGTTTCCGCCTGCGCCGGCTGCGGTCTGGTGCTGTTCGCCGTGTTGTTGCCGACCGGGTGGTGGCCGGCACGTCGCCGCACGAGCCTGGTCCTGGCAGCGGCCGCGCTGTGGGCACCCCTGGGCATGCTGCTCGCGCCGGGGATGAACCAGCCGCTGCCGGCGCCGGCGGGCGGGCCTCGCCCGAGCACAGCGCTGCCGGACATCGTGATCCTGGCGCACCGCAGCCTCGACCCGTCGTTTCCTAGCGATCACGCGGTGCCGGCTGGTGCGGTCACCGCCGGGCTGGTCGTGGCCGGCCGGTGGCTCGGTGGGGTTGCTGCGTTCGCCGCCGTGGTGATGGCGTGGTCTCGGGTCTACATCGCCGGGCACGCGGCGGGCGCCGCGGCCGGCCTGGTCGGCGTCTTGCTGCTCCACCGGCCACCGCCGCACTGCGGCCGGCCCGGGCGCGAGCCGACCTGATCGTCGGGCGCCTGCTGCGACGTCAATGGACCGGAGGGGAACCGCGCGGATGAGCACCGAGTCTCCTGGGCACACCTCCCCCAGCGCGCTGCGGCCGCTGTACGCCGCCGGGTTCGTCACCGCGTTCGGCGCGCACAGCATCGCCGCGAGTCTCGGCGCCTACACCCACAGCGAGCACGCCTCCCTGCTGACCTTGGGCTTGCTGCTGGCCGTCTACGACGGCGCCGAGGTGATCCTGAAACCGGTGTTCGGCACGCTGGCAGACCGGATCGGGCCGCGGCCGGTCCTGCTGGGCGGGCTGCTCGCGTTCGCCGCCGCGTCCGCGACGTTTGTCCTCGCCGGAAACCCGGCCGCGGTGGGGCTGGCCCGGCTGGGCCAGGGTGCCGCCGCCGCGGCATTTTCCCCGGCCGCCGGTTCACTCGTCGCGCGGCTGTCACCGGCCAAACGGCAAGGCCGCGCCTTTGGCGGCTACGGCGCGTGGAAGAGCATCGGCTACACCCTCGGACCGTTGCTCGGCGGCGTCCTGACCACCCTCGGTGGATTTTCGCTGTTGTTCGCCACCCTCGCTGTCTTGGCGTTGGCCGTCACCGTCTGGGCCGCGATCGTCGTGCCCGCCGTGCAGCCTCTGCCGCGCGCCCGGCAGACCGTGCTGGATCTGGCTCGCCGTCTGGCTTCCCCCGGTTTCCTCCGCCCGACCGCGACGCTCGCCGCCACGACCGCGGCGTTGGCCGTCGGGGTCGGTTTCCTGCCGGTGACCGGCGCCGCGGCCGGGCTGACCCCGCTGGTCACCGGCGCGGCCGTGTCACTGCTGGCGCTGTGCTCGGCCCTGATCCAGCCCTGGTCCGGCCGCGCCCGGGACGCCGGACGGCTGCGCGACGGGATCGGCATGGGCGGCGGGCTCGTGCTGGCCGCCGCCGGGATGGCGCTGGCCGCCGCGGTACCCGGTGTCACCGGGGTCCTGGTCGCGGCGGCGGCCGTCGGGGCCGGAGTGGGGCTGGCGACGCCGCTCGCGTTCGCGCACCTCGCCGCAGTCACCCCGGCCGAACGGCTCGGGCAGACCATGGGCGCCGCCGAGGTCGGCCGTGAACTCGGTGACGCCGGCGGCCCGCTGCTGATCGGCGCGATCGCCGTGGCGGCCACCCTCGGCGCCGGGTTCCTCGGCTTGGCCGCGCTCCTCGCCGTCGCCGCTCTGGCGGTCCTCGGCGCACGAACGCCGGCCGGTGGAACGCGCGCTTGACCACGACCGTCGACGGAACTGACCAGAACACGGCCCTGCCCTCCGGAGTCGGGAACGCGCGGGAGTCCCGGGGCGGGCGGGCCATCGGCATCGAAGCGCCCGGCGCTGACCGTGCAGATCTCCACCAAACTGGACCGGAGGCACCTCACCGACCGCGGAGCTGCCGGCGAGGTCGGAACCAGGGCAACCGGAAGGGCCGTGATTTCCTTGCGGGACAATCCGGTCGCGACGAGCACCTGGTCCCGGTCCAGCCGGGCGTGTGCGGGCAGCGAATTTTGTCCACAATGGACTCTGGACTCGTTTCCCCCGGCTTCCGGCAGCAAGCGGATGCCGATCGCCATGCCGCCGCTGCGGTTGGCCTTCTCCAGCGCCGGTCGAACTCACGCAGGTGCCGCACGACGAGCGCGAAGGCCGGGCAAAGGCCCGCCATTGACCCCGGTGGCGACGAAAAAGGTGTCGCCGGCCACGAGTTCGTCACAGTCGTAGATGTGGTCGAGAGACATGCCCGCCACGCGAATGGCGTCCGCTTCCTCGTCGCGTTGCGGAGCCAGGCGGCCCAGCATGCCGCCCAGCACCCGGACCGGCGCTGCGGCAGCGAGGCGGTGCCTACGCGACGGGCGCGGGAGCAGGTCCGCGTGGTGCCAGCGCCATGGCCAAGAGGCCGAGGACCGCGGCGACGGCGAAAAAGTAGAAGCCCCAAGGATAAGCGACGCCCGCGGTGACCAGGACGCCGGTGATCAGCGGGCCGGTGATGGCCCCGAGGCGGCCCACACCGGAGGTGACGCCGAGTGCGGCGCCGCGGATCCGGTCCGGATAGGACTGTGCGACGTAGGCGTACACCAGTACCTGGGCCGAGAACACGAACACACCGGTGAGGAAGATGACCAGGTTCAGTACCACGCTGACCTGGATGCGGATGCTCAGCACCGCCACCAGGACCGCGCCCACCGCGAACCAGGCCAGCGCGGTCCGGCGGATGCCGCGGGCGTCGCCGACGTAGCCGGCCAGCAGCATTCCCGCGATGCCACCGGCGTTGAGGACAAACAGCAGCGTGATCGACGTCGACACGCCGTAGCCCGCGGTTTTCATCAGGCTCGGCAGCCAGGTGTTGAGGCCGTACACCAGAAGCAGGCCCATGAACGTGCTCACCCACACGGCCAGGGTGGTGCGCAGGAACCGGGGCCGCACCAGATCGAGCACGGTGACCCGCTCGGTTTCGGCGTCCCGGCGGGCAGGCGCGGTCTCGGGCAGCTTCCACCACATGACCGCGGCGATCACCAGCCCGGCCGCGCCGCCGGCGTAGAACAGGATCTGCCAGGAGTTCCCGGCCGCCAGCGCGAGCAGGGACGCCAGCACGGCGCCGCAGTGGTAGCCGGTCATGGTGGTGGTGCTGGCTCGGGTCCGCCGCCGCGCCGGCCGGTGCTCCGACATCATCGCCAGCGCGGTGGGCATGCAGGAACCGAGCCCGAGCCCGGCCAGCAGGCGCAGTACCGCGAACATCACGAAGCCGGACGAGAGCGGCAGCACGAGGGTGAACGCGGAAAAGGACGCGACCGAAGCGATCAGGATGGTGCGGCGCCCGACCAGATCGGCCAGCGGCGTGACCAGTGCCGCGCCGAGGGCCACCCCGACCAGTGACACGGTGGCGACCGTGGTCAGCCGGGACGGAGTGAACTCCAAACCCCCGGCGTGCTGCAGCGCGAGGCTGGTCGCGCCGAGGGCCACCAGGTCGAAGCCCTCGATCAGCACGGTGAGCCAGCACAGCACTGCGGCCCAGGAAAAGCGGTTCCCGACGAGCTGCATGTCTCTCTCCACGGTGAGTGAGGTGATGGCGAGCGAGGGGACGGGGTCAGAACGGATAGGCGGCGATCTCGGAGCGGACGGTCAGCCATTGGGTCTCGGTGAAGGCCTCGATATTGGCACGGGCGCCGCCGAAGCGGGAGCCGTTGCCGGAATCGCCGACCCCGCCGAAGGGCACGTTCGGCTCGTCGGCGACGGTCTGCTCGTTGATGTGGACCTTGCCGCTGTCGAGTTCGTCGGCCAGCCGCATCGCTTTGCCGACGTCGCCGAGGATGCCGACCGACAGGCCGTACGGCGACTCGTTGACGAGACGGGCCGCCTCGTCGATCCCGCCGAAGGTCAGCACCGGGGCGACCGGGCCGAAGACTTCCTGCTGCCAGACGGGTGATCCGGGGTCGCCACACGCGAGCACGGTGGGCGGGTAGTACGGGGCCGCGGGCTCGGCACCGGCGAGCACCCGGTCCCCGGCCGCGACCCCGGACCGCACCAGCCGGTCGATGTGGTCGAGCTGCTTGCCGTCGATGATCGGGCCGAGCGCGACCGGCTCAGTGGCGGGGTCGCCGACCGGCAGTTTGCGGGCGATGGCGGCCAGCGCGTCGAGGTACGGGCCGGCGACGGACTCGTGCACGAGGTGACGGCCGGTGGCCATGCAGATCTGCCCCTGGTGGTTGAACGAGCCGAACGCGCCGGCGCTCGCGGCCCGCTCGACGTCCGCGCCCGGCAGCACCACCAATGCGTTGTTGCCGCCCAATTCCAGGTGCACGCGCTTGAGCAGCGACGAGGCCCGCTCACCGATCCGGCGGCCGACCGCGGTGGAGCCGGTGAACGAGATGACCCGCACCTCGGGCGATTCGATGGCCGCCTGCCCGACGCCCGCACCGCCGGGCACCAGGTGCAGCAGTCCTTCGGGCAGCCCGGCCTCCTCGAAGATCCGCGCCAGCGCGACGCCGCCGCAGACCCCGGTCCGCGGGTCGGGCTTGAGCAGCACGGCATTGCCGAGCGCGAGCGCCGGAGCGACCGACCGGATGGAGAGGATCAACGGGAAGTTGAACGGCGCGATCACCGACACCACCCCGGCCGGGCGGGATCGCGCGAACGACCAGCGTGGTTCGTCGGAGGCCAGCACCTCGCCCTGCGGGTGGGTGGGCAGCGCGGCCGCCTCGTGGCAGATCCCGGCCGCCAAACCGGTCTCGACGGCGGCTTTGGCGCGGACCGAGCCGGACTCCCGGACGATCCAGTCCTCGATCTCCGCCGAGTGCGCGGCCCACAGGTCGCCCGCGCGGCGGAGCACGGCGGCCCGGTCGGACGGCGGCGTCCGCGCCCACCCGCGTTGCGCGGCGGCCGCGGTGGCGGCGGCCCGGCGCACGTCGTCCGGGTCGGCCAGGCCGAGCCGGCCGAGGGTGGCACCGGTGGCGGGTTCGACGACGTCCCGGGCCCCGCCGCCGCCTGCTCGCCACCCGCCGGAGTAGATCCGGGCGGCCCAGGTTTCCGGTTCCAGCAGCATGTTCTGCTCCGATCAGGCGGGGGTGGTCACGGCGGTGTCGACTTGGATGAGCCTCGGCCCAGCGGCCGGTTCGGCCAGCAGTGCGCGCAGCTGGGCCAGATCCTCGGCGTGGGTGGCGTGGACGCCGTATCCGCGGGCGGTGGCGGTGAAGTCGAGCCCGGGGATGGTCGTGCCCGGCACGTCCGGTGTGCCCAGCAGCCCGGCGAACCACTCCAGCGCGCCGTAGGTTCCGTTGCGCAGCAGCACGTAGGTGATCGGCAACTGCCACTGGGCGGCGGTCCACAGGCCGGTGATGCCGTAGTTGGCGGACCCGTCGCCGATCACGCCCACCACCGGCCGGTCCGGCCGCGCCAGCGCGACGCCGACCGCGGCGGGGATCCCGAAGCCCAGGCCGCCCGCCGCCGGGAAGTAGTACGAGCCCGGCCGGCGCAGGTCCATCTGCCGCCACCAGGAACCGTTGGTGGAAGTGGATTCCACCACGTAGCCGGTGTCCGGCGGCTGCGTGTCGCGCAGGGCGGCGAAGACCTGCTCGGGATGCAGCAACGCACCGGTCCCGCCGGCCGGCGCCGCCGGAATCGTGTGCTCCCAATGCTTGTGCGGGCAGTCCGGAAGGAGGTCGAGCAGCGCGTGGATCACCGCCCCCGGGTCGGTGACGAGGGCTTCGCCGATCGGGGCGCGGGCCGCGGCCGAGGCGTCGTCGGTGACCTGCACCAACCGGACCCCGGGGCGCAGGTGATCGCCCGGCAGGTACTCGTGGTAGCGGAACACCGGGGCGCCCAGCACCAGCACGAGATCGTGGTCGGCGAGCGCGTCGGCGACCGGCGCGATCCCGGCGGGCAGCACGCCCCGGAACAGCGGGTGCCGGTTCGGGAACGGCAGCCGGAACAGCGACGGCGCCGCCCAGACCGGTGTGGCCAGCCGTTCCGCGAGTGCGGTCACCGCGTCGAAGTGGCCGTCGCTGTCGAGGTCGCCGCCCAGCACCAGGGCCGGCCGGCGGGCCGCGCGCAGGTCCGCGGCCAGCGCCTCGATCTCGGCGGGGCCCGGGCCCGCGGACCGCCGGACGGTGCGGGCGAGGACCGCTTCGGCACCCGGTTCCGCCTCGGCCGCCCAGTCGTCGTAGGGCACGGAAAGGTAAGTGGGACAGCGCCGCAAGCGGGCCTCGAAGATCGCCTGGGTCAGCGAACGCGGGACGTCGCCCGCGCAACTCGGCTCGGCGGCCCAGCCGACCAGCGGCTTGGCCAGCGCAGTGGCGTCCACATTGGACAGCATGGCCTCGGCGCCGATCGCCGGGCGCACCTGCTGACCGGCGACGACCACCAGCGGGGACCGGCTGTACACGGCGTTGGTCAGCGCTCCCATCGCGTTGCCCGAGCCGGAAGCGGCGTGCAGGTTCACCAGCACCGGGCGGCCGGTCGCCTGGGCGTAGCCGTCGGCCATCCCGACCACGGCTCCCTCGTGCAAGCCGAGCACGTAGCGGAACGAGGCGGGCAGCCCGGTGAGGAACGGCAGTTCGTTCGAGCCGGGGTTCCCGAAGACGGTGTCGAGTCCCTGCCGCCGCATCACCTCGTGCGCCATCTCGCGGATCAGCACGGCACCCCCTCGGTTCGTCGCGGTGTGCTTCACCGTAGGGACGGGTGTAGTACTAATCCAATAGATGTTTTGCCGATTCCACATAGATGAGATGAATATGGCCGACTTCGATCTCAACCTGGTCCGGGTCTTCGTCCTGCTCTACGAAACCCGCAGCGTCACCGGCACCGCGGCGGCCCTGCACGTCAGCCAGCCGACGGTGAGCTACGGGCTGGGCAAGCTCCGCCGCCGGTTCGACGACGTGCTGTTCCACCGCAGCCGCCACGGCCTGGTGCCGACCGCGCTCGCGGACCGGCTCTACGATCCGCTGCAGCGCTCGCTCGACGGGATCGAGCAGGCCGTCGACCCGGCGTTCTCGTTCGAACCCGGCACGGCCCGAGCCCGGTTCACCATCGGCCTTTCTGACCTGGGCGAGGCGTCTTTGCTGCCTCTGCTGGTCGGGCCGCTGCGCGCCCTCGCGCCCGGGGTGTCCCTGGCGATCCGCCCGCTGGACCTCGCCGACTCGCCGCGGCAGCTCGAGCGCGGCGAGATCGACGCGTTCGTCGCGACCCCGGTCGTGTCCGCGCCGCAGATCCGCCGGCACGCGCTGTTCGCCGAGGGCTACCTCGCGATGGTCGCCGACGACCACCCGCGCGTGCACGGCCCGGCGATCAGCAAAGCGGAACTGCGCGCCGAAGGGCACGTGCTGGTCGAGGGCCCGTCCGGCCACATCGGCCCCAAACTCGCGCTGGCGACCCTCGACCTGCTCGACCGGGTCGTCCTGGAGGTCGCCAAGTTCTCCGTGGTGCCCTACCTCGTCCAGCAGTCCGAACTCGTCGCCATCGTCCCGGAACTCGCCGGCCGCGCCTACGCCGCCAGCCACCCCGTGCGCCTCCTTGAGCTGCCGATCGCACTGGAGCCACTGGAGATCGCGCTCTACGCCCGCCCCGAACGCTCCCGCTCCCCCGCCGAACGCTGGCTGGTCGAGTTCCTGCACCGGAAGCTCAGCGCGCCGCCAGGAAGCCGACCAAGCAAACCTTGACAAACCCTCCCGTCTTGTGTGCTTATTACTGCACATTATGACCCGACACCGAGCATAATCTTGCATTTCGGGAGGCTCAAGTGCATCGACGACTGGCGTACGCGGCAGCCGGGCTCGTCCTCGCCGGAACCGTCGTGGCTCCTGCCGCCGCAGATCCACTCTCGTCCGTCTCGGTGCCGCGCGGCCCCGATTCCCCCGGCTACCAGCTGCGCATCGACACCGCCCGGCTGGGCATCAGCGTGTCGCGCGGCGGTGAGCAGTTGCTGCGCACCGCGTCGGACGCGTTCACCTTCGACGGCGGCGTGGCGACCCGGGTCCGGTCGGTCTCGCGGGACGGCGCGACCATCGTCGCCGAGGCCGACAGCACCGCGGGCCGCCCGGTGACCCTGCGGATCACCCCGCGCCCGGACCGATTCGACCTGAGCTGGTCGGTCGGCGGGCTCGCCGCCGGGCAGCGGACGACCCACTTCGACCTGGCGACGTCCGGCCACTGGTACGGCGGCGGCGAAACCAGCGAGGGGAAGGCCCAGCCGTACCCGCTTTCCGCCGGTGTGGTCGACGAGCCGGAGTTCTCCCCCGCCAGCTACATGATGCAGGAACCGTACTTCTTCACCTCGAAGTCGGTCGGCCTCTATGTCCGCACCGCCCAGCCGATGAAGGTCGCGCTGGCCGGCGGGCGCGCCGACCTGACCGTCACGAACTCCGCGGAGTACACGAGCACGGTCTTCGTCGAGTCGAGCCGCCGCGCGGTGTACGACGACTACCTCGGCGAAGTCGGCAAGCCCGCCAAGAGCGACTCGACCGACGCCGAGTACACCAGTCCACTGTGGAATTCCTGGGCGCAGTACTACCGGAACATCGATCAGGACAAGGTGCTTTCGTGGGCACGAGACCTGCAGAAGGCGGGCGTCGCCGGGCACACCGTGCAGCTCGATGACAAATGGGAGTCGAACTACGGCAACCTGACCTTCGACGCGAAGACCTTCCCGGACCCGAAGAAGCTGGCCGGCGACATCCACGCGATGGGCCAGAAGTTCGGCCTGTGGACGACGTTCTGGGTCAATCTCGACTCGGCGAACTACGCCTACGCCCGTGACCACGGTTATCTGGTGCACGCCAAGGGAAGCACGACCCAACCGTGCACGGTGACCTGGTGGAACGGCACCGCGGGCATCATCGACCTCGGCAACCCGCAGGCCCGCGACTGGTACACCGGCAACCTGCGCAAGCTGATGGCGGACTACGGCGTCGACGGCTTCAAGTTCGACACCCGCTTCTTCGACGACCGGTGCGCCACCACCGGGAACCTGACCCCGCAGGACTACCAGAAGCTCGGCGCGGACATGACCGACGCGTTCGACCAGCAGGGCGCGGGCATCCGCACGCACTGGGGCAACCAGCACTACGGGTTCGTGATCCGGGCGGTCGACGCGGACACCACCTGGGACGGCCTGCGCACCTCCCTGCGCCGCGCGTCGGCGATCTCGGCTGACGGCTACCCGTTTGTCGAGACGGACATGATCGGCGGGTCGAACAGCATGCCGCCGCCCACCCGGGAGGTGCTCGTCCGCTGGGCCCAGGCCGCGTCGCTGATGCCGCTGATGTACGCGTCGACTTCCCCGGTGACCACGGTCGACACCACGACGGGCAAGACGGTCGTCTACCCGGCCGACACGGCGAAGCTGTACGCCGACGCGGTCCAGACCCACGCGAAGCTGGCCGGCTATCTGAAAACCCAGGTGCAGCAGGCGATCGCGGACGGCACCCCGATCATGCGGCCGGTGTACTTCGACTTCCCCGCCGACCACCGCTTCGACACGATCGACGACGAGTGGCTGCTCGGCCCCGCGCTGCTGGCGGCACCGATGATCACCGCCGGCACCGCACGCGACATCACGCTGCCCGCCGGACTGTGGTTCGACCCCCACACCAAGCGAATCGAGACGGGCGGCCGCACTCTGCACAATTACCCGGCACCGCTGGAAACCGCGCCGATGTTCGTCCGGGTCGGCGCACCAGGCTGGGCGGACCTCGTCGGGGAGCTGACCCGCTGACCCTGGCTGACCGCGCTGCTGTGGATCGCCGGCATCGGCCGGCACCTCATCCCCTGAACGGCAGACCCTCCACTGTCCTGCCACGCACCTACAGCAGCAGTTCGGCGGCCAGGAGCGCGACCTCGACCGCTTGCCGGTTGTCCGTGATCGAGCCGCCGAGCAGGTCCTCGGCCTTGCGGACCCGGTAGTGCACGGTGTTCTTGTGCAGGTGCAGCCGCGCCGCGGCCTGCGTGTAGCTGCCCCCGAGTTCCAGGAACACACGCAGGGTGTCGCGCAGCTGCCGGGTCGCGGTCTCATCGCCGATGAGTCCGGGCAGCACCCGGTCCACCCAGCGCCGAAGGTCCTCCTTGTCCCGCGTGAGCAGCGCGGCGACGGCGACGTTGTCGAACGAGACGACAGTTCCGAGGTGGGCGCCGCCCGTTTCGGCGACCGCGCGGGCGCGCCGGGCCTCACGCAGCGTGCCGCGGAAACCGGCCAGCCCGGGAGCGGGTGCGCCCAGGGCGAGGCGCAGCGGGCTCGAGCCCTCGGCCTGTGCCCGGAGCCGCACGGGATCGACCGCGAAGGGACTGTGGTGGGTGAGCCACGCCCACAACGTCCGGTCGTCGTCGAGCATGGTCAACGGGGTTCCGCGGCCGGACACCTCGGCCAGCAGGCGCGCGCCCGCCTGCAGCGCCGACGGCTGATCCGACGGCAGCCAGACCACGGCGGCCTGGTGCCAGCCGCCCAATGACCAGCCGAGCAACGATTCGGCGGCGTCCTCACCGAGTCCGTCCGACTCGAGCACGAGCCGGATCTGGGCCGCGCGGGCGGCGCCGGTGCGGCTGTTCCACCGCCGGCGCTCGGTCTCGTAGATGTCGATCAGGCCTTCGATGACCAGGTCGATGTAGTTGCCGACCCGCTCGGACACGTCCGCGATCGCGGCCAGCGCGACCGTGGTGTCCCGCACCTTCAGGTCGCCGACGGCGGCGAGGGACCATTGCAGGAACCGGTGCTCGCCCAAGCGGTAGGCCCGCAGCAGGCCTTCCAGCGACAGGCCGTGCTGGGCGAAGCGCCGGGCGTACTCGGCCGCCGCCGGGGGCACGGTGATGCGGTCGATCGGGATGGCGTGCACCAGCATGTCCACGATCGCGACCAGATTGGCCGACGTGCTGGCCACCATCAGCTTGCGCACCGTCTCGTCGTGCCGGAACTCCGGGATGACCTCGACGAACCAGTCGGTCATCTCGGTGGTGAGGGCCGGCAGCGCCGCGTCGACGGCCCGTGCGACCTCCGCGACGACGTCGTCGCTGGTGGCGGACATGAGCCGAATGTAATCCGGCGGGCCGGGCACCGCACCCCTCTCTTGTGACGCGGGCACAAGAGGGCAGGGAAGCTTCGGGGCCCGCGCCCATGGCGTGCGCCTCACCGTTTTCCTACCGTAGTGGAACGCATTGACGCGAGACCGAATCCGAAAGGCAATTCCATGTTTATTGCCGAACTGCCGGATGAACGCGCCCGGCGAAATCCTGCCGGTGCGTGCCTGGCCGACGAAACCACAGCTCTCACCAATTCCGAATTCGCCCGCAAAACCCGCGCCGCCGCAGCCGCGCTTCGTGAACGCGGAATCCGCGAAGGTGACGTCGTGGCGACGCTGCTGCCCAACCGCATCGAGCTCGTCGTCACGCTGTTCGCCGCCTGGCGGCTCGGCGCGGCGGTGACGCCGGTGAACCCGGCGCTGACCGAGCCGGAAGCCCGGTTCCAGATCGAGGATTCGGGGGCCCGGGTCGTACTCGGTCCGGCCGGGACCGGCCTGGTGACGATGCCGGTCGAGGAACTGGACGGGGACGCGACCGACGCCGGTTTCGAGGCCACGCTGACGGAGAAAGCGCTCGCGTTGCTCATCTACACCAGCGGCACGACCGGCCGCCCCAAGGGCGTCATGCTCGACCACGCCAACCTCGCGGCCATGACCGGCATGATCGTCGCGGCGATCGGGCTGGGCCCCGCCGACCACAGCCTGCTGATCCTGCCGCTGTTCCACGTCAACGGCATCGTCGTCAGCGTCCTGTCGCCCCTGCTGGCCGGTGGGCGGGCCACGATCGCCGGCCGGTTCCGCGCCGAGACGTTCCTGTCCACCGTCGAACGGGTCCGGCCGACGTACTTCTCCGCGGTGCCGGCGATCTACGCCCGGCTCTGCACGCTGCCCGCGGACCACATCGCCGGCTTCGATTCGCTCCGGCTGGTGATCTGCGGGGCGGCGCCCATGCCCGCGGAACTGATCGGCCGGTTCGAACAGCGTTTCGGCGTCCCGCTCGTCGAGGGTTACGGGCTGTCGGAAGGCACCTGCGCCAGCACCCTCAACCCGCCCGCCGGCCCCCGCAAGCCCGGCACCGTGGGGCTTCCGTTGCCGGGCCAGCGGATCGCGCTCCTGAGCCCGGCCGGGACGCTAATCGAGGACGGGCCCGGCGAAGTGGTGATCCAGGGACCGAACGTGATGCGCGGCTACCTCAACCAGCCCGAAGCCACGGCCGCCACGATCGTCGACGGCTGGCTGCGCACCGGCGACGTCGGCCGGTTCGACGCCGACGGCTACCTCGTCCTGGTCGACCGGATCAAGGACATGATCATCCGGGGCGGGGAGAACCTCTACCCGAAGGAAATCGAAAACGCGCTGTACAGCCATCCCGCTGTGCTCGAAGCCGCGGTGGTGGGCCTGCCCGACCCGGTGCTCGGCGAAGTGCCGGTGGCCATCGTCGCCGCGCACCCCGGCACCCGCGTCACCGCCGGGGAACTCCTCGAACACTGCCGGGGACGACTGGCGAAGATCAAGATCCCGACCCGGATCGACGTCGTCGAGACCCTGCCCAAGAACGCGGTCGGCAAGATCGACAAACCGCTCCTGCGCCGGAAGCTCACGCCGATCTCCTGATTTCTTCGTAAACCCGAAGATCGTCAATACCGCCGAACGAGGTTCGGGCGGTCATGTCGTCGCACGCCGAGAAGGAGGCAGAAATGGGATTCAAAACCGGGGACTTCCCGCCCGTCGATCCGGAAACATTCCTCGACAAACCGTTGTTCGAACGCACCAAGGCGCTCGCGCTGCACTGGGTCGAATACGGCTTCGGATCACCCAAGATGATCCCCGCGACCTACATCGTGAAGCTCGTTTTCGTGTACGTGCTCGCCGGGGTCGCCCTGGTGACCTGGACGTCGGGCGCCGGGCCGTTCTGGGACGTCACGCACTGGTGGAACCAGCCGGTCGTCTATCAGAAGCTCGTCCTGTGGACGATCCTGCTCGAAACCATCGGGATCGCCGGCTCGTGGGGCCCGATCGCGGGCAAGTTCAAGCCGATGACCGGTGGTTTTCTGTTCTGGGCCCGGCCGGGCACCATCCGGCTGCGGCCGTGGAAGCGCGTGCCGTTCACCGGCGGCGACCGCCGCAGCGGACTCGACGTCGCCCTCTACCTGGTGTTCCTGGCCTCGCTGCTGGTCGCGATCGTCCTGCCGGGTGTGCACAGCGGTTCGCTCGCCACGGCCCTGCCCGGCAACACCACCGGGCTGGTCGCCCCGGCGCTGTTCTACGCCCCGATCGCGCTGTACCTGCTCATCGGGTTGCGGGACAAGACGATCTTCCTCGCCGCCCGCGGCGAGCAGTACCTGCCGGCACTGGTGTTCTTCGCCTTCCTGCCCTTCGTCGACATGATCATCGCCGCGAAGCTGCTCATCTGCGTCGTGTGGATCGGTGCGGGCGTGTCGAAGTTCGGGCGGCACTTCACCAACGTGGTGCCCCCGATGGTTTCCAACAGCCCGTGTGTGCCGTTCCGGTGGCTGAAGCGGGCGCACTACCGCGACTTCCCGCGCGACCTCCGCCCGTCCGGGCTCGCGGGTTTCCTGGCCCACGTCGGCGGCACGACCGTCGAGGTCATCATCCCGCTGGTGCTGCTGTTCTCCACCAACCACTGGGTGACCCTGGCCGGGGTGGCGCTGATGGTCGTGTTCCACCTGTTCATCACCTCGACCTTCCCGCTGGCCGTGCCGCTGGAGTGGAACATCCTGTTCGGCTACCTGGCCGTGTTCCTGTTCCTGGGCTTCCCGGCCTCGGCGGGCTACGGCGTGACGGGCATGACCCCGGCCTGGCTCGCCATCGTGATCGCCGCGGCGCTGCTGTTCTTCCCGGTGCTGGGCAACCTGCGCCCGGACCTCGTGTCGTTCCTGCCCTCGATGCGGCAGTACGCCGGGAACTGGGCGTCGGCGCTGTGGGCGTTCGCCCCGGGCGCCGAGGCGAAGCTCAACGACCTCGCCCACCGGCCGACCCAGAACCAGGTCGACCAGTTGCAGGCCATCGGCTACCCGGCGAAGGTCGCGGAGATCACCATGCAGCAGACCATCGCCTGGCGCTCCATGCACAGCCAGGGCCGCGGCCTGTTCTCCGTGCTCGCCACCCACCTGCCGGACCTGGAACAGCGCACGATCCGCGAAGCCGAGTTCGGCTGCAACTCCCTCATCGGCTTCAACTTCGGCGACGGCCACCTGCACGACGAGGACCTGATCGCCGCCGTCCAGAAACGGGTCGGGTTCGCTCCCGGCGAGTGGATCGTCGTCTGGGTCGAGTCCCAGGCCATCCACTCCCCGGTACAGCGGTACAAGGTCATCGACGCCGCACTCGGCGTGGTCGAACGCGGCACCTGGAACGTCGCCGAAGCCGTCCGCGAGCAGCCCTGGCTGCCCAACGGCCCGATCACGCTGCAGATCACCTGGCAGCGCACCGTCCCGGTCACCGGGCCCGTCCAGACCGCTTGAAGCCGTGGTGGGGCGGGATCCCCGCCCCATCACCCGATCCGAAGAGGAGTACGAGATGAGCACCGCGATCGTGGTCGGCAGCGGACCCAACGGGCTCGCCGCCGCGGTGAAACTGGCCCAGGCCGGTGTGGCTGTGACCGTGCTCGAAGCCGCCGCGGAGATCGGCGGTGGCACCCGCTCCGGCGAGGCGATCCTGCCCGGCCTGCTGCACGACCGCTGCTCGGCCGTGCACCCGATGGCCGTCGGCTCCCCGTTCCTCGGTGAGCTCGGGCTCGAACGGTACGGCCTGCGCTGGCGGCTGCCCGAGGTCGACTGCGTGCACCCCCTCGACGACGGCACCGCCGGTGTCCTGCGCCGCTCGGTCACCGACACCGCCGCCGGGCTCGGCGCCGACGGCCGCCGCTGGGCCCGGCTGTTCACCCGCCCGGCCGAGGGCTACGACCGGCTCACCGACGACATCCTGGGCCCGCTGCTGCGTTTCCCGCACCACCCGCTGCGCCTGGCCCGCTTCGGCCTGCCCGCCCTCGCGCCGGCCTCGCTGCTGGCCCGCGGGTTCGCCACCGAGCAGGCCAAGGCCCTCTTCGGCGGGATCGCCGCGCATGCCTTCCAGCCACTGGAAAATCTGCTCAGCTCCAGCATCGGGCTCGGCATCATCACCGCCGGGCACCGGCACGGCTGGGCCGTCGCCGAAGGCGGCTCCCAGCGCATCACCGACGCCATGGCCGCGCTGCTGGCCGACCTCGGCGGCAAGATCGAGACCGGTGTCCGCGTGCGCTCGGCCGGTGACCTCCCGCCGGCCGACGTCACCGTCTACGACCTCGCCCCGACCGCGGTCGCCGACATCCTCGGCGACCGGCTCCCGCCACGGGTGACCCGTGCCTACCGCCGGTTCGCCTACGGCCCCGGTGTGTTCAAAATGGACTTCGCGGTCGACGGCGGAGTGCCGTGGACCGCCGGATCCGCCCGGCTGGCCGGCACCGTCCACTTGGGCGGAACGTTCGCCGAAATCGCCGCCACCGAACGGGAAATCCAGCAGGGCCGGATGCCGGAGCGGCCCTTCGTCCTGGTCGGCCAGCAGTACCTCGCCGACCCCGGCCGCTCGGCCGGCGACATCCACCCCGTGTGGGCCTACGCCCACGTCCCGAACGGCTACACCGGTGACGCCACCGAAGCGATCATCGCCCAGGTGGAACGCTTCGCCCCGGGCTTCCGCGACCGCGTCGTCGGCACCACCACCCGCACCACAACGGGATTCGCCGAGTACAACCCGAACTACGTCGGCGGCAACATCCTGACCGGCGCCAAAAACGTCCCCCAGCTCGTCTTCGGCCCTCGCCCGACGCTGCACCCTTACGACGTCGGCCTGCCCGGTCACTTCATCTGCTCGGCGGCCACCCCGCCGGGCCCGGGCGCCCACGGCATGTGCGGCGCCAACGCGGCCGCCCGCGCTCTGCGCCACCTGCGAGCCTGACCCGCGCCGAGCAGTTCCTTCGCACCACCTGAAACGACCACACCGCCCGTCCCGAGATCAGGAGTCACCATGTCACCGCTGTTCGAAACCCTCGCCATGGCCGTCCTCGGCGGCACCACCCTCGCCGGTCTCAGAATCGCGGTGTTCCGCATGGCCAAACCGGCCCCGGTCGTCGTGCGGACCCCGAACGTCAGCGCGAAGTGAAGGGCTGCCCACCGATGTCCGGAACCAGCACGGAAACGATCGACACCGGATACCCGCATCAGCGCCCGACATCACGAATCACTCAAGGTGCTCGGCGGACGGCAGGTGGACAGCGACGTCCAGCCCACCGCCCGGCCGAGCGACCAGGGTGAGCCCACCCCGGTGCGCGACCACAACAGCGTCCACAATAGACAGTCCAAGGCCGATGCCCCGGTCGGTATGGATGCGGGCGCCATCGCCGCGGACGAAGGGGTCGCGGAGCTGCTCGACGGTCTCCGGCGCAATCGGTGCGCCGGTGTTCCCGATGCGCAGGAACGCCCGGCCGTCGGTGGTGCCGGTGGTGACCTCGATCCGGCCGCCCGGACGGCTGTGGCGGACGGCGTTCTCGACCAGGTTGCCGCACATACGTTCCAGCAGAACCGGTTCACCGCGGACCGGGGCGGGGCACAGGTCGGCTCGCACGGTGAGGTCCACGCCGTCGAGGCTGTTCGCCATCACCTCGGCGAGGTCGACGCGGTGCCGGAGGCCGGCGCCCGCCTGGCTGCGGGCCAGCGCCAAGAGCCCGTCGAGGATGCGCTGGCTCTGCTCGACGGCGGTCCGGACGTCGGCGGTCATGGCCAGCAGTTCCCCGGTACCAGGCTGATTGTCGAGGGTGACGTCGATGGCGGTGCGCATGGTGGTCAGCGGGGTGCGCAGCTCGTGGGCGGCGTTCGCAGTGAACAAACGCTGGCTCGCGAGCACCCGGTCCCGTTCGGTGACGCCCTGCTGGATGCGGTCCAGCATCCCGTTGACGGTGCCGGCCAGGGTGGCGAGCTCGTCGGCGGGCGTGGTGACCGGCACCCGCTCGGACAGGTTCTCCGCCGAGAGGCGGTGCGCGGTGGCGGAGATCGTGCGGATGGGCCGCAGCACCCGCCCGGCCACCAGCCACCCCAAGACCGCGGCGAGCACCGTCACCACGGCGAGCGCGATCGCGGCCTGGCTGATGAAGCCGGTCAGGGTGACCGC
>DASXYS010000115.1:0-32365 GCA_036502365.1 Amycolatopsis sp.
CTACTGGGTTTCCGCCGCCGAGCACGGCCTCAACGCCTCCACCTTCACCGCCCGCGTGATCGCGTCGACCGGCGCGGACGTCGCGGCCGCGATGTCCGGCGCGATCGGCGCGATGTCCGGGCCGCTGCACGGCGGCGCCCCGGCGCGCGTGCTGCCGATGATCGAGGAGGTCGAGCGCACCGGTGACGCACGCGGCCTGGTCAAGGGCATCCTCGACCGCAAGGAACGGCTGATGGGCTTCGGCCACCGCGTGTACCGCGCGGAGGACCCGCGTGCCCGCGTGCTTCGTCGTACCTGCAAGGAACTCGGCGCGGAGCGTTACGAGGTGGCGGCCTCGCTGGAGCAGGCGGCGCTGGCCGAGCTGCGCGAGCGGCGCCCGGACCACCCCATCGAGACCAACGTGGAGTTCTGGGCCGCGGTGATCCTGGACTTCGCCCAGGTGCCGCCGCACATGATGCCGTCGATGTTCTCCTCCGCCCGCACCGCGGGCTGGGCCGCGCACATCCTGGAGCAGAAGCGGACCGGGCGGCTCGTGCGCCCGTCGGCCAAGTACGTCGGCCCCGAGCCGCGTAAGCCCGAGGACGTCGAGGGCTGGGACAGCGTCACCAAACACTGACCCCGTTATCCGCCCCAATGTGGCGTTGGTTGCGTTGAACGCACCCAATGTGGCGTTCGGGGCGTTGGACGCACCGAACGCCACATTGGGGCGCTTCAGGACACGGCCGCGGGCACGGTGGGGTCGTGGGCCGCGGTGGCCGAGAGCATCGCGGTGAGCTGGTCGACGAGCCAGCCGTCGAGCGATTCCCGTGGCACCGTGCGCTCCTGCAGCCAGGAAAGCAACGCGCCTTCGACGACCGCCGTCCAGCAGCGCAAGGTCAGCAGCAGCAAGGGTGACGGCTCGGTGATGGCGAGCGCGTCCAGGATCAGCTCCACTGCGCGGTTGCGGACCTCGTCGATCGCCGCGTCGGTCTCGGACGTCGCGATCACGGAACCGCTGCGCAGCAAGGCGACGTAGCCCGCGCGGTAGTGATCGGCGACGTCGACTAGCCCGCGCACGGCGGCGCGCAGCCGTTCCGGCGGCGGCCCCTCCTCCAGGCCGGCGAGACCGTCGACGAGGCCGACGGTCACCGTCCGCAGTGCCTCGACCTGCAGCTCGCGCAGGCTGGAGAAGTACCGGTAGAACAGCGGCCGCGACACCATGGCGCGCGCGATGATGTCGTCCACCGTCACCAGCTCCGGCGCGCGGCTGCCGAACAGGTCCAGCGCCGCCGCGATCAGCTCGTCGCGCCGGGCCTGCGGGGACATCCGGCGCGGCCGGCTCACGGGGCCAGGTCCAATTTCGCCGCCGCGCGGAGCAAACCGGGCGTCAGCCGCGAAAGCACCAGCGCCGCCTTGGCTTCCGGGGTGGACGGCTGGATCGCGACGTCCTTCTCCACCGCGCGCAGGATGTCGCGCGCGACCTTCTCCGGCCCGAACCCGCGCCGCGCGTAAAGCTTCGTGGCCGCCTTCTGCCGCCGGCTTTCCTCCGCGGCGTCGACCCCGACGAACCGCGTGGTGTTGGTGATGTTCGTCTGCACCAGCCCCGGGCAGATCGCGGTGACCCCGATGCCGTCGGCGGCCAGCTCGGCGCGCAGCCCGACGCTCAGCGTGAGCACCGCGGACTTGGTCGTGGCGTACGCGGTGAGGATCTTCGACGGCAGGTACGCGGCGGCCGAGGCGAGGTTGACGATCTGGCCGCCCTCCGCGCGCTCCTTCAGCATCGGCGCGAACGCGCGGCAGCCGTGGATCACGCCCCACAGGTTGACGTCGATCACCTTCTCCCAGTCGCGCAACGACGTGTCGAGGAACGGCCCGGACATGCCGATGCCCGCGTTGTTCACCACGATGTCCGGCACGCCGAACTCCGCGCGGACCTGCTCGGCGAACCGGGTGACGGCCTCGCCGTCCGAGGAGTCCACTGTGTACTCTCCAGCGGTGACTCCCTTGTCCCGCAGCAGCTTCGCCGTTTCCACCGCCGCGGCGGAGTTGATGTCGGTGACCACCACGTCCGCGCCCTCGTCGGCGAACGCCAGCGCGGCGGCACGGCCGATGCCGCTGCCCGCGCCGGTGACCACAACCAGCTTGTGCGCGAACCGGCCGTGCTTCTCGCCGACGCGCGCCCGCTTCAGCGCGCGGGATTCGTCGCCGCCCTCGGCGTACTCGATCAGCTCGGCCGCCGCGCCGGCGATCACGTCCGGCCGGCTGCGCGTGACCCAGTGCGAGCCGGTGATCCGCCGCACCCGCAGGTCCGGCGCCCAGCGTTCGACCTCGGTCTGCAGCGGCGTGGTGACGTACGCGTCGCGGGACGGGGCGAGCACCTGCACCGGGACTTCCGCGGGCCGCGGGACCGGGCGGGTCAGCCTGGTCATCATGTTGGCGCGGTAGAGCTTCAGCCCGTGGATGCCGTCAACGGTGGACGGCGGGGCCTCGGCCGGCTCGAGCCTGCCGATCATCGCCCGCATGAAACCGGTGCGCCACAACAGCTCCGGCACCACCGGGAGCTGGAAGAACAGGATGTAGCCGGAGTGCAGGAACTGGCGCACGGCATGTCCGAGCCGCTTCGGCGACGGCCGGCTCAGCTGTGCGCGGAACCACGCGCCGGCGTGGTCGAGGCTCGGGCCGGAGATCGAGGTGAACGACGCGATGCGGCCGCGCAGCTCGTCGCCGGTGACCGCGTGCCAGGTCTGGATCGAGCCCCAGTCGTGCGCGAGCAGGTGCACCTTGCCGGTCGGCTGCACCGCGTCGACCACCGCGGAGAGGTCCGAGGCGAGCTGGTCGAGGCGGTAAGCACTGCGGCTGCGGGGCTTGTCGGACTCACCCGCGCCGCGCACGTCGTAGACCACAACGCGGTGACGGCGGCCCAGCTCGGCGGCCACTCCGTCCCACATCGAGCCGTTGTCCGGATAGCCGTGCACGAGCACGACCGTGGGCCCGTCCGCGGCGCCGGTCACGCGGACCGAGAGGCGGACACCGTCGCTGGCGGTCACCTGCTTGTGAGACATCCTGTCATGTTAGACAACTTGTCAACAAGGTGGTTCACCTCGGTGGCGGTTCCGCTTCGCCGGATGTTCGTGGACCACCGCCTTTTCGCTGTTCATGACGGTGTTTTCGCTGGTTCCACGGGAAACCACGACACTGCTGTCCACCGTTCGAAGTCGCCTGTAGTGATGTCCGAAGTGCCCTGCACGCCGCCGCCTGGTCGCGGCGGGATTCCGTTCGGCGCCATCAGCGCCTTGCTGCTGGACCGTCGGCTTTGGTCCTGGTAAGCCTTGTCCGTGACCATGGACACGATCGACCTGCACAGCGTCAATCCTTGGGAGCTTTCCTTTCTACGCCACGAGGTGGGTGGCTACTTCTCCCAAGGCGTCAAGCTCGCGCCCGGGGCGACCGTGCTTGACGTCGGCGCCAACATCGGCGTCTTCTCGGCCGCCGTCTACGAACGGTTGGACGGCGATGTGCGGATCTACGCCTTCGAGCCGCTGCCGCCGCTGTATGAAACGCTCGACCGCAACGCTCGCGAGTTCTTCGACGGACGGCTGACCGCGCTGCCTTACGGACTGGCCGACCGTGACGAGGAGCTTGACTTCAGCTACTTTCCGGCCGCGACGATCTTCTCGTCGTCCTGGCGGGGTGAGGACACCGTCGAGGCCGAGCGGCAGCGGGTCACCGCCAGCATGGTCGAGGCGATCCGGCAGGGCGGCCTGGGACCGGTCTTGCGCCGCGTGCCCGCTCCGGTCCTGCGCGGTCTGGTCAGTCGCAAGCTGCGGGTGTTGCGGCAGCTCGAAACGCACCGGGTTCTGGTCAGGCCCCTGTCCGCGGTATTCGACGAGCGGGACATCGGTCACGTCGATCTGCTCAAGGTCGATGTCGAAGGTGCCGAGCTCGACGTGCTGCGGGGTATCGAGGAGCGGCACTGGCCGTTGATCCAGCAGGTCGTCGTCGAGGTTGAAGGCTGGCGGCAGAACCGCGACGCAGTTCGCGAGATCCTTCTCGGCCGCGGCTTCGCCGTCGACGTGGAGCAGGATCCGGTACAGCTGGCCGCGGACATCGGCATGGTGTTCGCGGCCCGTTAGCGGCGGTGTCCTGCCGAAGCCTTCAGGCGATCGACTCCGGCGCCTGTGCACCCGACTTCGGACGTTGACACTGCTGTCCACCGTTCGGTGGACAGTCGGATTCCACTGGCCGGACGTCCCGCGAACCCGGTCCGTGACCGCAGGCTAAAGCCATGACCACAGCAGTGAGAGTGCGCGGACTGCGCAAGGAGTATCCGGGGCACCTCGCCGTCGCCGGGCTCGACCTGGATATCCACCAGGGCGAGGTGTTCGCGCTCCTCGGCCCGAACGGCGCGGGCAAGACGACCACCGTCGAGATCCTGGAGGGGCACCGGCAGCGCACGGCAGGCGAGGCCGACGTACTCGGCGAAGACCCGGGCAAGGCCGGCCGCGCGTGGCGGTCGCGGATCGGCATCGTGCTCCAGACGGCGACCGACGCCGCCAATCTGAGCGTGGCGGAAACCGTGCGGCACTTCGCGAAGTACTACCCGAACCCGCGAGACGCCGAGGAGGTGATCGAGAAGGTCGGCCTCACCGAGAAAGCGGGGACACGGGTGAAGTCGCTTTCCGGCGGGCAACGACGGCGGGTGGACGTCGCGCTCGGCATCATCGGCCGTCCCGAACTGCTGTTCCTGGACGAGCCGACGACCGGCTTCGACCCCGAGGCTCGGCGCCAGTTCTGGGGACTGATCAACGACCTCGCCGGCGAGGGCACCACCATCCTGCTCACCACGCACTACCTCGACGAGGTCGAGGCGCTCGCCGACCGGCTCGTGGTGATCGCGCGGGGATCGATTGTCGCGCAGGGGTCCCCGGAAACGCTCGGGGGCCGCGGCCACGCCGAGGCCACCGTGCGGTGGACCGACGAACTCGGGGAGCACGTGGAGCGCACCGCTTTCCCGACCAAGGTCGTCAACGAACTGTCCGGCGGGTGCAGGGAGCTCGCCGGCCTGACCGTGACGCGGCCGAGCCTGGAGGACATCTACCTGGAGCTGATCGGAGAGAAGTCGTGACCGCCACCCTCGCCCTGCCGGGCACGTTCCCCCTCGGGCTCGCCCGGGGCGGCGCCGAGCTGCGCCAGTTCTTCCGCAACCGGGAGCAGGTGGTCTTCACCTTCTCGCTGCCCGCCGTGCTGATGATCCTGCTCGGGTCCATTCTGGACGGTCCGACCGGGCAGGCCGGGGTCTCGTCGGGGCAGCTGCTCGCGGCCGGGATGATCGGCGCGGGCATCGTTTCGACGTCGTTCAACAGCGTCGGCATCGGCATCGCGGCCGACCGCGAGATGGGCGCGCTCAAGCGGCTGCACGGCACGCCGATGCCGCCGGCCTCGTACTTCATCGGCAAGATGATCATGGTGGCCGTCACGAGCGTGGCGCAGACGGTGCTGATGTCGGCGGTCGCGATGCTGCTGTTCGGCCTGTCGCTGCCGACCGACCCGGTCAAGTGGCTGACGCTGGTGTGGGTGCTGCTGCTCGGGATCGTGGCGTCGACGCTGCTGGGCATCTCGATCAGCTCGCTCACCCGGACGGCGAACGGTACGGTGGCCGTGGTGCAGCTGGTGTACCTGGTGCTGCAGTTCATTTCCGGGGTGTTCGTCACGCCCATCACCCACCTGCCGAAGATCATGGTGGACATCGCGTCGTTCTTCCCGCTCAAATGGATCTGCCAGGGCTTCCGCTCGGTGTTCCTGCCGGCGGACGCCGCGACACAGGAGATGGCGGGGTCGTGGGAACTTCCGATGGTGGCGCTGGTGCTGGCGGCATGGTGCGTGGCCGGGCTGGTGCTGGCGAGGCTGACGTTCCGCTGGACGAACGAAAAGCCGTGACCGACGCCTGGCAGCGCTCGTTCTGGTTCTGGGAGGTGCTGTTCGCGGTCGCCTACGTGGCGACCGCGTTCCTGGTGCTGTTCGACGACGTCACCACCGCGTCGAAGGTGGTGGCGGAGATCGGGCTCGCCGCGGTCGCCGTCTCCTACCTGGTGGCCGGGCGGCGGCTGGTCAAGCGCGAGGACAACAGCCTGCCGGCCCGGGTCTACGCCGGGGTGCTGGTCGCCGCCGTCGGCACGGCGATCTTCGCGGACACCACCGCGAGCTTCGTGCTGTTCATGGTCTGCCCGCTGCTGTTCATGCTGCTGGACGTCCGCTCGGCTTCGGTGGTCACCACCGTGGTCATCGTGCTGGACCCGATCTCCGCCGTGGTGACCGGCGGCTGGGGCAACCCGAGCCTCGGGATCCTGCTGCCGATGACCGCGATCCTGATCGTGTTCAGCGCGCTGGCCGGGAAGTTCACCACCGACATCATCAAGCAGAGCACCGCGCGGGCCGAGCTGATCCGGCAGCTGGAGGACAGCCAGGCCGAGGTCACCCGGCTCTCACGCGAGGCGGGCACCGCGGCGGAGCGGGAACGGCTCGCGCGTGAAATCCACGACACGCTGGCGCAGGGGTTCACCAGTATCGTCACGCTGACCCAGGCCATGGAGTCCGAACTGGACACCGACCCGGACGCCGTGCGCCGTCACCTCGCGCTCGCCGGCCGCACCGCGCGGGAGAACCTGGCGGAGGCGCGCGCGATGGTGGCCGCCTTGGCACCGTCCGAACTGGCCTCCGGTTCCCTTCAGGAAGCGCTGCGGCGTCAGGCATCCCGGGTGGCAGACGAGACCGCGTTGCTCGTCGAGTGCGATGTGGACAGTCCGCTACCGTCCCTCAAGACAGCGGCCGAGGTGGTGTTGCTGCGCGGCGCGCAGGAGGCACTGACCAACGTCCGCAAGCACGCGAAGGCCACCACCGTGCTGATCCGGCTGTCCGCTGTGGACTCCGGCGTACGGTTGCTGGTGCGCGACGACGGCGAGGGCTTCTCCCCCGCCGAGCCCACGGACGGCTTCGGCCTGCGGGGGATGCGCTCGCGCGTCGAGCAGGTGGGCGGGCGGCTGAGCGTGCGCAGCGACCGCGGTGACGGGACCGAGCTGGAGCTGGAGGTGCCCGCGTGATCACGATCATGCTGGTGGACGACCATCCCGTGGTGCGCGAGGGGCTGCGCGGCATGCTCGAGGCCGAGGCTGATCTCACCGTGGTCGGCGAGGCCGGCTCGGGCGCCGAGGCGGTGGCGCTGGACCGCGTGAAGCAGCCGGACGTGGTGCTGATGGATCTGCGGATGCCGGGCCTCGACGGGGTCGGCGCGATTCGCGAAATCCTCAAGGAGACCCCGGCCCGGCGGATCGTCGTGCTCACCACGTACGAGACGGACGCCGACATCCTGCGCGCGGTCGAGGCCGGCGCGGCAGGCTACCTGCTGAAGGACGCGTCACGCGCGGAGCTGGCGGGCGCGATCCGGGCCGCGGCCCGCGGCGAGACCGTGCTGGCGCCGTCGGTGGCCGGGAAACTGGTGAACCGCGTCCGGAACCCGCCGCCCGCCTCACTGCTGTCCGCCCGCGAGGTCGAGGTGCTGCGGCTGGTCGCGAAGGGAAGCACGAACGCCGACATCGGCCGTGCGTTGCACATCGGCGAGGCGACCGTGAAGACGCACTTGCTGCGGGCGTTCGGGAAACTCGGCGTTTCGGACCGCACCGCGGCGGTCACCACGGCTTTGGACCGCCATCTGCTCGGCTGAGGAAAGCGCCAGGCAGAATGGCCGTCATGCTCGACTCCACCGAACTCGCCCTGTACCGCCGGCTCGCCCGTGAACAGGCGGCGTGCCGCGCCCCGTCGCTGGTCGCCGCCGTGGTGCGCGACGGACAGGTCGTCTGGTCGGGCGCCCGCGGCCGGGTCGGCGACGCCCGCCCGGACGACAACACCCAGTACCGGCTCGGCTCGATCACCAAGACCATGGTTGCCACCGCCGTCCTGCGGCTGCGCGACGAGGGCCGGCTCGACCTGACCGACCAGCTGGAGAAGCACGTCCCCGGCACGGCGTTCGGCGGGACGACGATCGCTCAGCTGCTTTCGCACACCTCGGGCCTGACCTCGGAGTCGCCGGGCCAGTGGTGGGAGCGCGCGCCGGGCGCCGACTGGGCCACGCTGGTGGCGAGCCTCGACACCGGCGCGACGAAGCTGCGCCCCGGCTTCAAGTTCCACTACTCGAACGTCGGCTTCGGCGTGCTCGGCGAGCTCGTCGCGCGCCACCGCGGCCGGCCGTGGCTCGAGGTGGTCACCGACGAGATCCTGACGCCGCTGGGCATGACGCGCACCACCCCGCACCCGCAGGCCCCGCACGCCGACGGCTTCGCCGTGCACCCGTTCGCGGACGTGCTGCACCCCGAGCCCGCGCCGGACGCGGGCGCGATGGCGCCGGCCGGCCAGCTGTGGTCCACGGTCACCGACCTCGGCCGCTGGACCGCGTTCCTCGGCGGCCACACCGGCGGCGTGCTGAGCGCGGACACCGTCGCCGAGATGCGCCTGATGAACACCGTCGACGACACCGAGGTGTGGACCACCGGCTTCGGCCTCGGCCTGATGGTGGTCCGCTACCAGGGCCGGCACCTGGCCGGTCACACCGGCTCGATGCCGGGCTTCCTGGCCGCGACGCTGGTGGACGCGAACACCGGCACCGGCGCGCTGTGCCTGACGAACTCCACCGCGGGCGTCGGGATCGTCCAGCTGTCCCTGGACCTGCTGACCATGGCCGAGGAGCTGGAGCCCGCCCTGCCCGCCGAGTGGCAGCCGTCCACTGTGGACCCGAAGCTGCTGGCGCTGACCGGGCTGTGGCACTGGGGCCCGACGCCGTACACCCTGCGGGTGCTGGGCGACGGGATGATCGCGCTGGAGCCGGTCAACGGATCCGGCCGCGCGTCGCGGTTCCAGCCCACCGGCCCGGACACCTGGCTGGGGCTGGACGGCTACTACGCGGGCGAGACGCTGACCGTCGGCCGGACCGGCGACGGCGTGGCCAACCACCTGAACCTGGCCACGTTCATCTTCACCCGGACCCCCTACGACCCGTCGGCCCCGGTGCCCGGCGGCGTCGACGAGGCGGGCTGGCGCTGACGGCGCGGGCGGTCCCAGAAGAACGCGGCGCGGTAAACGCCGTGGCCCGGCCGGCCGAGGAACACCGGCCCCGGCCGCGGCTCGCCGAACACCCACACCCGGTGGTGCGCCAGTAGTTCGGCGGCGATCTCCGGCGGGCAGGCCCGGATGTCCAGGCGCGCGGGCAGGCCGGGCTCCAGCACCGCCCAGGCCCGGACCTCGCGGTCGGGCCAGAGGTGGTCGTCGACCAGCCGCACGTCGATCGGGGTCAGCGGTCCTACGCCGACATCGCGGTGCTCGTCCCGTATCTCCGACGACCAGACGGCGGCGATCGCCCCCGCGATGAGAGCGGGGAGCAACAGCGTCCACGCCCACCCGGACCAGACGAACCCGGCGACCGCCACCGCGACGACCGCCGCCCCGGCGAGGACCAGTACCGGCACGCGCAGCCAGTACTGCCAAGCAAGCCCGCGCAACGAGGCTCCCCACGGGCGGTGCCGGCGCCCCGGCACGTGACCGGCCGGGTCCGTGGTGAGCAACCCGGTGGCAGTGAACTCCCCGAACTCGGCGCTGACCCGGCCGCCGGGGTTCTTCCCGTCGAGCCTTTTGCCGCTGAGCCACAGCTTCCCGGTGCGCACGACGGCGAGAGCGAGCGGGCCGGGGCAATTCGTCAGTGTCAGGTAACCCGGGCGGCCGTCCGGGAGAGCGACCGTGATCCGCGCCTGCCAGACCGTCCCCGACCAGTCCCACTGGCTGGTGTCCCCGTCGCCGACCCGCGCGGCCACGGCGATCCCCCTTGGCGCGGCCGACGGGACGACTTCGGGCAGCGCGCGCGGCCGGGCGGGACCGGAAGCGGTGCCCGGCAACGCGTCGTCGAGCGGCACGAGGCCGAGCGGTCCGCCGTAGGGCGCCACTTCCCGGGGCCGCCGGAACGCGAGCAGCAGCCACCCCACCGAAACCAGCAGGAACCCGAGGGCCAGTACCCAGACGAACACCGCGGCCGCCACCTCACCCCCCGGCTCCGGTGGCTCGGCGACCGTCCCGTATCCGACGGCTCCGACCGCGCCCGCGGCAACGAGCACCAAGCAGCCGCGTCCGACCGGGCAAGGCCTCGAACGCTGGTGGTCCCCGGGATCCTCAAGCTCCCCGGGTTCCTCGGGGCCCCAGGGATCCCCGGCACGAGTCAGCCACAGAGGCAGCCGGGGCACGAAAACCAGCAGCAGCGTCACCGCGAAGCCCAGCGGCAGCCCGATCGCCGCCGTCGAGTCCCAGCCGAGAGGCAGGTGCACGGCGACGTTCAGAGCGAACAGCCCGAACCACCACCACCGGGGGCGGAAGCGCTCGCTGTCCCGTTCGCCGGGATCGTGCCGGAAGGGCTGTCTGCTCACAGTTCCACATGTCGGACACCAGGCCACCGCCGTTAGCAGGCGCGTCCCGACCTGAGAGACTGCCCACATGACCGACGCAGCGGAGTTGAGCATCCCCGACGACCTCAAGCCGGCCGACGGCCGCTTCGGCTGCGGACCCTCGAAGGTCCGCTCCGAGCAGCTCGCCAAGCTGGCCGAGTCCGGCTCCACCTACCTCGGCACGTCGCACCGCCAGAAGCCGGTGAAGTCACTGGTCGGCCGGGTGCGCGCGGGCCTGTCCGAGTTGTTCTCCCTGCCCGAGGGCTACGAAGTCATCCTGGGCAACGGCGGCACCACCGCGTTCTGGGACGCCGCCGCGTTCGGGCTGGTCCGCGAGCGCGCCCAGCACTTCACCTACGGCGAGTTCTCCTCGAAGTTCGCCACCGTGACCAACGGGGCGCCGTTCCTGGCCGACTCGATCGTCGTGAAGTCGGACGCGGGCAGCGCGCCGGAGATCGCCTACCAGTCCGGCGCCGACCTGGTCGGCTGGGCGCACAACGAGACCTCGACCGGTGTCGCGGTGCCGGTCCGCCGCCCGGAGGGCAGCGAGGGCGCGCTGGTCGCGATCGACGCGACCTCCGGCGCCGGCGGCCTGCCGGTCAAGGCCGAGGACTTCGACGTCTACTACTTCGCCCCGCAGAAGTCGTTCGCCTCCGACGGCGGCCTGTGGATCGCGCTGGCCTCGCCCGCCGCGGTCGAGCGCATCGGCGAGATCGGCGGCGGCGACCGCTGGATCCCGGAGTTCCTGTCGCTCACCACCGCGCTGGACAACTCGCGCAAGGACCAGACGTACAACACCCCCGCCGTCGCCACGCTGTTCCTGCTCGCCGAGCAGATCGAGTGGATGAACGGCCAGGGCGGCCTGGCCTGGACGACCGCGCGCACCAAGGAGTCCTCGACCCGGCTGTACGAGTGGGCCGAGAAGACCTCGTACACCACACCGTTCGTCCAGGACCCGAGCCTGCGCTCGCAGGTGGTCGGCACCGTCGACTTCACCGACGAGGTGGACGCCGCCGCGGTGGCGAAGGCGTTGCGCGCCAACGGGATCGTCGACACCGAGCCGTACCGCAAGCTGGGCCGCAACCAGCTGCGCGTCGGCCTGTTCCCGGCGATCGACCCGGACGACATCACCAAGCTGACCCAGAGCATCGAGTACGTCGTCGAGCACCTGGGCTGACCCGCGCCTGACCAAGCCGTGCAGCGAAGGACCCCTTCCCCCCGAAGGAAGGGGTCCTTCGCCGTCTCAGGCCAAAGCCTGAGTGGGCGGCAGCCGCGCCGCGCGGGCGGCCGGGTAGGCCCCCGCGACCGCCCCGACGAGCGCGGCCACCCCGACTCCGCCGGCCAGCGCGAGCGGCGGCAGGATCGCGGGCCAGCCCTGGCTCAGCGCGTATCCCGCGGTCACCAGCACCCCGACGAGCACCCCGACCAGCCCGCCGAGCCCGGACAGCAGCACCGATTCGGCGAGGAACTGCCCGCGCACCTGACGGCGGGTCGCGCCGAGCGCCCGTCGCAGGCCGATCTCGCGGCGCCGTTCGAGCACCGAGATCACCATCGTGTTCGCCACCCCGACGCCGCCGACCAGTAGCGCGACTCCGCCGAGACCGAGGAACAACGCGCTGTAGCTGTTGTCGGTGATCTGCTGCGCCTCAAGCGCTTCCGACGGACGGCGGACGTCGACCTGGTCGGGCGAGGCCGGGTTGAGCGTCGCGCCGAGCACGCCGCGCACACTGTCCACTTGGGACTCGTCGGCGCGGGCGTACACGGTGCTGGCGTGGCCGTCGAAGCCCAGCAACGCCTTCGCGACGTCCCAGCCCACCAGCACGGAGCGCTCCACTTCCGGCGCCAGCGGCATCGGGCCGAGGATGCCGGCGACGGTGAACCAGCGCCCGCCGAGCCACACCTGCGGCGGCTTCGCCGGGTCGATGTGGTCGATCCCGAGGCGCGCGGCGGCCTCCGAGCCGAGCACCGTCACCGGGAACTTCTGGTTCGCCGCGTCCAGGAACGAGCCGGCGCGGACCTGCCCGCCCAGCACGCCGAGCAGGTCGGGCGTCGCCGCGAACACGGACAGCCCGGACGTCTCCTCGGCCGGGATGCGGTCGCTGCGCCGGACGGTCTGCAACGTCAGCCCGAGCGCCGAAGCCGCGGTCACCGGGCCGATCCGCTTCGCCATGGCCACGGCCTCGTCCGGCAGCTTCGCCGGCTTCCCGAACAGCGTCTGGCCCGGGGCCGCGACCAGGAGGTTGGTGCCCAGCGCGGCCAGCCGGTCGTGCAGGGCCTGTGCGCTCGAGGCCGGGATCGCCAGCACGGCGACCATCGCGGCGACGCCGATGGCGATGCCGAGCGCCGAGAGCACGGCACGCACCGGGCGGGTCCGCATGCCGTGCGCGCCGAGCGTCAGCACGTCACGCGGGCCGAGCCGGGCCGGATCGGGCACCGGCGGCGGGGCGACGGTGATCATCGGACCACCAGCCCCGTGTCGAGGCGCAGCACGCCGTCGAGCAGCTCGATCCGCCGGGGCAGCCCGGCCGCGATCTCGCGGTCGTGGGTGATCACGACGATGGTCGTGCCGTCCGCGCTCAGCTCCGCCAGCAGGCTGAGCACCGCCGCGCCGGTGCCGGTGTCGAGGTTCCCGGTCGGCTCGTCGGCGAGCAGGATCGACGGACCGTTCACCACGGCCCGCGCGATCGCCACCCGCTGCCGCTCCCCGCCGGACAGCTCGCCCGGCCGGTGCCACGCGCGGTGCCCGAGCCCGACCCGCTCCAGCGAGGCCAGTGCCCGGCGCCGCCGGTCCTTTCGCGAAACCCCGGCGTAGAGCAGCCCGGTGCAGACGTTGTCGACCGCACTGAGCCCGTCGTCGAGGAAGAACTGCTGGAACACGAACCCGATCCAGCGCGAGCGCAGCGCGGCGAGCTTCCGGTCGGGCAGGGTGGCGACGTCGTGGCCGCGCAGTTCGACCCGGCCCGTGGTCGGCCGGTCGAGGGTGCCCATCAGCTGCAGCAGCGTCGACTTGCCCGAACCGGACGGGCCGACGATCGCGGCCAGCTCGCCCTCCTCGAGCGAAAGCGAGACGTCGCGCAGCGCGGCCACCCCGCCCGGGTAGGTGCGCGAAACCCCGTGCGCGGCGAGGACCGGGGTCACGAGGTCGTCACCACCCGCACACCGGGGGCGAGCCCGGCCCCGGAGACCTCGACCTTGCCGGCGCTGAACATCCCGGTCTTGACCGCCACCAGATGCCGCTTCCCCTGATCGTCGACCTCAACGGCGTAACCGCCCTCGGCGAGCGCGAGCAACGAGCCGACCGGGACCGCGAGGACGCCCTTGTGCACGTCCTTGGTGAACCGGACGGTCACCGGCGAGGAGTCGAGCGAGCCGGCCGCCTTCGGGTCGTCGAGGCTCACCGTGACGGTGATCGTCAACGTGCCGTTGGGCTGGCCCGCGGCGTCCTTGCCCTGCTCGGCGGTGTGCCCGACATCGGTGACCGTGCCGGTGGTCCCGGTGCCGTTGACCGTCAGGCCGACCTTCGCCCCAGCCTGGGCCAGCGCCTGCTTGGCGGCGTCGAGCTTGACGGTCACCGACCGTCCGGTGCCGGTCGTCTTGAGCACCTCGCCGGCACCCGGCCCGCCGAGCTGGCCGGTGACGGTGGAGACGCGGATCTCGCCCGCCGACAGCACGACGTCACCCTGGCCGAACGTGCCGGTCTGCTCGACGCCCAGCGACTTCTGCCACTTCTTCACGGCCGCGGCGGTGGCCGAGGTGAACTTCGTGTCCGGCGCGCCGAAGCCGCCGAAGCCCAGTGCCTGGAGGTTCTCCTCCAGCTCCTTGACGTCCGGGCCTTTGTCAACGCCGTCGGCCAGGTCGCGGTAGAACGGCAGGGTGCCGTAGAAGAGCGGCACTGGCTTGGCATCGACGCTGTAGACCGACTTGCCCTGCGAGATGGTCGAGCCCGCCGCGGGCAGCGACGTGAGCGTGCCCGGTTTCCGGCCGGTGACCGAGGTTTCCGCGCCGTAGCCGAGCGTGCCGTCGGCCTCCTCCGCGTCGCTCAGGTCGGTTTTGGTCACCTCCGCCGTCTCGACCTGCGGCGGGGCCGCGGCCGGCCCCGAAGTGCCTTCGGCGACACGTGTGAGGACCACGACCGAAGTCGTGCCCAGCACCACCACGGCCACGGCGACCGCGACGAACCAGCGGGCGCGACGGCGGCGTGGACGCTCCGGTCCGGTCACTTCGCGCCCGCCGCGGGCGCGGCCGGCGCGCCGGCGTCACCGAAGCCGCAGGCCTTCATGGCGGCCTGGGTCTTGGCCTGGTCACCCGAGCCGCCGAGGTTGATCGTGCCGGCGTGGTTCCCGTCCGGGTCCGGCATGTCGACGCCGTGGTCACGCATGCACTGCGCCCGCTTGCGCGCCTCGTCCAGCTGCTGCGGGTTCAGCGGCTTCGGCTGGCCGCCGTTGGGCAGGAACTTCTTGCAGGCGTCCTGCGCCTTGGTCATCTTGTCCATGTCGCCGGCGCCGCCGGCCGGCAGCGCGATCGACATCCCGCCCGAACCCGGCTTCGGGTCCGGCATGTCGATGCCGTTGTCCCGCATGCATTTCGCGAATTGCAACATCTGCTTTTCCTGTTCCGGGTCGGCTTTCTCGCCACCGCCCGCCGCGTCCTTCGCCGCCGAAGTGCTCGGCGGGCTCGAGATCGACGCCACCTTGTCGGCCCCGCCGCCCCCACCGCCACAGCCCGCCAGCAGCAGTGCCGCCAGCCCCGCCACCACGGCCACCTGTCGTTTCCGCATAGCTCCTCCTCCTGCCGGCCAGTCCCGGCTCCGGCCCGAAGTTCTACGGATCGGGCGATTCCGGCGGGCTAAGCGAATCCGCTTATGCGGCCCTTATCCCCCGGCCGGGCAGACTGGGCCGGTGCGCGTACTGGTGGTGGAGGACGAGCAGCTGCTGGCCGACTCGATTGCCGAGGGACTGCGCCGGTTCTCGATGGCCGTCGACGTCTGTTACGACGGCGGCCAGGCGTTGGAGCGGGTCGGCGTGCACTCCTACGACGTGGTCGTGCTGGACCGCGACCTGCCCGTGGTGCACGGCGACAAGGTGTGCTCCGCGGTGCTGGCGACCGGCGGCGAGGCGCGGGTGCTGATGCTGACCGCCGCCGCCGACATCACCGACCGCGTCGCCGGGCTCGGGCTGGGCGCCGACGACTACCTGACCAAGCCGTTCGCGTTCGCCGAGCTGGTCGCCCGGGTCCAGGCGCTGGGCCGCCGGGCGCGCCCCGCGCTGCCGCCGGTACTGGAACGCGGCGGCGTCGTGCTCGACCTGCCCCGGCACCAGGCCGCCCGCGCGGGCCGGTTCCTGCCGCTGTCCCCGAAGGAGTTCGCTGTGCTGGAGGTGCTGATGCGGGCCGAAGGCACGGTGGTGAGCGCCGAGGACCTGCTCGAGAAAGCCTGGGACGAGCACGCCGACCCGTTCACCAACGCCGTGCGGGTGGCGGTGATGACGCTTCGCCGCAAGCTCGGCGAGCCGCCGGTGATCGAGACCGTGCCCGGCGCCGGCTACCGGTTCGGCGCGTGAGGCGCCCCCGGCTGTCGGTCCGCAACCGGCTCACCGCGATGTACGGCGGCCTGTTCCTGCTCGCCGGGCTCGTGCTGCTGCTGATCAACTACGTCCTGGTGAACCGCACGCTGCCGGACGCCACCCAGTTCGCCACGACGGCGGTCCAGGGGCGCGCCGAGGCCATGACCTACCCGGTCACGCCGGCCATCCCGGTGGAGCGGACGCCGTCGAGCCTCAAGCTCGTGGCGGCCACCCAGGCGGCGATCACGGACTACCGCTCGGCCACGCTGTCCACCCTGCTGGTCGGGTCCGCGGTCGCGCTGCTCGTCGCAGCCGCGCTGGCTGTGTTCTTCGGCTGGGTGATGGCGAGCCGCACGCTGCGGCCGCTGCACACGATCACCTCGACCGCCCGGAAGCTCGAGGCCGGACGGCTGGACCGGCGGATCAACCTCAACGGTCCCGAAGACGAGCTGAAGGAGCTGGCCGACACCTTCGACGGCATGCTCGACCGGCTCGGCGAGTCCTTCGACAGCCAGAAACGCTTTGTCGCCAACGCTTCCCACGAGCTGCGGACCCCGCTGGCCGTGCAGCGGACGCTGATCGAGGTGGCGCTGGCCGACCCGGAAGCCGGGCCCGAGCTGCGCAAGCTCGGCGAGCACCTGCTGCTGACCAACGAGCGCAGCGAACGGATGATCGAGGGCCTGCTGGTGCTGGCGCGCAGTGACCGCGGGCTGCCCTCGCGCTCGCCGGTGCGGCTGGACAAGGTGGTCCGCAGCGTCCTCACCGCGACCGCCGCCCAGGCCGAGGAGGCCGGGGTTGTCATCGAGCCGAACCTGCGCGCGCGGACCGTCGCCGGCGACCCGGTGCTGCTCGAACGCCTGGTGACGAACCTCGTGGTCAACGCGATCACCTACAACACCCGCGGTGGCTGGGTGCACGTCGAGATCAGCGGCGACCCGGCGCTGACCGTCCGGAACTCGGGCCCGGTGGTGCCTGCGGACGCGGCGGCCACGGTGTTCGAGCCGTTCCGGCGGCTCGCCGGCGAGCGGACCGGCAACTCGCGCAACGCCGGTCTCGGGCTGTCGATCGTGCGGTCGGTCGCCCAGGCGCACGACGGCGAGGCGTCGGCGAGGCCGGGTCCGCGGGGCGGGCTTGTGGTCGAGATCCGGTTGCCGCCCAGCGGGTATTCCACTCATTCGTGACAGAACGTGGTCGGCGTGTCACGCGATCCACTGACCGGGTCGGCCTGAGAAGATATCGAAGATCAAAGTGAAAAGACAGCAAGCGGGTGAAGCATCGGCGCGCCTCGCACGTCAAGTCGACGCGCCGATCTAACGTAAGCACCCACAAAGGTGAAGATCGGGGAGGCGAGAAATGCGGGCGCTACGGGTGATCGGGCTGCACGAGGACGGCAAGTCCATCGTGCTCGAAGACCCGGCGAGCCGTACGCGCTTCCTGCTCCCGGCCGATGAGAGACTGCGCGCGGCGGCGAGGGGTGACATCGCCCGGCTGGGCCAGATCGAAATCGAGTTGGAGAGCCAGATGCGGCCACGCGAGATCCAGGCGCGAATCCGCGCGGGAGAGTCCGTCGAGCAGGTGGCGGGCGGTTCCGGCGTTTCGGCGCAGCGCGTCGAGCGCTTCGCCTACCCCGTGCTGCTCGAGCGCTCCCGCACCGCGGAGCTGGCGCAGAGCGCGCACCCCGTCCGCGAGGACGGCCCCGACGTGCAGACGCTGGGCGAGGTGATCGCGTACGCGTTCGGCGTCCGCGGCCACGACTACACCCAGGCCAAGTGGGACTCCTGGCGCGGCGACGACGGCAAGTGGGTGGTCGTGCTGCGGTGGAAGGCCGGCCGCTCGGACAACCGCGCGCACTGGTCGTTCGCCCCCGGCGCGCACGGCGGCACCGTGCAGGCGCTGGACGAGAACGCCGAGGTGCTGCTCAACCCCAACGCCTACCGCGCCCCGCGCACGGTCCGCGCGCTGGAGCCGGCCCGTGACACCGCGGTCCAGCCGACGCTCGACTCCGCCGACGAGGTGCGCGTCATCGAGGCGCCCACCCGCCCGGAAGAGGGCGAAGAGGACGACACGCGCGAAATCCCGCGTGTTCCGCCGTCCGATGACGACGCTGCCGACGCTGCCGGCGCCGAGTCCGACGAAGGCCAGCGCGCGAAGGCCAAGAAGAACCATCCGATCGTGCCGTCGTGGGAGGACGTCCTGCTGGGCGTCCGCTCACAGCGCGGTTAATCCTCGACGAGCGCGGCCAGGGCCTTCGGCGCGGCCAGCCGATAGGCGTCGCGGACGATGCGGTCCACCTCGGCCCAGTCGACGTCCACGTCCAGCCGCACCCCGAGCCAGCCGTGGTGCCCCACGTACGGCGGCCGGAAGAACCGGTCCGGCTCGGTGCGCACGAGTTCCTCCTGCGCACCGGGCGGCGCCGGGCACCAGAACGCGAGCCGCCCGTCCCCGTGGTGGTTGTCGGCGAACCGGACGAACGCCTTCTTCTCGCGGACGTACCAGGTCGGCTCGCCGTGGCTGATCCGTTCGGACGCCTCGGGCAGGGCGAGGCAGCGTTTCCGGACTTCGTCCACAGGGGCCATCACGTCAGTATCGGCCGGGCCGCGGTCGTCGGCCACCACTCAGAAGACAATCACCAGCACGCCGACCCAAGCCGCCACGAGGCCGACCCCGGCGCCGAGCACCGCCCAGCGCAGGATCGGCAGGTTACGGCCCAGCCAGAGCGACGGCGCGATCCCGCCGGTCACCACGAGGGCCGCCAGCACGGCGAGCCACCCGCTGGTCTCACGGGCCAACGTGCCCGCCAGCGCGAGCATCGCGACCATCACGAGCACGGTGGCGAACGCGGACACGGTCAGCCCCGTGAACCACGGCACCGGCTCGCGGCGGTGCCGGGCGCGCCGCGGCTCGCGTGCGCCGGGCGCCGACGGCGGGGGTTCCACCACCGTTTCCACGCCCGACACCGGGTCGACGAACCGCACCGGGGTCCCCATCACCGCGGCCAGCCGTCCGGCGAGCTGACGGCCGCGCTGCGAAACCACCGAGCCCGCAACGTCGGTGTCCGGCCCGGTGCGCGACACCGCCGACGCGACGCGCGCCCATTCGTGCAGCGCCTGCGCCAGGTCGGCACCGATCGCGAGCCGGCGCGGGTCGACTTCACGCGCGTGCTCGCCGCCCGGACCGGCGAGCACCGCGCGCTCACCGCGGATCCGCAGCTCCATAGTGTCCTTCCACGCCGGTGAATCCCCATCAGCGTGTGCCACCTTAGTAGTGGGCGCCCCCGCGGCGTGGCACCTCGTCAGCCGGTGGCGGCCACCTCGTGGAACGCGACGGCGGCCGCGGTGGCGACGTTCAGCGAGTCGACCCCCGGCACCATCTCGATCCGCACGGCCAGGTCGGCGGCCGCGATCGCCTCGGCCGACAGTCCCGGTCCCTCGGCGCCGAGCAGCAGCGCGATACGGCCCGGCACCCGGGCGCGCAAACCTCGCAACGGCACCGAATCGGCCCGCGGGGTGAGCGCCGCGACCCGGAAACCTTTTTCCCGCAGCACATCCAGCCCGCCAGGCCAGTGATCGAACGTCGCGAACGGGACGCGCAGCACGTGGCCCATCGAAACGCGGACGCTTCGCCGGTACAGCGGGTCGGAGCAGCCGGGCGCCAGCAGCACCCCGTCGACACCGAGCGCGGCGGCGTTGCGGAACAGCGCGCCGAGGTTCTCGTGGTCGCCGACCCCCTCCAGCACGGCGAGCACGCGCGCGCCCGCGACCACCTCGTCCACCGTCGGCGGCGCCGGGCGATCGGCGACCGCCAGCACCCCGCGGTTGAGGTGGAAGCCGACGACTTCGGCCATCGTCTCCGCGGATGTCACATACGCCGGTGCGTCGATCCCCTCCAACTCGTCCGCCAATTCGTGGAATCGCCGTTCCACGCCGAGCAATGCGCGCACCGGATAACGCGAAGCGAGCATCCGCCCGACCACCACGGTCCCCTCGGCGATCACCAGTCCCCGCCCACCGGGACGGTCCGGGCGCCGGTCCGCTGTGGACAAGTCACGGAAGTCGTCGAGCCCCGGATTCGCCCGGTCCTCGGTGAAGATCAGTTCGGCCACCCGCACAGTCTGACATCCGCCCTCAGCCCGCCTGGCTGGTCCGAACGACGGGCATTCCCTGGTACGAACGGGGGGTTTTTGCGGTGAGTTAACCCGCCGTGACAGAGAGCACCAGTTTGGCCGCTAGCCCGCCGTGTCGCACTGTGCAACGGTGGGCGCCCTGGCAGTCCCCGCCCGGACACCCGCGGATCGCAGCCAAGGAGCGCGTCACACATGGGTACGGATCTCTCGGCCGCACCGTCGGTTCAACTCGACCGCGGACGGTATCGCCGTAAGGTCCAGCGTTGTCTCGACACGTTGGCCCGCATGCTCACGGATGGAAGCTTTTCCTTTCCCCGTAAGAACATCGGGCTCGAAGTGGAGCTGAACCTGGTCGACGGCCGGCTGCGCCCCTCGATGACGAACACCGCGGTGCTCGAGGCGATCGACGATCCGTCGTTCACCACCGAGCTGGGCCAGCACAACCTCGAGCTGAACGTGCCGCCGCGGCCGCTGGCCGGAGATTCGGCTCTACAGCTGGAAGACGACCTCCAGGCGTACCTCGGCAAGGCGGCGGCGAAGGCCACCGACACCGGCTCGACGCTGGCCATGATCGGCATCCTGCCCACCCTGCGCCAAGAGCACTTCGACCAAAAATGGCTCACCAACAAAACGCGTTACTCGTCACTCAATGACCAGATCTTCGCCGCGCGCGGCGAGCGGATCTCGCTTTCCATGGAGGGCGCGGCGCTTCCCGGCGCGCAGCCGGAAAGGCTGCGCAGCTATTCGGAATCCATTCTTCCGGAAGCCGCCTGCACCTCGGTTCAGCTGCACCTCCAGGTCGCGCCCGAGGAATTCGCGGCGCACTGGAACGCGGCGCAGTGCCTGGCCGGTGTGCAGATCGCGCTCGCCGCGAATTCGCCGTTCCTGCTCGGCAAAGCGCTCTGGCACGAGACGCGCATCCCGCTGTTCCAGCAGGCCACCGACACCCGGCCGGAGGAGCTGAAGAACCAGGGCGTGCGCCCACGCGTGTGGTTCGGCGAGCGGTGGATCACGTCGATCTTCGATCTGTTCGAGGAAAACGTCCGGTATTTCCCCGGGCTGCTGCCCGAGACCGACGGCGAGGACCCGATCGAAGCACTGGAGGCGGGCCAGGCCCCGAAGCTCACCGAACTGCGGATGCACAACGGCACCATCTGGCGCTGGAACCGCCCGGTGTACGACGTGGTCGACGGCCTGCCCCACCTCAGGGTGGAGAACCGCGTACTGCCGGCCGGGCCGACTGTCGTTGACATCGTTGCCAATGCGGCGTTTTTCTACGGCGCGCAACGGGCGCTGGCCGAGCAGGAGCGGCCGGTGTGGACGCAGATGTCGTTCCAGGCCGCGGAGGAAAACCTGTACGCGGGCGCGCGCAAGAGCTTCGACGCGCAGCTGTACTGGCCGGGCATCGGCTGGATCCCGCCGGACGAGCTGGCGTTGCGCGTGCTGCTGCCGCTGGCGCACGAGGGCCTGCGCCGCTCCGAAGTCTCCGACGAGGCACGGGTGAAGTACCTCGGCATCATCGAGCGGCGGTGCCTGGCGCGGCGCAGCGGCTCGACCTGGCAACGTGATTACGTGCAGCGCGCGCAGAACCGCGGCGACGACCGCGAGACGGCGCTGAACCGGATGCTGGGCCGCTACCTGGAGCTGTCCGCGAAGGGCGAGCCCGTGCACACCTGGCCGCTCACCGACTGAGCGGCGCCGCCCTTTCCCTTGGCGTGGCCGCCCTTTCCCTTAGAGTGGGAGCACCAAAGCGGGGGTGAAGCGGATGCCGAAGGTGCTCGGCGGCTCGATCGAGGCGCACCGGCGCGAGGTCCGCGCCCGGGTGTTCGACGTGCTGCGCGCACAGCTCTACGAACGCGGCTTCGACGCGATCACCCTGTCCGGCATCGCGGCGGAGGCCGGGCTCGGGCGCACCGCGCTGTACAACCACTTCCCGGACAAGGAAAGCCTGCTCGTCGCCTTCGTGGAGGACGAGGCCGCCCGATACGTCACGCGGCTGCGCGACGCGGTCGAGGCGGAGGCCGACCCGGTCCGGCAGCTCGCCACGTTCGTCCGGCTGCAGCTGCGCGTGCTCGCCGAGTACCACCTGCCGCCGGGCGGGGCGCTGGAGTCGGCGCTCGCGCCGTCGGCGTACCGGCGGATCAGCGCGCACGCCGACCCGATCACCGGGCAGCTGCGCGCGGTACTGCTCGCGGGCGTCGACGCCGGGTGCTGGCCGGCCCAGGACGTGGACGTCGTCATCCCGATGGTGACCGCCGCACTGGGCAGCCGGCAGGTGATCGACGTGCCCGCCGACCAGCTGGACGCCGCGATCGAGGCCGCCGTCGGCTTCGTCCTGCGGGCGCTCGGGACGAGTGAAGTTCCGGATCCACGCCCGATTTAGGGTAGCCTAAGCCGCCGTCGTGCCCTACGATCTTTCTGACAGGCTGTCAGATCGATCGCTGGAGGCGTCTTCATGTCGGTGACCACGGACCTCGACACCCGCCCGTTCTCCGCGACGCTGCGCGCCTCGACCAGGGTGCTGCACGACCGGGCCAACCACTCCGACTACATGAACGCGCTGCTGGGCGGCGAGCTGTCGCTGGCCGGGTACACCCGGCTGGCGGTCCAGTACTACTTCATCTACCAGGCGATCGAGCGGGCCAGCGACCGGATGGCCGTCGACTCCGTCGGCGGTGAGTTCGTGTTCGACGAACTGCGCCGGCTGCCCGCACTGGAGACAGACCTCGCCCACCTCGTCGGCCCGGACTGGCGAACCGAGATCCGGCCGCTCGCGAGCACAGAGGCGTACGCGGCGCGCGTCGGCGAAGCGGCTTCGTGGGCCGGCGGCTACGTCGCCCACCACTACACGCGATACCTCGGCGACATCGCCGGCGGCCAGGTCATCCGCCGTCTGCTGGAGAAGAAGTTCGGCCTCGACCAAGCGGGGACGATGTTCTACCACTTCGACGAGATCGGCAGCGCGCCCGCGTTCCGCGACCGTTACCGCGCGAAGCTCGACACCGCTCCGTGGGGCGAAGACGAGCGCGCGCGGGTGATCAACGAGACGGCCGTGGCGTTCGAGTGCAACGTCGCCGTTTTCGACGAACTGGCCAGGGACCTCGACCGCTACCGGGTCGCCTGACGCCCCGGCGGATGAGTCCGGTCACAGCCGGTTGACCTCTAGTTTGGTCGAGGTACAAGGCTGGGTTTCGCAGGGGTTGCCCCCGGGTAGGCCCCTGACGAACGAGTGGTCCCACCCTGTGGTGACGACACCGCCCCCGCTCGCCGGGGAGGCGGGTGTGCTACTAGGTTCGGTACTAGAAACTTGTGTCGAAGACAGAAGGAGGGCCAATGGCCCGGTACGAGCTGCCCGATCTCGACTACGACTACAGCGCGCTCGCGCCGCACATTTCGGGCGAGATCAACGAGCTGCACCACAGCAAGCACCACGCGGCCTACGTCAAGGGCGCGAACGACACGCTGGACAAGATCGCCGAGGCGCGCGACGCCGGCGACTTCGGCAACATCGTCGGCCTGGAGACCACGCTGGCCTTCAACCTGGCCGGCCACGCCAACCACGTCGTGTGGTGGAAGATCCTCTCGCCCGAAGGCGGCGACAAGCCGACCGGCGAGCTGGCCGCCGCGATCGACGAGGCGTTCGGGTCCTTCGACAAGTTCAAGGCCCAGTTCACCGCGGTCTCGACCACGATCCAGGGCAACGGCTGGGGCGCGCTTTCCTGGGACCCGATCGGCAAGACGCTGATCACCCAGCAGCTGCGCGACCACCACAACAACCTGATCCTGCCGACCACGCCGATCCTGCTGGTCGACGTGTGGGAGCACGCGTTCTACCTGGACTACAAGAACGTGAAGCCCGAGTACGTCAAGGCCCTGTGGAACATCTTCAACTGGGCCGAGATCAGCAAGCGCTTCGACAACGCCGTCGCCGGCGGCAACGGCCTGCTGCTCGGCTGAGTTTCACATCTGGCACGCCAACCGGGGTCCTCTCTTCAGTGGGAGGGCCCCGGTTTTCGCTTGACCTGGAGTGCACTGGAGGTGTGAGAGTGGGGGCATGGACGTCGATGCCTACCTGGCCCGCCTCGATCTCGCCCTTCCGGTGGCCGCGGATCTGGCCGCCCTGCGGGTACTGCAAGCGCGCCACCTCGAGCGGGTGCCGTTCGAGAACCTGAGCGTGCACCTGGGTGAGCCGATCGAGCTCACCGAAGACGCGCTGTTCGACAAGATCGTGTGCCGCCGTCGCGGCGGCTTCTGCTACGAGCTGAACGGCCTTTTCGCCGCGCTGCTGCGTGAACTCGGCTTCGCCGCCACCCTGCACGGCGCCCAGGTCTTCCACGCCGACGGCACCCCCGGCGCGCCGCTGGACCACGCCGCGATCATCGTGGAGCTGGACGAGCCGTGGCTGGTGGACGTCGGCTTCGGCAGCTTCAGCCAGGCGCCGCTGGCCCTCTCGGCCGTCGCGCCGCAGGAGGACCCGGAGGGCGAGTTCCTGATGCTCGACGCCCCGCACGGCGACATCGACGTGCTGCGCGACGGCGAACCGGTCTACCGCCTGGAACGCCGCCCGCGGACGTTGCCCGACTTCGTCCCGATGGCGTGGTGGCACTCGACCTCGCCGACCTCGCACTTCACCCGGACCCTGACCTGCACGCGCCCCACCTCGCAGGGCCGCGTGACCCTCTCGGGCGACCGCCTGATCGAAACCGTGGACGGCGGGCGCCACGAGGTGCTGCTGCCCTCGGAGTCCGCCGTGCGGACGGCGTACCGCGTGTACTTCGGCCTGTCACTGCCACGGCTGCCGCTGCAGCCGGGTGGCCACCCCTTGACGACACCGAGCCAGGATTCGACCATGAACCGGACTTGAGGAGCCCTTGGGGACGCGGTTCTCTCACACGAACCGGTTCTTCACATGAACGGAGCCCCGCCCCCGGGCTTCCCGGGTGCAGGGCTCCGTCCGTTCCCGAACTGACTGCCGCTCCCACCACGAAGCGGACGTGTATTAGGTTAGCCTAACCTCATCAAGATCCGCAACCCTGTCCTGCCGGAGACCCGGGTCTCACTCGTTCGAGTGGCGAATCGGGTGTCGGGGTCGTACGGGACAATCCTCCGATGACCTCGCCCGTGTTGGTCATGCCCGGTCAGCGCCGCCTCCACTTCACCAGCGAGAGCGACGGCCGCCACCCGACCATCCTGGTAACCGACCTCGCTGCAACCGGTGCACGGATGCTGGTGCTGGAGACCGACGAATCGATCCTCGATGTCGATCGCAGGACGTTGTACCGAGCCGTCCGGACTCATGACTGTCAAGAAGCGCTGGAGTACCGGCACTTCCGGGCCCACGAAGAACTGCTGCTGGTCATTCCGGACGCCATCGCCTGGTGCTGGCAGCGAGGCGGGCAGTGGAAGAAGCGGGTGCGGGAACTGGTGACCGACATCCGAGTCGTCTGACCCTGTACATGCGAAACCCGGCCCACCCACCGTCCGGAAGGCTGCCGGGTTCACTTCGCCGGTTTACTAACCAGCGCACCAACAGTTTACCCGATCCCCGCCGCTTCCCCAACCGCGGGAAGCGGCGAGAGACCAGACCGGGCAGCGGTCAGACGCGTTCGCGTTTCAGCACCCGCAGCCCGTTGCCGAAGCGGCGGACCGGCAGGCTCACGCCGCCGCGGCGAATGAGCACCAGCGCGCACACCACGGCCGCCAGGAGCGAGACCGCGCCGCCGATGTAGAACGGCGAGCGGCCACCGAAGGCGTCGGCCATCCAGCCCGTCATGGGGCCGCCGATGGGGTTGCCGCCGATCAGGACCAGCACGTAGATGCCCATCACGCGGCCGCGCATCTCCGGCGAGACCGACGTCTGCACCAGTGCGTTCGCCGTGTTCAGGAAGGTGATCGTGGCGAAGCCGAGCGGGATCAGGCCCAGGCCGAACGCCAGGTAGGTCGGCATGAACGCGGTGACGAACTCGAACAGCCCCAGCAGCGCGCCGGAGATCAGCATCAGCCGCACCCGCGGACGGCTCTTGATCCCGCGCCGCGCGGACGCCAGCGCGCCCGTGAAAGTCCCCACCGCGACGAGCGTGGACAACAGCCCGTAACCGTCGGCCTGGGTGTGGAAGACGTTCGCCGCCACGATCGGCAACGAGGTGAAATAAGTAATCCCGAACGTGCTGACGAAGAACATCAGCACCATCACCGTCACCAGGTCGGAGCGGTGGCGCACGTAGCGCAGGCCCTCCATCAGCTGGCCCTTGGCGCGTGGGATCGCCGGGCCGCGGAACAGCTTGGCCGGGTTCATCAGCGCCAGCCCGGCGACCACGGCGACCGTGCTCACCGCGTTCGTGATGAACAGCCAGCCGGTGCCCACCCAGGTGATCGCGAAGCCGGCGATCGCCGGGCCCACGATGCGCGCCATGTTGAAGATCGAGGAGTTCAGCGCGACGGCGTTGGTCACCTGGTCGCGGCCCACCATCTCGGCGACGAACGACTGCCGGGTCGGCACCTCGATCGCGGAGGTCACGCCGAGCAGCACGCACAGCAGGTAAACGTGCCAGAGCGCGACCACGCCGGTCAGGTCGAGCAGGCCGAGCGACCCGGCCAGCACGGTGTTCACCACCTGGATGACGATCAGCATCCGCCGCTTGTCGACGCGGTCGGCGAGCACGCCGGCCCACAGCGAGAGCAGCAGCGTCGGGGTGAACTGCAGCGCGACCGCGATGCCGAGCGCGAGCGGGTTGTTGCCGCTGAGGGTGAACACCAGCCAGTCCTGCGCGATGCGCTGCATCCAGGTGCCGATGTTCGAGATCACCTGGCCGCTGAAGAACAGCCGGTAGTTGCGGACCCCGAGTGAGGAGAACATGCCGCGCGTCTTGGGCTTCGACGGCTCCGCTTTCGCAGCGTGCGAAGCGTGCGCCGATTCCGCTTGCGGCAACGGCAGTTTCGGCATCCCGGCGTGGTCTGGACCGGTCTCACCGGGTGGAGCGGATGTCGACGGGCGCGACGGCATCGGTGCCGTTTCCCGGGTAGCAGTGGTATCGGCCGTACTGTCTGTTTCGCTACCCGTGGTGGTCACCGGTGTTAGTTCCCCGCCATCCTGTCGATGATCTCAGCGGCGCGGGAGAGCACGTCCAGCTCTTCCTCGCCGAGTTCGGCCAATTGCCGGTCCAGCCACGCCTCCCGCACCGAGATGGCTTTCCGCACATACGCGAGCCCGTCCTCGGACAGCTCGACGATGGCCTGCCTGCCATCGGTCGGGTGCGGGCGCCGCTCGACGAACCCCATCTCCTCGAGCGCGGCGATCACCCTCGTCATCGAGGGCGGCTGGACGCCTTCCTTCGCGGCGAGCTGGCCGGGGGTCAGCGCACCGCACTTGTGCAAGGTGGACAGCGCGGCGACCTGCGTCAACGTGACGTCGTCACCCACGCGCTGTGCCCGGAGCCGGCGGTTGAGCCGGACCACTGCGAGACGCAGGCGGCTCGCGAGGGAGCGCTCGTGCGTGTCGCCGGACATATAGTTAGCATACCTTACGAAAATGGCGCCCCAGGGTGAACCCCGCCACCCTCTTGATCACCGTCAGTTGAGCAAGGCCTGGATCGGCCCCACCGCGAAGTACGCGACGAAGGCCACCGCGATGATCCACATCAGCGGGTGGACCTGCCGGGCCTTGCCCGTCGCCGCGCGGATCACCACGTAGCTCACGAAACCGGCGCCGATGCCGTTGGCGATCGAGTAGGTGAACGGCATGACCACGATCGTCAGGAACGCCGGCAGCGCGATCGAGAAGTCGGTGAAGTCGATTTCCTTGACCTGCGTCATCATCAGCGCGCCCACGACCACCAGCGCCGGCGCGGCGGCCTCCACCGGCACCACCTGGTACAGCGGCGTCAGGAACATCGCGGCCAGGAACAGCACACCCGTGACGACGTTCGCCAGGCCGGTGCGCGCACCCTCCGCGATGCCGGACGCGGACTCCACGAACACCGTGTTCGAGCTGGCCGAGCCGAAGCCGCCGGCCGCGCCCGCGAGGCCCTCGACGAACAGCGCCTTGCCGACGTTGGGCAGCTGGCCGTCCTTGCCGATCAGGCCGGCTTCCTTGCCCAGCCCGGTCATCGTGCCCATGGCGTCGAAGAAGTCGGCGAGCACGAGCGTGAACACGAGCAGCACCACGGTGATGATCGGCAGCCGGCTCCAGGCGCCGAACGAGACGTCGCCGACCAGCGACAGGTTCGGCAGGCCGACCACCTGGCCGGGCAGCGCCGGGTAGCCGAGGTTCCAGCCCTTCGGGTCGGTGCCGTTCGACGGCCCGGCCTTCACGATCGCCTCGACGACGATCGCCAGCACCGTCGAGGTCAGCACGCCGATCAGGATCGCGCCCTTCACCTTCTTGGCCACCAGGATGGCGGTGAGCAGCAGGCCGACCACGAACACGGCCGTCGGCCACGACGCGATGGAGCCGTTGATGCCGAGGCCCACCGGGACCGTGGTGTGCGCATCGTCCGGCAGCCGGCGCACGAACCCGGCGTCGACCAGGCCGATCAGGCAGATGAACAGGCCGATGCCCACCGCGATCGCCGACTTCAGCGCCGGCGGCACCGCGCGGAACACCGCCGTCCGGAAGCCGGTGAGCACGAGCAGCACGATGATCACGCCCTCGATCACCACCAGGCCCATGGCCTCGGGCCAGGTCATCTGCGGCGCGATGGTGACGGCGAGCAGGCTGTTGATGCCGAGACCGGTGGCGATGGCGAACGGGTAGTTCGCGACCAGGCCCATCAGGATCGTCAGCACGCCGGCGACCAGCGCCGTGACGGCCGCGACCTGCGGCACCGGCAGGATGTTGCCCAGCACGTCCTTGTGCGCGGACGGGGTATCGGCCGAGAAACTGCCGATGATCAACGGGTTCAGCACCACGATGTAGGCCATGGTCACGAAGGTGACGACGCCGCCGCGGATTTCCCGGCCCGCGCTCGAACCCCGTTCGGTGATCTTGAAGAACCGGTCCAGAGTGGACACGCCGCGCTCTTCCGGCCGCTGCGACTGCTCCGACATCCGCCTGCCTATCTGTGTGCTGTGTACCCGGCCGACCACCGCGAGACAAACTTCGCGGGCGTGGCCCCGGGGGTACCCTTCACCATGTGGATGAACCGATCAATTCCCCGGAGGTTACGGGCTCGTTGCGACACACGCCGGACCTGCCGAAGCGGCTGACCGACCTGACCCCGGTCGTGATCGTAGGCACCTCGGCGTGGGTGGTCGCGCTGGTGGTCCTGTTCTTCGTGGCCGACGGCGTCTGGGTGTGGACCGCGTTCTCGGGGATCGTGCTCGGCTTCATCGGCTTCGGCATCATCTTCTGGCAGCGCGCGGCCGCCAAGCGGGGCTCGAAGTCGGCTCAGCGGGTCTAGGGCTCGTGAGTGTTCATGCCGGTTAGAACCGTCATAGCCACTCACGAGTCCTTCAGTTCAGCAGGGTGCGGGGCGACGGGTCGTCGAGCAGTGCGGTGATGCGGTAGCGCTCCGCCCAGTGCCCGGTGGCCCAGGCGAACGCCCGCGCCAGCCCCTCCGAAGTGTCCGCCGCGTGCAGCCGCCCGTCCGTCCACCACGGAACGTCGTGGTCCGCGCCGTCCAGCGTGACGGTCAGCGAGTCGTGCAGCAGCGGGCCGCCGTCCGGCAGCACCAGGCCGAGCTGGTCGGCGACCAGCCGCAGCGCGGGCAGGCCGGCCCACGGGACGTACTCGCCGGCGCTGGTGACCTCGGCCGTCAGGCTGGAGGCCAGCGGCAGGTCGAGCAGTTCGGCGAGCCGCTCGGGCTCCTCGGTCGCGGCGACGATCCGGGCGGCGTCCAGCGCCGCGGCGGGCCAGGGCACGTCGAGGACCACGGCGTGCTCAGCCTCGGCCACGGACCCGTCGGCGACGCGGACCCGGACGGGCGCGCCCAGCTCCTCGACGTCCACATCGGACTCCACGAGTGCGCGGTGCGCCCTGGCGGCCAGGCCCGGCGAGAGCGTGCGGCCGGCGTCACCGAGCCGGTCGAGCAGATCGGCCGCGTCCTCCACAGTGGACAAACCCAGTCCGGTCCGGACCCCGGCGGCGAGCAGAAGGTCTTCGCTGAGGCCGAGATCGGGCACCTCGTCGTACAGCCCGGTCACCTCGGCGGCCTCGGGCAGCCGCCACGAGCCCGGCGCCTCACCGGCCAGCAGCGCGTACCGGGCGAGCCACCAGCGGGCGTGCCCGTCGGGGGTGTGCAGCGCCTGCCAGGTCTCGGGCCGCGCGGCCAGCAGCCGGAGCGCGGCGGGCCACGCATCGTCGGCGACCAGGTCGAGGTCACGGACCGCCGCGACGGTCAGCGGCGGCCGGTCCAGCGAGTCCCACCAGGACTCCTCGTCGGGCAGGCCGTGGTCGGGCTCGTGCGGCTCCTCGTCACGGACCACGGCGAACGAGTCCAGCACCCCGGTGGCGACCAAAGTGGACTGCGGCCAGTCCTCGGCGAACTCGTCGTCGAGGACGGACATCGCGCCGTCTTCCTCGAACACCTCCGGGTCGAAAACGTCCAGCAGCGGTGATTCGGGGAGCACGAGTTCGTCGGCGCGCCGCCAGCCGTCCTCGGCGGGCAGCGCGAGCGCGCCCGCCCACTCCGGGGCCTGGTCGCCGCATTCGGCGATCAGCCGGAGCACGGCGCCGGCGAGGTTCATCCCGTCCATTCCGGACCGGACGTCCTCGACGCTGCGCTCCACGGCGAACTGCACCTGGTCGGCTTCGAGCAGCTGCCGGGCGTCGGCGTGCTTGGCGCCAAGGCGTTCCAGCAGCGGGTGCGCGGCCGTGGGGTGCACCAGGCGCAGGCCCGGTACGTCCACATCGGACAGCAGGGCGAGCAGCTCGTTCGAGCCGTCCACGAGCAGCGCGCCCCGGGCGCCGGGCAGCGTACGGCCGTCGGAGAGCGGGACGGGCAGGCCGTCGAGCTGCGCCGGCGAGACGTCGTGCGTGTCGACCGCGACGGCCAGCGCCGCGTAGAGCCGGTGCCACCACTCGGGTTCACGGCTGATCCCGGTCAGCAGCTCCAGCACGTCCTCGATGGTGAGCGGCTGGGCCGAGACCGGCTTGAGCACGCGGGCCGCGCCCGGCGGGGCGGGTACCAGTCCCGGCACGAGGTCGGCCAGCAGCGGCGGCAGCCCGGGCACGTCCACGTCGAGCACGCGAGCCTGCCGCCCGCTGATCTCCGCGCCATCCTGAGTGGACAGCCAGGGTTCCTGGGACAGCACGGCGAAGACCAGGTCGCGCAACTGCGCGTCCACTGTAGAGCGAGGGAACCCAGCCGCGGGAACGAGCGCGAAGCGGTGCTCCGCCGGGATCGTGCGGACGAGGCCGACGTAGTCCTTCGCGGCCGCCTCCAGCGCCGCGGTCAGGGCCGCGCCGGGCAGCACGCGGCGGCGCGACGGCTCGACGGGCACCGGCGCGATGAGCCGCGCGGGCAGCGAAAGCGCGTCGTCGGTGGGAGTCGGGGCGTGGAGGACGTCCTCCTCCAGCGGCAGCGGCACGCCGTCCGAGTCGACCGGGACGGCCCAGCCCTCGTGCGTCAGCCAGCGACGGTCCCCGCCCGGGCCGCGGATCTCGACGAGCTGGTCACCGCTGCGCGTCCAGACCCGGCCGTCGACGTCGGCCTCCGCCAGCCACGGCAAAGCCAGCAGCAGGTCCGGGATCTCGGCGGCAAGCCCGTCGAGCAGGGCTTTGCTTGATTCCGGGTCGCGCAGTGGCAGGCGAACCTCGGTGTCGTACCCGGCGGGCGGCTGCTCGTCGGTCGGCCAGAGCAGGCGCAGCACCGGGACTTCGCCGTCCCGCTGCGCTTCCTGCCGGGTTCGCCCGGCGGAAAAGACGACCCCGCCGGTGGTCGAAACCACCCGCGGCTCGTCCGTCACGGTCAGCACCGCGGCGAACCCGACGCCGAATCGCCCGACCGTGTCCTGCTGCTCCTTCGCCGACGCCCGCAACGAAGCCAGCGACTCGACCCCGCGGGTGTCCAGCGGCGCGCCGGTGTTCGCCACCCGCAGCTCACCATCCACAACGGACACCCGAACGCGCCCGGGTGTCCCTGCCGTGAACGCCGCATCGGCCGCGTTCTGCGCCAGCTCGACGAACAGCCGATCCCGATACGCGCCGACCCGCAGGTCCCGCTCGGCGTTGGTGTCCTCGGTGAACCGTGTCGGGGAGTCCTGCCACGCGCGCAGCATCGCCGCGCGCA
>DASXYS010000116.1:0-13736 GCA_036502365.1 Amycolatopsis sp.
GCTCAGGCCCGAACGCCTGACGGGCCGAGGAGATGCCAGAACCTTATGTCACTCCCCGGGTTTGTGGATCTCGCTGCCGCTGTCCCGGTTCAGGCGAAGGCTGCGGCGTGCTCGGTGATGAAGGTGCGCAGGCTGCGCGGCGCGGTGCCGGTGAGGGTCGCCACGTCGCTGGTCAGCCAGGCCGCGTCGCCGTCGGCGATGAGCCCGAACGCCTGGGCGTTCGAGGTCGCCACAGGCTCGGGCACACCGGCCCGGATCATCACGGCCCGATGCTCGTCGGGGAGAATCCGGCGGTACTCGATCTCGTGTCCCAGCGTGGCGGACAGTTCTTTCGCGATGCCGGTGTAGGTGATCAGGTCCGGGCCCGTCAGGCAGTAGACGCGGCCCGCGTGCGAGCCCGGCGCCGTGGCGACCGCGGTCGCCACGGCGGCGACGTCCCGGGCGTCGATCATGCCGACCTGTCCCTCTCCGGTCGACATCGTGAAGCCCCGTGTTTGCTTGACCATCGGGGCCAGGGCGAGCAGATTCTGCAGGTATGCGTTGGACCGCAGCAGTGTGGAGGACAGGCCGGTGGTGTGCAGGTGCGCCTCGATCCGCGCCTGTCCCCGCCGCCGGTCGACCGGGGAATCGGCCGATGCCTTGCTGGTGATCTTGACAATGTGCGTCGCGCCCTGCCGGACGGCGCTGTCGATGACCGCGATCTCCTGAGCCGGCACGGCCGGGCTCACCAGAATGACGGTGTCGATGCCGTCCAGGGCCGCGTCCAGCGTCTCCGGCCGATCGAAATCGCCGGTGACGATCTCGATCTCGTCGGCCAGCTCATCGCGGTGCGCCACGCGGGACGGGTCACGGACCAGCGCCCGGGTGGGATGGTGCCGCGCGGACAGCAGCCGCACTGCTTCGGACCCGACCGTGCCGGTCGCGCCGGTAACCAGAATCATCTTGTCCTCTTCAGATAGTGGATTGTGGACTGTCAGAGCGTGGCGACCCGGCCCGCGTCGACGGCGAGCACGGCTCCGGTGATCGGCCGGGCATCCTCCCCGGCCAGGTAGGCGATCACCCGGGCGACCTCGTCCGGTTCGTTCGCCCGGCCCAGCGGGCTGGCGGCGGCAAGGGTGTCGAGCATGTCGCCCATGCTCTGGATGATCTCAGTCCGGCTGGGGCCGAGCGCGACCGCATTGACCCGCACGCCGGCCGGGCCGTACTCGGCCGCCCATGCGCGGGTGAGTGCCTCCAGTGCCGCCTTGCTCGCCCCGTAGGCGGCCATGCCGGCGGTGCCCCGGGCGGCGACCATGGTGGAGACGTTCACGATCGCCCCACGACCCCGTGCGGCCATGGTCGGGGCCAGCGCCGCAGTAAGAAAGAACGGGGCCCGGACGTTGATGGCGTTCATCGCGTCGAAGCCGGCTTCAGTGGTGTCGACGGTGGGGCCCAACTCCCAGTAGCCGGCGTTGTTGACCAGCACATCCACTTCGCCCGCCTCGGTAGCCAGGCGCCGGACATCCTCGGGTGCGGCGAGATCGGCCTGGATGAAGCGCCCGCCGGTTGCAGCGGCGATGGCTTGGCCACGGGTCTCGTCGCGGCCGGTGACGATCACCGTGGCCCCGCGCTGGCTGAACAGGTGCGCGGTCGCCCGGCCGATGCCCGAGGTTCCGCCGGTGATCAAAACGGTGGTCAACGGAGTGCTCACTCTCTGCCTTCACTCAGATTGGATCGACCTATCCAATCTGGCACGGTAGGATTGGATAGTCAAGTCCAGTCTGGGAGAGGGTTCGATGTCGACACGCGCAGCGCCGCCGGAGGCGCCCAGCACACGGAAGGGTCGCGCGACGCGCGAGCGGATCGTCGGGGCCGCGGCCGATCTCATGTACCGCCATGGCGTGGCCGGCACCAGCACCCCCGCGGTCCGGGACGCCGCCGGGGTCAGCTCATCGCAGATCTACCACTACTTCGCCGACAAAGACGATCTCACCCGCGCGGTCATCGCGTTCCAGTCCGAGACGATCCTGTCGAACCAGGCACCGCTGCTGGCCACCCTCGACAGCGTCGAAGCGCTGCGGTCCTGGCGCGACGTGGTGGTCGACGCCGCCCGCCGGCAGAACGGGGCGGGCGGTTGTCCGCTGGGCAGCCTGTCCAGCGAGCTGTCCGACGATCACCGGTGGGCACGCGACGCACTGGCCGCCAGCTTCACCGCGTGGTCCGAGGCCATTCGCGCCGGCCTGGCCGCCATGGTCGACAACGGCACCCTACGGCCGGAGACCGACGCCACGATGCTGTCCCGTGCACTATTGGCGGCAGTGCAGGGCGGGCTTGTCCTCGCACAGGCCCAGCACACCACCGATGCCCTCGAAGCCGGTCTGGACGCCCTGATCGCCCACATCCACGACCACGCCGTAGTGCCAGGCTGAACGTACAGTCCGGGTCTTGCCGGCGCTCACGCAATTCCCCCGCCAAACGCCGTTTTCCACTCACGGGAACCTCCGAGACCGTGAGAAACCGTGGACTTCGCCGTCATCACCGCGATGGTCGCCTCGTCAGGGATGAACAGGTGTTCCACCGACACTCCCACGCGTTCGACACTTCCTCCGCCCGGGTTCCCGCCGCGCGGCTCGCCGGCGAGACGCGAATCCACCGTGGCGAGAGCAGCTGCCCGCAGCCGTGCGACTTGGGCGTGGCCGAGTTCGGTGAGCGGCTCGCCGCCGGCCGGCCGGATCAGTGGGCGCGCGTCGTCACCGCCCGGGCGGGGCGCTCATGGGACGGGGGCCGGTAGCTCCGCGCACCAGCATGGACAGGTCGACGGCCTGGGCCATCGCCCGATAGCCGGCGTCGTCGGGGTGGAGGTGGTCACCGCTGTCGTACTGGGGGTCGTATACCTGGGGGTCCGCGGGGTTCGCGATGGCCGCGGCGAAGTCGGCCGTGCCGTCGAACTCGCCGCTGTGCAAGATCCAGTCGTTCACCGCCGCGCGGGTGTGTTCGCCGTCCTCCGACCAGTAGAGGGCACCCTTGAACGGCGGCAGAGTCGCGCCGTAGATCCGCACGCCGGCGGCGTGCGCTCGGGCGATCAGCTGCCGATAGGCGGCGATCAGGTCGTCCGGCGCGAGGTGCGGGCGGGTACCGAGATCGCTGGCGCCGATGTCGTTGACGCCTTCGAGCACGATGACGGCCCGCGCTCCCGGCTGGCTCAGCACGTCGCGGTCGAACCGCGCCAGTGCGCTGACCCCGGACAGTCCCGAGTCCTGCAGCACCTGGTTGCCGCCGAGGCCCTCGTTCACCACCGACAGCGTTGTGCCCCGGCGCTCGTGCAGTCGCCGGCCCAGTTCGTCCGGCCACCGGTCGTTGGCGTTCATCGCCGAGTTCGCGCCGTCGGTGATCGAGTCACCGAACCCGACGACCGAACCGACCACAGTGGACAGTGGTTGTACGTCGACCCCGCCGGCGAACAACCAGCACGGGATTGTGGCCGGGTAGCCGCTGGAGTCCTCGGCGGCGGCCCAGTCGCCGGTCTTGGACACGAAGTTGTCCTGCTGCGCCGACGGGTGCTCGGTGGCCGGGCCGCTGAACCGCGGCACGTACACGCTCACGGCGAGTTCCTGGCGCGCCCGCACCGGCATCGCGAGCCAGTCGCTGACCACCGACGAGCCGGGCACGATCGTCACCGCGGTGCTCCCGCCGAAGGTGAGCGGGTGGCTCGACCCGGGCACCAGCTGCGCACCGGAGAGGATCACGCCGATCGAAGAGGCGGGGACGACGAGCGGCGACGTGCCGAACTGGTTGCTCAGCCGGACCCGCACCTTCGACCCGTCGACGCTCGGGTAGACGACATTGCGCACCGTCTGGTCCTGCAGCCCGCCATCACCGCCCGGGCAGCCGAACAGGGTCTGCCCGGCGACCGGTGCCGCCGCCCAGGTGCCTACCGCCGGGACCGCGGGCCGGGCACCGGCCGGAACGGCGGTCGCCAGTGACAACGCGGTGACGCCGGTGGCCACCGCTGCGAATGCTCTTCTCATCCTGGTCTTCCTTCGGGTCGCCGAGAACCGCGGATTGTTCAGGTCGTGCGACGCGGGAGGTTGAGACCTTCCGCCACCAAGCGCGGCCACCCGGACGAAAGGGCCCGGCTGGGCCAGGAGAGCGTCACCTCGGCGGTCTCGCCCGGGAGCAGCCACAGGTAGTTCTCGCTGCAGCGCAACGGAAGCACCCGCTGATCGGTTCGCGCGTCGCGGGCCGAGAGGCGGACGCCCGCGGCGACCGCGCGGCCGGTGTTGCGCACGGTGACCACCATTTCGGAGCGGTCGCCGGTGCGGCGGGCCGGGCCGGTGCGCAGGTCGACGTCGGTGGTGGTCCGGGCCAGCTCCCGCGCGTCGGCCGGGGTCCGGTAGCGCCAGTAGACGTTGCGCGAGAGCTCGGCGCCGTCGTGGCCGACCAGGCGCAGCCGCAGCAGGTGCAGGGGCGGCAGCGCCGCGGTGAAGGGCACGGTGAAGGCCGCCGAAACCGAGGATGCCGGAACCGACACCGGCGCGGTCAGCGGAGCGCTCAGTGACCGGCCGCGCAGGTCGAGCAGGTCGGCGTGCACCGTGGCGCCGTCGAGGGGCCGCGCGGTCTGGTTGACCGCGTGGACCTGCCAGTCCGACAGCCGTGCCTGGACGTGCAGGGGTTCGCAGCCCTTGCGGGCGCCGTGGAAGCTGCCGTTGGTGTCGAGGTCGTAGTCGTAGGTCTGCCAGACCGTGCTGTGGTGCGCCGGGTGGGACATCCACAGCAGCACACCTGACGCGTCGTTCCACAGGGCCGCGTTGTAGGCCTCGAAAATGGCGCGCATGCTCTCGTAGTTGACCAGCTGGGCCTTGGCGCAGAAATCCTCGAGCGAGGACGCGGTCCCGAACCGGTCTTCGATCGCGGCGCGATAGGTGTCGGGGTTCTGGCCACCGCGAGTGCACCAGTCGTGGTTGAACCACACCGGTCCGATCGGCCAGGCCGGCTGGTCGCCCGCGAGGTGCCGCATGCTTTCCGCGACCGGCACGGTCGGCAGGCCGATCTCGGTATGGAAGCCGTAGCTGCCGATCGAGTACGTGTCGCCGTCGAAGTAGCGGGCGGGGTCGATCCAGGAGTACGGCCCATGCCCGGTGACGACGCCACCCGCGGAGTTGCCCTGGTACCACAGCTCCGGCTGTTCCCGGGCGAGCAGGGTGCGCAGCCCGGCGTCCATGGCCGCGGGCGGGTCGCTCTCGTTGGTGGCGCACCACACCGCGATCGAGGGGTGGTGCCGGTAGCGCACGACGGTGTCCGCGGCGATGGCCAGGAAGACGTTGTTGTCGGGCGGGAAGATCGCGTCACCGGCCCAGAAGTCGTTCCACACCAGGATGCCGTTCTTGTCGCAGGCAGCGAAGAACTCTTCCCTGTTGCTGGAGCCGACCCAGTTGCGGATCATGGTGAAGTTCATGTCGCGGTGCAGTTCGACGGTGTCGGCCATCCGGTGGGGGAGCACGCGGCGCAGCAGCTCGTCGAAGCCCCAGTTGCCGCCCTTGGCGAACACGCGCACCCCGTTGACGCTGATCTGCAGCGGGGTGCCGGCGTTGCTGACCTGCTTCACGTCACGCCAGGTGCCGCCGTCGTCGGACACCTGCACGGTGAAGGTCAGCGCGTACGCGGTTTCCCAGGTGAGCACGACGCGGTCGAACGCCGTCGGCGCGCCGAGATCGACCTGGATCCACTGGCCGTCGGAGTACCCCGAAGACCAGCGGGTGTCGTCGCGGCCGTCCACGGCGTTCGGGGCAGTGTCGTTCGCATTGTCCTCCGACGACGCGGTCGCGGTCTTCGCCCGGGCCAGATCGGGCCCGGCGCCGTCCACAACGGACAGTGTCCACAGCGAAATCCCGTAGCCGGTCGCGCGCTTCCCGCCTTGGACCCGCACGTGCCGGGCGGTGGTCCGGTCGAATTCGACCGTCTGCGGCGGGGAGTGGTCGGTGGCCGGATCGACCACGATCGGCTGGGTCGCGGTGTACCCAAACTGCCGCAGGCCCGTACGCACCGTGCGGCGGTCGCTGACCCGGCCGTCGACGGTGGCGGTGGTCGTCAGCGGGTGTAGTGTCGGTTCGCCGTAACCGTTGGGCCACCACAGTTCCGGCCGGGACAGCCGCAGCGCCGGGTCGGTCGCCGGGCTGAACGTGACGTCGGCCGAGGCGCCCGCCGCGACGTCCACCCGGCGGGCGGCCCGCGCGCCCGCCAGTTCGATGGCGACGGTCACCGAGAGAGTCGCGGCCGAGGCATTGCGCACCGGGACGACCACGGTCACTTCGGCGACCGTGGTGTCGGGCAGGTTCGGCAGCTTGGTGTCGACGCGGGGTTCGCCGAGCACGGCGTCACCGGTCGAGCGCAGCCGGACGTGGTTCCAGAGGCCGGCGCCGCGGTCGCGGACGCCGGGCATCCAGTCCCAGCCGCTGATCGAGATGTAGCCGGGCAGGTCCTTCTGCTCGGCGTTGGAGTTCAACGTCGAGACGCCGTCGGGGCCCTTGTCGCCGGGGTTGCCCGGGTGCGGCATCGGGTCGATCCGCACGGCGAGGGCGTGGGTGCCGTGGCCGGGCAGGACAGCGGTGATGTCGAAGGCCGCCCGCGCCACGGGATGGGTCAGCTCGCCGACGGAAACCCCGTTCACCCATGCCTGCGCGTGGTGGTCGACGCCGTCGAACTCCAGCCAGACGCGGCGGCCCGCGTCGAACCCGCGGGGGAGCGAGAACTCGCGGCGGTACCACCAGCTGTGCCGCGACAGTGCTTCCGGAGCACGCATGTTGCCGAACCCGCTGGTCGGCTCGGGCAGCTTGCCCTGCTCGACCAGTGCCGTGTGCACGGTGCCGGGCACGGTCGCGGGCAGCCAGGCCGAAGTGTCGGCACCGGCGCGGGCGAGCGCGGGCCCGTCGGCGCTCACGCGGGAGTCCATGGTCAGCGCCCAGCCCGACTCCAGCGGGACGGTGCCGTCGTCCGCTGTGGTCAACGCGGGCGCCGGGCCGGGGTGGTGGCCCCAGTCGGTCCACCCGGTGGCGGCCGGGCGAGGCCGGCCGGTGCGCCCGTAGACCTCGAACGCGTTGACCCCGAGCGGATTGGCGTTCGCCTGTTCCGTGGCCGAGAGCCGCACCCAGCGGGCGGTCACCGGCTGGTCGAGCGTGATCACCACGCGGCCACCGGGACTGTCGGTGGCCGCGTGGACGGTCTGCCAGGCGCGTCCGTCGGCGGAGACGTCGAGGGTGAACGCGACCGCGGAGCTGGAAAGCACTTCCCGGCCGGTGGTGTCGAGGAACGGGTTGATGCCCGAAGCGGGCGTGAAGGCCGGGTCGGCGGCGGTCGCCTCGAACACCAGGACCACCGACTCGATGGTGCAAGGCGCCTGCAGGTCGACGGCGAGCCACTGCGGGGCGCCCGCGCCGGCGCGCCAGCCGGAGCCGCGGACACCGGTCTCGGCCAGCCCGTCCACGGCGAACCACGCCGGCGTCGGCGCGTACGCGGTCGAGGACACCGACACCGGCCGGTAGCGCGCGAGGTCGGTCGCCGGCGGGCTGGCTTCGGCGGGTCCGGGCAGCGCGGCCGGGATGCCCAGGCCGGCGAGCAGGACGGCGTTGGACTGGAGGAACCGGCGGCGGGAAACATCGCTCACGGGGCAGGACTCCTTATCGGGAGAGCCGGAGGTCGACGAACCGGGGCCGGTTGTTGTCGATGTCCGCGTAGAGGTCGGCGAGTTTTTCGCTGTTGGTGTTGTAGGAGATGACCAGGTGCCCTGGACGGCTGATCTCCGGATGCGCGGCGACGTTGTAGGTGTAGCGGCCGTTGCCGGCCTCCGGCGCGGTGTAGATCGTCTCGCCGCCGGTGAACGGGCCGTCGGGGCTGGGCGCGTGGTAGGCGTGAATGGTGCTGGTCAGGCCCGAGTCGAACGTCGTGAGCAGGTATTCGCCGCCGACCGGTGTCACGCCGAAGGAACTGCCGACGTTGCCGAGCAGCCGCGCCGAAGCCGCCGGGTCGGCCGTCCAGCCGGTCGCGGTGCGGAACTGCCAGGGCCCGTCGAGCCGGCCGAGCGGGGCGCGGGCGAGGTGCAGGTATTTCGTGAAGCCGTCGCCTTCGACGCCGTAGATGTAGGTCCACGCGCCGTCGCGCATGAGCTCGGTGCCCCATTGGACCCCGCCGGCCGACGGTACTTCGGCGAGTTTCTCCAGCCGGAACGTGAACGGATCGAGAGTTGCGAGCTTCGTGCGCGTCCAGGCGAAGTTGAACGGCGGCGGGCCGTCGGTCGGCGCCTGCTCGAACTCGATCACGCGCAGCTTCCCGCCGTCGACGATGCCGTCACCGTTCCAGTACCAGTGGTCGTTCGGTGCGCCCGGGCTCTGCGGGGTCGGGCCGACGAGTGACTGCGGGTGTCCCGGCGGGCCCGGCGCGATGGTCGTCAGCAGGTGCTTGGCGTCCGATGTGGACAGTACGGCCGAGTTGTGGGTGAACGGCGCCGACTCCGGCAGGCTGTCGTCGGCACGCACCGGCCCGAAGAACGTGTCGTTGAACAGCCACGCGACCAGCCCGGAGGGCAGCCGGGTCGAGTAGGTGCCGTCCGCGGCCGCCCAGCCGACGCCGGGGCGGCGGCCGAAATCCTGCCAGCGCTGGGTGAGCGTGGTATCGGCCTGCGCGCCGATGATCCTCAGCGGGCGGTCGGTCGCGGCGGCCGGTCCGGCGAGGGCGAGTGAGGCAGTGATGGCGGCGCACAGCGCCAGGGTGCGGCGGGCGATCATGGGCCGATCCTTTCCGTGGTCAGCGGTGCCCGAGCAGTTCGAGTTCGGCGATCGACGTCTTCGCGGCGCCCGGCGCGGCGGCGACGTCGAGCCGGTAGTACCGGTAGCTGCCGCCCTGGGAAGGCGTGAAGACGCGGGTCTGGTTGCGCCACATGAACTTCTGGTCCTGACGCCGGTCGAGCGTCGTCCAGTGGACGCCATCCGCGGAGCCGGACAGCGTCCACGTCGCCGGATCGACACCGTCGGCCGGGCCCGCGGTGACCGTGTACTGCTCGACCCGCTGCGCGGCCGGGAGCGTGAAGCTCACGTTCCCGCCCGTCGCGGGCAGATCGGCGACGGTGGCGGAAGTGTTGTCCGTGACCGCGGCGGTCGTCGTGGTGCCCGGCGCGGCGAAGTCCCGCTGCGGAGCGGCGTCCGCCGACGGTGGAGCGTCCTGCGGCCCGGTGCCCCACCGCGACGGCAGGGGACCCATCAGGAAGTCGATCCGGCCGCCGTTCACGAGGTCGTCGTGGTTCACCCAGGTGCGGTCGCTCGGGCGGCCGTTGACCGACATCGCCTGCACGTAGACGTTGCGCGCGGAGTTGCCGGACGCGGTGATGGTGAGCGTGCGGCCGTTCTCCAGGTGGAGGGTCGCCCGGTCGTAGAGCGGCGAGCCGATCGCGAACGTCGGCGCGCCGCTCTGCAGCGGGTAGAACCCGAGGGCGTTCATCACGTAGAACGCCGACATCGAGCCGTTGTCCTCGTCGCCAGGGTAGCCCTGGCCGATGCCGCTGCCGGTGAACGACCGCGCGAGCATCGACCGCACGAGCCCGGCGGCCTTCGACGGCTGCCCGGCGTAGTCGTACATGTAGGGCACGTGCATGGCGGGCTGGTCGTTGTAGGCCCACTGGCCGAACTGGTCGTCACGGGACTCGAACATCTCGTGGTAAGGCCCTCCCCAGCCGCCGCCGTACTGCGCGGTTTCCGGCGTGGCGAAGAACTGATCGAGCTTCTTCGCGAGTCCCGGCCGGCCGCCGTAGAGGCCGGCCAGCCCGGCGCCGTCCTGCGGGACGGAGAACGCGTACGTCCAGCCGTTGCCTTCGGTGTAGTCGCCGGCGTTCCAGTCGAGCGGGTTGTACGTCCCGGGCGCGTGGGCCCACTCACCGGCGGTGTTCTTGGGCTGGAAGAAGCCGGTTTCCGGTTCGAAGATCTTCGCGTAGCCGGAGGAGCGGTCGAGGAAGTAGTGGTAGTTGGTCAGGTACTCGTCGCGCCGGGGATCGTCCGGTTTCGCGGTGTTGTAGAGCTTCAGCGACATTTGCGCGATGCCGTAGTCGGCGATCCAGTCTTCCAGCGACGCCGACGCGCTCGAGCCCGTTTCGGACGGTGTGTAGCCGAGGAACGTCGTGTGCTGCACGTCCGGGCGGCCGGTCAGCCCGGACGAGGGCACCATCGCGTCCTTCACCGCGGCTTCGTAGGCCGAGGCGACGTCGAAGTTCGTGACCCCGCGCAGGTAGGCGTCGGCGATGGCGACGTCGGAGCTGGTGCCGCTGAAGCCGAGGTAGCCGGGCGCGGTCCACTGGCCGACCCAGCCGCCGTCGCGGTACTGCTGCACGAACCCGTCGATCATCTGCCCGGTCAGGCTCGGGTAGAGCAGCGAGTCCAGCGACCACGCGCTGCGGTAGGTGTCCCAGAACCCTTCGTTGGCGTACGGCCGCCCGCTCTTGATCGTGGACCCCGTCGTGGTCGGGGTGTTCGGCCCGGCGCTGCCGGAATACGGGCTGGCGTAACGGTAGTCGGGCCGTTGCGCGTCGCCGGTGTTCTCGGCCAGCTCGTTCGGATACAGGTTGAGGCGGTAGAGGCTCGAGTAGAGCGTGGTCAGCTGGTCCTCGGTCGCGCCGTCGACGGTGATCACGCCGAGCTGCCGGTCCCACGCCCGCTGGGCGTCGGCGCGGACCTGGTCGAAGCCGCGGTCGCCGACCTCCAGCTCCAGGTTGTGCCTGGCCTGGTCGACGCTGAGGAACGAGGTCGCGATCCGCATGGTCAGGGTGCGGTCGGCGCCGAGCCCGAAGCCCGCGTAGGCCGCGGGGCCACCGCCGCCGGCCAGCGAGCCGGACGCGGTCATCGGACGGTCGAAGGTGGCATAGACGAACATCCGCGGCGCGCCCCAGAAGCCGCTGACGTCGGAGAACCCGGTGACAACGCCGGCTGCCCGGTCGAGGGTGAGGCCCGAGCGGCCGTCCACGTTGTCGAAGATCAGGCTGTCTCCGCCCGCGGGGAAGCGGAACCGGAAGACGGCGGCATGGTCGGTCGGCGTCATCTCGGTGCTCAGGCCGTTGTCGAAGGTGACGCCGTACCGGTCGGGACGCGCCGACTCGTTGTCGTGGCCGAAGGTGAGGGCTCGCTTCGCGCGGTCGGCGGTTTCCGGAGTGTCCGAAGTGGACGGCATGACCTGGAACGTCTGGTGGTCGCCGACCCACGGGCTCGGCTCGTGGCTGACGGAGAAGGCTTGCAGGGCGGGGCGTCCGGCCGGGGTGTTGTCGCGGGAGTACTGGTAGAGGGTGCCGGTGGAGGACGCATCGGTCATCGGCGTCCAGAAGTTGAAGCCGTGCGGCAGCGAGGTGGCCGGGATGGTGGCGCCGCGGGAGTAGTCGCCGGAGGAGTTGGTGCCGCGGGTGGTCACGGCGCACTCGGTGACGTGCCGGTCGGCGCACGACCCGGCCGGGCCGTCCGCGATGGCGATGTCGTCGACCCAGCCGGCGAAGTGGGCGCGCTCGCCCGGCCCGGTCCAGGTGAGCTGGATCCGGGCGACGGTCTTGCCGGCCGCGAAGGCGCCGAGGTCGGCGGTGACCTGGTTCCACTGTCCGGAGTGGAGGGTCTTCGCCGCCCCCTGGGCCGGCGCGGTGAGCCGGACGCCGTTCTGGTCGGTGACGGGCAGTCCGCTGAGCTTCGAACCGTCGGTGAACTGCAGGTCCACGGCGGCGTAGGTGCTCGGATAGGTGGTGTCGTTCCCGGTGAACTCGGGGAAGACCACGTACGACAGCCGCGTGGTGCGCCCCACCGGCACCCGGACGTCGTAGAGCCGGTCGGTGACGGTCCCGCGGGCGCCGGTCTGCCAGCCCTCGTAGTGCAGGGAGTGCGTGCCGCTGAAACCCTGGTGCGGTTTGACGGTCGGGCCGGCCGCAGGACCGTCACCGACTTCCGCGGTCATGCCGGGGGCGCCGCCCTGGCCACCCAGCGCGATTTCGGCCAGCTGGAGGTGCGCGTCGCCGTGGTTCGCGGTCACGGCGAGCCGGTACTGCCGGTAGGCCCCGGGGTGCGCGACGGCGAACACCCGGGTCTGGCCGCGCTGGGTGAAGTCCTGGTCGCGCCGGTCGTCGACGGTCTGCCAGCGGGTCCCGTCGGCCGAGCCCTGCACGGTCCAGGTCTTCGGGTCGCGCGCCGGGGTGTCCCCGGCGGAGGTCAGGGTGTAGGTGACGACCGCCGTCGTGGTGCCGAGCGCCAGGGTCAAGGTGCCGCCGGTGGCGGGAACCTGCCAGCTGGTGGCGGGGTCGTGGTCGACCGCGGATCCGGGTGCGGTCCCGTCGCCGCTCACTGTGGCCGGCGCGGCCGCCGCCGGCAGAGCCGCGCCCGGGACCACGTCGTGCGCGCCCGGTTCGGGAGTGCTTTCCCAGGACAACGCGGGATCTCCGGTCTCGAACGAGGACCGGAAGGCGGAGACGGCCGCGCCGGCCGGTGTCGCGGCGAGCAGGCTCGAGACGATCACGGCCGCCGCGGCGGCGGCCGGCAATCGGTGGGGGACAACGGCCACGGCGGGCTCCCTCGTGGATCAGCCGGGCGGGTCGGCCCGCTGGAGTGACAACGTTGGCAGCGGCGATAAGTGTCAGCTGTGGTTGTCAGCGTTGTCAACGCTCCGAACAGGACAGAAACCTGGTCAACGGTGCTTCGGACAGGCCGCCGGACCGGCCTGGGTCAGCGCAGAGTCGTGCCGAGGCCTTCCCCCGAGCCGCGGGGGATGAGCGTGGTCGGCAGGACCACTCGGCGCGGGCGTGATCGTTCGCCGTCGAGACGCGCGAACAACAATCGCGCGGCCTGGCCGCCCAGCTCCCGGACATCCTGGGCGACCACCGTCACGCCCAGGGCTTCGGCGAGCTCGGAGTCGTCGAAGGCGACCAATGCCGTCCCCGGCGCACGGGACGCCGCGATGGCCCGGGCCACGCCGCCGACGATCCGGGGGTTGTCGGCGAAGATCGCGGTCGGGGCGGTGCCGGCGGCGAGCAGCCCGGCGGTCACCCGGAACGCCGCAGCCGAGTCGATCGCATCGGTGCGGACGGCGTGCGGCTCGAGCCCGGCCGCACCCAGTTCGGCGCGGAAGCCCCGCAGGCGTTCGGCCGCCGTGTGAACCGCGGGGGAGTGCCCCACGTAGGCGATGGCCGTGTGCCCGTGCCCGAGCAGGTGCCGCACTGCCTGCGCGGCTCCGGCCGCGTGCCCGGCGAGGACGCAGTCCACCGGCAGCCGTCGCGGTGGCCGGTCGGCGAACACGATCCGGGTCCCGGCATCGAGGTAGGGGCGCAGGTGGTCGTGCGCGCGGTCGGCCGAAACGACCACGAGCCCGTCGAGCCGGCGTTCGACGAAGGAGGTCAGCAGCGCGCGTTCACGGGCAGGATCCTCACCCGAACCGGCCACGAGCGTGGTGAACGACCGCCCGGTGCTGACTTCTTCGACGGCGCTGACCATCGCCGCGTAGAACGGGTCGGCAAGGTCCGCGGCGAGCACGCCGATACCACCGCCGATCCGGTCGGTCCGCCGCAGGCCCACGGCGTACCCGTTGGGCCGGAACCCGAGGCGGCGGATCTCGGCTTGGACCCGCCCGCGGACGTCGTCGCTGATGAACGGGTAGTTGTGCACGACCCGGGAGACGGTCTTCACACTCACCGACGCCGCCATCGCGACGTCACGCATCGTCGGCCGCCCGGTGGGCGCGGGGCCCCGGCGGCCGGTCTC
>DASXYS010000117.1:0-50674 GCA_036502365.1 Amycolatopsis sp.
CGTGTGCGCCGCGATGCCCGCGTTTTCGAGCGCCTGCCAGGTGGTTTCCAGCAACAGGCGCTGCTGCGGGTCCATCGCCAGCGCCTCGCGCGGCGCGATTCCGAAGAACTCGGCGTCGAAATCGGCGACGTCGTAGAGGAATCCGCCTTCGCGGGTTTCGCTGCTGCCGGGACCGCCGCCGGCGAGCTGCTCGAGATCCCAGCCCCGGTTGGCAGGGAACCCCGAGATGGCGTCGGTGCCGGAGTCGACGAGCTGCCAAAGGTCTTCCGGGGACTGGACCCCGCCCGGGAAACGGCAGCTCATGCCCACGATGACCACGGGATCCTCGGCGTGCCCACCCGGCTCGGCGACGTTCGTGACCGCCGCCGTTTCGTCTGGAGACGCGCCGACGAATTCGCCGAGCAGGAATTCGGCCAGCTGCGCGGGTGTCGGGTAGTCGAACACCAGCGTCGACGGCAGCCGCAGGCCGGTGATCTCGGTCAGCCGGTTGCGCAGCTCCACGGCGGTCAGCGAGTCGAACCCGTGCTGACGGAACCCTTGCCGGACATCGATCGAACCGGACGACGAGTGCCCGAGCACCGCGGCGGCGTCGTTGCGCACGAGGTCCACCAGGAAGCGCAGGCGTTCCGCGGGGGCGAGGCCCGCGAGCTGGGCCGCGAACGTCGAAGCCGCACCGGCGGCGGAGGTTTTCGCCGCCGTGCGCCGGGCGCCGCCGGCCAGACCGCGCATCAGCGGCTGGACGTCGCTCTGGGACCGCACGGCTCGCGCGTTGATCCGCATCGCGACGACGAGTGCCTCGTCCGCGGCCACCGCGGCGTCGAACAGGGCCAGGCCCTGCGCCGCGGTCACCGGGGGAAGCCCCGCGCTGTCCATCCGGCGAATGTCGAGTTCGGTCAGCCCCGCGGTCATGCCGCTGCTCTGCGCCCACGGCCCCCAGGCGATCGAAGTCGCGGGCAGCCCCTCACGCTTGCGTTGCTGCGCAAGGGCATCGAGGAAGGCGTTCGCCGCGGCGTAGTTGCCCTGCCCTGGGCTGCCCATAACCCCGGCGACCGAGGAGAACACGACAAACGCCGCGAGCGGGAGGCCGCGCGTGGCTTCGTGCAAGTGCCAGGCGGCGTCGACCTTCGGCCGCAGGACGCCGTCCAGGCGCTCCGGTGTCAGCGACTCGACGAGGCCGTCGTCGAGGACGCCCGCGGTGTGGACGACGGCGGTCAGCGGATGCTGCGCGGGGATTCCCGCCAGCAGGGTGGCGACAGCGTCACCGTCGGAGCTGTCGCACGCGGCGATCGTCACTTCGGCGCCGTGGGACACCAGCTCGTCACGCAGCTCGGACGCACCCGGCGAGTCCGGGCCGCGGCGGCTGGCCAGCAGCAGGTGCCGGACGCCGTGCCCGGTGACCAGGTGCCGGGCGAGTTCGCTGCCCAGCCCGCCGGTGCCGCCGGTGATCAGCACGGTGCCCTCGGCGTCCCAGCCGTGCGGCATCGTCAGCACGATCTTCCCGATGTGCTTGGCCTGGCTCATGTGGCGGAAGGCGTCCCGCGCGCGCCGGACGTCCCAGGTCGTCACCGGCAACGGCTTCAGCGCACCGAGTTCGAACAGCTCGACGAGCTCTCGCAGCATCTCCTTCGTGCGATCCGGTCCCGCGTCGACCACGTCGAACGCCCGGTAGGTCAGCCCGGGCAGCTCGGCGGCGTCGCGGATGTCGGTCTTGCCCATCTCCAGGAACCGGCCGCCCGGCGCAAGCAGCCGCATCGACGCGTCGAGCAGCTCGCCCGTCAGCGCGTTGAGGACCACGTCGATGCCCCCGCCGAAGACCTCCTCGAACTCGGCAGTGCGCGAGGACGCGATGTGGTCGTCGGGGATCCCCATCCCGCGCAGGGTGTCCCACTTGTTTTCGCCGGCCGTGGCGTAGACCTCGGCGCCGAAGTGCTTCGCCAGCTGGATCGCGGCCATGCCGACGCCGCCGGCCCCGGCGTGGATCAGGATCGACTCGCCCGCGCGCAGCCCGGCCAGGTCCACCAGCGCGTAGTACGCGGTCAGGAAGACCAGCGGCACCGACGCCGCGTCCTCGGCGGACCAGCTCTCCGGGACCACGGTCAGCATCCGCTCGTCGGCCACCGCGAGCAGGCCGATGCCGCCCGCGATCATGCCCATCACCCGATCGCCCGGGCGCAGGTCCGTCGCGTCGGGGCCGGTCTCGACGACCGTGCCCATGGCCTCGGCGCCGAGCGGGCCGGGCTCACCGGGGTACATCCCGAGCGCGCTGAGGACGTCGCGGAAGTTGAGCCCGGCGGCTTGCACGCGCACCCGGACTTCGCGGCCGGTCAACGGTTCCGCGGCCGCCGTCACCGGCTTCAGTTCCAGATTGTCCAGGCTGCCGCGGCGGCTGGTCACGAGGTGCCACGGCTCGCCACCGGCCGGGGGAACCAGCGCCGGGCCTGACGCGAGCGGGGCCAGCCGGGCGTGGAGCACCTGCTCGCCACGCAGCACGAGTTGCTGCTCACCGGAAGCGACCAGGCTCGGCACGAGGGCCGCACCGCCGGCGGGGTCGGGGTCGAGGTCGATCAGGAGGAACCGTCCGGGGTTTTCGGCCTGGGCCGAGCGGATCAGGCCCCACACCGCGGCGGCCGCGAGGTCCGGCGTGTCCTCACCCGCGGCCGAGACGGCGCCCCGGGTGACGAACACCAGCCGGGCATCGGCGAACCGGTCCTCGGCCAGCCACTGCTGCACCAGGCCCAGCGCCTGAGCCGTCACCGCATGGACCTCCGCGGCCGTGCCGAGATCACTGGCGATCGGCACGAGGACGGCATCGGGAATCTCGGTCAGCTCGGCGAATGCCGGGACCACGGGGGATCCGAGCGTCCGGGCCAAGCCGAATGCGTCCGGTCCGAGGACCACGCAGGTGGCCGCTTCCGGGCCGGGGTCGGACTCGATCCAGTCGACCCGGAAGAGCGAGTCCGACGCACCGGTGTCAGCGGCGGCGGCAGTGTCTGCGGTCGGGGCCGCCCGCAACACCAGCGAGTCCACGGTGATCACCGGCGCGCCCTCGACGTCGAAGGCGGCCAGGGTGATCGTGTCCTCGGCGATCTTGCTCAGCCGGACGCGGAGGTGCCCGGCGCCCTCGGCGTGCAGCGAAACACCGTTCCAGGAGAACGGAAGCAGCCGCTCGTCCGCGCTGCCGAGTCCTGCGAAGCTTGTCGCGTGCAACGCGGCGTCGAGCAGTGCCGGGTGCAGCCCGAACCGGTCGCCGCCGCCGGCCTCCTCGGGCAGTTCGATCTCGGCGAAGACCTCCTCGCCTTGGCGCCACACCGCCCGCAGTCCCCGGAACACCGGGCCATAGGCGAAGCCCGACTCGCCGGCGGCCTGATAGAAACCGTCCAGCTCGACCGGGGTCGCCTGCTCGGGCGGCCAGGCCGCGGTGCCGGACGGAGCCACCGGCCCGCTCGTGATCACCGTGCCCGTCGCGTGCCGGGTCCACGGCGCGTCGAGGGCGGCTGCGGGACGGGTGTGGATGGTGATCGCCCGCCGTCCGGAGTCGTCCGGACCGCTGACCGAAACCTGGAGGACAACAGCGTCTTCTGGCCCGAGCACCAGCGGCGCCGCCAGGGTCAGCTCCTCGACGCGGTCGCAGCCGGCCTGGTCGCCCGCGCGGATCGCCAGCTCCAGGAATCCGGTGCCGGGAAACAGCACGGTGTCGCCGACCGCGTGGTCGGCGAGCCAGGGATGGGTCGCCACGGACAACCGGCCGGTGAACAGCTCACCCTCGGTGCCGGCCAGCCCGACCGCCGCGCTCAGCAGCGGATGCGCGGCGGAGACCAGACCGGCCGCGGTCACGTCACCGGTGTCCGCCGAAGCCGGTGGCCAGAGGTATTCGTGCTGGAAGGCGTAGGTCGGCAGGTCGATCCGGCGTGCGCCGGTCCCCGCGAAGAACGGCTTCCAGGCCACCTCGGCCCCGGCGACATGCAGCCGGGCGAACGCCGTGAGCACCGCTTCGCCTTCGGGGCGATCCTTGCGCAGCAACGGAACAGCTACGACGTCGTCGGTCTCGTCGGCCAGTACCTCGAGCACCATCGCCGACAGGACCCCACCGGGACCCAGCTCCACGAAGCCGTTGACACCCGCGGCGCGCAGCGTCCGGACCCCGTCGGCGAACCGCACGGCTTCCCGCACATGCCGGACCCAGTACCCGGGCGTGCGTAGTGCGTCATCGGCGATCGCCCCGGTGAGGTTCGAAACCACCGGGATCTTCGGCGCCTCGAAGGTCAGGTTTGCGATCGCGCGGCCGAATTCGCCGAGCAACGGGTCCATCAGCGGCGAATGGAACGCGTGCGACGCCGCGAGCCGCTTGGTCTTGCGGCCCTGCGCCTCGAACACCGCCGCCACCCGGCCGACGGCTTCGGCGGTACCGGAGATCACGACCGCCTCCGGGCCGTTGATCCCCGCGATCGAGACGTCTTCGCCGAGCAGCGGGGTGACTTCGTCCTCACTTGCCCGCAGCGAAACCATCACGCCGCCCGCCGCCGCCTGCATCAAGCGGGCCCTCGCCGCGACCAGCGCGCACGCGTCCGGCAGGGAGAACACCCCCGCCACGTGCGCGGCGGCGACCTCGCCGATCGAATGCCCCCCGACGTAGGCGGGCTCGATGCCCCACGACCGCGCCAACCGGAACAGCGCCACCTCGATGGCGAACAGCGCGGGCTGCGCGAATTCGGTCCGGGTGACCGCGTCCTCGTCGTCACCCCACATCACCTCGCGCAGCGGACGGTCGAGCCGGCCGTCGAACTCCGCGAAGATTTCGTCGAGGGCTTCGGCGAACACTGTGGACTGCGAGTACAGCTCCCGGCCCATTCCGGCCCGCTGGCTGCCCTGCCCCGGGAACAGCACCGCGAGCGAACGCTCTTCGGCCACCCCGCGGACGACCTCGTCGCCGAGCAGTACCGCCCGGTGTTCGAAGGTCGAACGGCTCGTGGCCAGCGAATAGCCGATGTCCAGCGAAGAAGCGTCCACAAGGGACGCCACGGCGGCCAGCTGGGCGTCCAGTGCCGCCGCCGACCGGCCGGAGACCAGCCAGGGCACGACCGCCGGTGTCACAACCAGCTCGGCCTCAGCGGGCTCGACGGGCTCGGCGGCCGGGGCCTGCTCCACGATCACGTGGGCGTTCGTGCCGCTGACCCCGAACGACGAAACCCCCGCCCGGCGCGGGCGATCCACCGGCGGCCAGGCGACCGGCTCGGTCACCAGCTCGACCGCGCCCTCGGTCCAGTCGACCTGCGAGGACGGGGTGCCCACGTGCAGCGTCTTCGGCACCACGCCTTCGCGCATCGCCAGCACCATCTTGATCACGCCGGCCACCCCGGCGGCGGCCTGGGTGTGACCGAAGTTCGACTTCAGCGAGCCGAGCAGCAGCGGCCGCTCGCGATCCTGCCCGTAGGTCGCGAGCAGGGCCTGCGCCTCGATGGGGTCACCGAGCCGGGTGCCGGTGCCGTGCGCCTCGACCACGTCGACGTCCCTTGTGGACAGTCCGGCGTCGGCCAGCGCGGCCCGGATCACCCGCTGCTGCGACGGCCCGTTCGGCGCGGTCAGCCCGTTCGACGCGCCGTCGGAGTTCACCGCGCTGCCCCGCACCACCCCGAGCACCTGGTGCCCGTGGCGCCGGGCGTCGGAAAGCAGTTCCAGCACCAGCATCCCGACGCCTTCGGACCAGCCCACGCCGTCCGCGTCGTCGGAGAAGGACTTGCACCGGCCGTCGACCGCGAGCCCCCGCTGCCGCGAGAACTCGACGAACACCTCCGGCGTCGACATCACCGCGACGCCTCCCGCGAGCGCCAGCGAGCACTCACCGCCGCGCAGCGCTTGGGCGGCCAGATGCATCGTCACCAGCGAAGACGAGCAGGCCGTGTCCACGGTGACGACCGGGCCTTCGAGTCCCAGTGTGTAGGCCACCCGGCCGGAAGCGATGCTCGGCGCGCTGCCGTTGCCCCGGAAGCCGTCGAACTCCACACCCTTGAGCGCGGTGCCGTAGTCGCTGTACATGACTCCGGCGAACACGCCGGTCCGGCTGCCCCGCAACGTCAGCGGGTCGATCCCGGCCCGTTCGATCGCCTCCCACGAGATCTCCAGCAGGAGCCGCTGCTGCGCGTCCGTGGCCAGTGCCTCGCGTGGGGAGATGCCGAAGAACTCCGGGTCGAACTCCCCCGCGCTGTGCAGGAATCCGCCCGAGCGCGTGTAGGACGTCCCCGGGTGCTCGGGGTCCGGGTCGTAGACGCTCCCGACGTCCCAGCCGCGGTTGGCCGGGAAGTCGGAGATCGCGTCGAGCCCGTCGGCCGCGGCCCGCCACAGGTCCTCCGGCGAGCCCACCCCGCCCGGGTACCGGCAGCTCATCCCGACGATGGCGATCGGCTCGTGGGCCCGCGACTCGAGTTCGTGGACCCGCTCGCGCGCGCCGCGAAGATCAGCGGTCACGCGTCGCAGATAGTCGACGATCTTGTCCTGCTGGTCTTCCACTGGCTTGTCCTCATCAGGTCGTAGTCGCGGCAGGGAGTGCACGGCCGGTGCCTCAGCCGAATTCTTCGTCGATGATCCCGAGGAGCTGGTCGAGCGAGGCCGAAGCGATGTCTTCCTTGGGCGCCTGGGGATTCCCGGCCGACGACGGCGTGGGGCGCCGCAACCGGGCGATGATCTCTTCGAGCCGTTTCGCGACCGCTTCGTGCTCGGCGTCGTCCGATTTGAGGGCCGCCTCGAGCCGATCGAGTTCCTCGAGTGCCGAACCCGGCAGCCGGGCGCCGTCCTCGGGCAGCCGCGCCGAGATGTATGCGGCGACGGCCTCGGGCGACGGGTAGTCGAACACCAGGGTCGAGGGCAGCCGCAATCCGGTGGCGGCGTTGAGCTGGTTCCGCAGTTCGACCGAGGTCAGCGAGTCGAAGCCCAGGTCGCGGAAGTCCCTTGTCGCGCCGATGGAAGCCGGTGAGGAGTGGCCCAGTACGGCGGCCACCTCGGTGCGCACGAGGTCGAGCACGAACCGCGCCCGCTCGTCGCCCCGAAGCCCGGCGACCCGCTGCGCCGCCGTCTCACCTGTCTGAACTGCCGCCCGGCGAACGGCGGGGACCAGGCCTTGCAGCATCGACGGCACCACGCGCTGGGCGCGCAGGGCCGCGGTGTCGATGGCGGCCGGCACGACAAGGGGTTCGCCGGGGCCGACCGCGAGGTCGAACAGCGCGAGTCCCTGCTCCACGGGCAGCGCGGCCACGCCGTCCCGGTCCAGCCGGGCCAGATCCGTGCCGGACAGGGTCGCGGTCATGCCGGTGTCCTGCGCCCACGGCCCCCACACCAGGGACACTGCGGGCAGCCCCTTGCTACGCCGTTGCCGGGCAAGGGAATCGAGGAAGGTGTTCGCCGCCGCGTAGTTGCCCTGACCCGGACTGCCCAGCACGCCCGCGATCGACGAGTACAGCACGAATGCGGCGAGATCCAGGCCCTGGGTGGCCGTGTGGAGGTTCCAGGCCGCGTCGGCCTTCGGGCGCAGTGCGGCATCGATCCGTTCAGCGGTCAGCGCGCCGATCACCCCGTCGTCGAGCACCCCGGCGGTGTGCACGACCGCGGTCAGCGGGTGGTCGGCGGGGATGGCGCCGACCAGGTCGCGCACGGCACCGGGATCCGCGACGTCGCAGGCGACCACCGACGCGTCCGCGCCCAGTTCGGCCAGTTCCGCCACGAACTTCTCCGCGTCCGGCGAGGCAGGCCCGGACCGGCTGGCCAGCAGCAGCCGCCGGACGTCGTGCTCGGTCACCAGGTGCCGGGCCAGCAGCCGGCCCAGTCCGCCGGTGCCGCCGGTGATCAGCACGGTGCCTTCGGGGGCCCAGCCGAGCGGGCTCGGTGCCGGCGACCGCCGTACCAGGCGGGCGGCCGAAACCTCATCACCGCGGATCGCGAGTTGCGGCTCGACCAGCATCGTCAACGCCGTGCTCAGCGCGGCCGGCACGAGGTCTCCGGACGGGTCGAGGTCCAGCAGCCCGAAGCGGCCGGGGTGCTCCGACTGCGCGGTGCGCACGAGTCCCCACGCCGCCGACGCCGCGAGGTCTTCGCCACTCGTCGCGCCGCGGGTGACGAACACCAGCAACGACGACCGCTCGGCGTCGAGCCAGCCCTGCAGCAGCTCGAGCGTGCTGGTGCTCAACGCGTGCGCGGAGTGCACCGGTTGATCGCGGTCACCGGCGAGGCAGATCAGGACGACGTCCGGGACCTCGTCGAGCGCGGCGAAATCGGCGCCTTCACTCACGGTGGCACCGGAAGCGCGTGCGACGCCGAACGGGTCCGCGCCCAGCACGGCCACCGACTTCGGCCGCGCGGACGTCTCAGCTGGCTCGGTCGCCAGTGGCGTCCAGTCCACGCCGAACACGGCATCCCCGGCGACCGCGTCGGCCGCGCGGAGCTGCGCTCCGGAGAAGGCCCGCGAGACCAGCGACTCGACGGTGGCAACCGGAAGCCCGGCGGGATCGGTGATCGTGATCGACATCGTGTCCTCGCCGGTCGGCACCAGCCGGACGCGCAGCGAAGCGGCGCCCGTCGCGTGCAGCGAGACGCCCTCCCACGAGAATGGGACCGCACCCGTGCCGTCACGGCCGGCGTCCGGGAGCAGCCAGGGGTGCAACGCGGCGTCGAGCAGCGCCGGGTGGAGGCCGAACGCGCCGGCGTCGGCCGAAACGTGCTCCGGCAGGATCACCTCGGCGAACATCTCGCCGTCACGGCGCCAGACCGCCCGCAGGCCCTGGAAGGCCGGTCCGTAGTCGAAGCCGAGACCGGCGAAGTCCTCGTAGCAGCCCTCGACCTGGACCGGTTCCGCCCCGGCCGGCGGCCATACCGCATCCTCGACCGGCGGAGCAGCCGCTTCACGGGAGAGACTGCCGGAGGCGTGTCGCAGCCAGGACGCGTCGTCGGCACCGGCCGGCCGGGAGTCGATCAGGATCGCGCGGCTGCCGGTGTCCGTGAGAGCGCCCACCGACACCCGCACCTGCACGGCGCCCTGGCCGGGGAAGACCAGCGGCGACTCGAGTGTCAGCTCCTCGATCCGCGTGCAGCCGACCTCGTCGCCCGCCCGGATCGCCAGCTCGGCGAAGGCCGTACCGGGGAGCAAAGTCTTGCCCAGCACCACGTGGTCGGCGAGCCACGGGTGCGTGCGCGTCGACAGGCGGCTGGTGAACACCACGCCCGCGTCGTCGGCCAGCGCGACGAAACCGTCGATCAGCGGGTGGCCGACGGAGGTGAGGCCGACCGACGCGGCGTCACCGGCATCGGAAGCCGCCGGGGCCGGCCAATAGCGCTCGCGCTGGAACGGGTAGGTCGGCAGGCTGATGTTCGCCTCCGCCCCGGCGAACAACGACGTCCATTCGACACCGACCCCGCTGACGTGCAATCGGGCCAGCGCCCGGAGCAGCGCCTCCTTTTCGCCACGATCCCGCCGCAGCGCGGAAATCACCGTCACTTCGGCCGGATCCACGACGTCGAGGGCCAGGCCGGCCAGCACCCCGCCGGGGCCGAGTTCCAAGATGGTGTCCGAGCCCGCATCGGCCAGTGCCGTCACACCATCGGCGAACCGGACCGCGTCGCGCACCTGCCGCACCCAGTAATCGGGCGAGGACAATTCCCGGGCGCCGGCCAGTTTCCCGGTCACCCCGGAAACCACCGCGATCCGTGGCTCCCCGAAGGACAGGCCGGCGATCGCCTCGGCGAACTCGGCCAGCATCGGTTCCATCAACGGCGAGTGGAAGGCGTGGGACACGGCCAGCCGCTTGGTCTTGTGGCCCAGATCCTCCAGTTGCGCGGTAATGCCCGACACCGCGTCCTCGGTCCCCGAGAGCACCACCGCCTCCGGGCCGTTCACCGCGGCTATCGACACCACGGCTTCCTGCCCGGCCAGCAGCGGCAGCACCTCGGCCTCGGCCGCGCGGACGGACACCATCGCCCCCGCACCGGCCGGCAGGGCCTGCATCAGCCGCGCGCGGGCCGTCACCAGGGCACAGGCGTCGGTCAGCGAAAGGACGCCGGCGACATGTGCCGCCGCGATCTCGCCGATCGAATGCCCCGCCACCCGGGAAACCCGCACCGCCAGCGACTCCATCAGCCGGAACAGCGCCACCTCGATCGCGAACAACGCCGGCTGGGCGTAACCCGTCCGGTCGAGCGCCTCGGCGTCGGTGCCCCAGACGATCTCGCGCAACGGACGGTCCAGGCCTCGCTCCAACTCGGCGGCCACGGTGTCGAACGCGTCCGCGAACGCGGCGAAGTGGTCGTACAGCTCGCGTCCCATCCCCAGCCGCTGGCTGCCCTGGCCGGAGAAGACCACCGCGACCGAACGTTCCGCGGCCAGCCCCGTGACCACGGCCGGTTCACCGTCCACTCCGGTCAGCACCACCGCGCGGTGGTCGAACAGCGCGCGGCCGGTGACCAGCGAACGGCCCACATCGGCCGCTGGGATTCCGGGGTTGAGCCGGGAGAATTCCTTCAGCCGCCCGATCTGCTCACTCAGCGCCGCCTCGGACTTCGCCGAAATCAGCCACGGCACCACGTCGGCCGGGCCGGAGTCCTCGACCTCCGCCGCACTCGGCGGGGCCTGCTCCAGGATCACGTGCGCATTCGTTCCGCTGAGCCCGAACGACGAGACGCCGGCGCGACGCGGACGACCCACCTCCGGCCACGGAGTCTGCTTCGTCAGCAACGACACCGCACCGGAAGACCAGTCCACATGCGACGAAGGTTCGTTGACGTGCAAGGTCTCCGGCAGCACCCCATGACGGATCGCCATCACCATCTTGATGACGCCGGCGACACCGGCCGCGGCCTGGGTGTGGCCGATGTTCGACTTGATCCCGCCCAGCCACAACGGAATCTCCCGATCCTGACCGTACGTGGCCAGAATCGCCTGCGCCTCGATCGGATCGCCCAGCACCGTCCCGGTCCCGTGCGCCTCGACCGCGTCGACGTCCGAAGTGGACAATCCCGCGCCCGCCAACGCCTGCCGGATCACCCGCTGCTGCGCCGGACCATTCGGCGCCGTCAACCCATTCGACGCACCATCCTGATTCACCGCCGAACCCCGGACCACCGCCAAAACCCGGTGCCCATTGCATTCCGCGTCCGACAACCGCTCGACGACCAGGACACCCACACCCTCGGCCCAACCAGTGCCGTCGGCGTCATCCGAGAACGCCTTGCAACGGCCATCCGGAGCCAGCCCGCCCTGACGGCTGAACCCGGCGAAACCCGTCGCGGTGGACATCACGGTCACGCCGCCGGCCAGCGCCAGCGAGCACTCACCGCTGCGCAACGCCTGCGCCGCCCAGTGCAACGCCACCAACGACGACGAGCACGCTGTGTCCACGGTGACCGCTGGGCCTTCGAGGCCGAACGTGTAGGAAATCCGGCCCGACACCACGCTCGCCGCCAGGCCTGTGGTGGCATGGCCTTCCATGTCCTCGGGCGAGTTCTCCACCAAGCTCGCGTAGTCCTGCCCGTTGGTGCCGACGAACACGCCGGTGGACGTCCCGCGCAGGCCGGCCGGGTCGATCCCCGCCCGCTCGACGGCCTCCCAGGACGTCTCCAGCAGCACCCGCTGCTGCGGGTCCATCGCCAGCGCCTCACGCGGGGAGATGCCGAAGAACCCGGCATCGAATTCCGAGACGTCGTCCAGGAACCCGCCATGGCCGGTCACACTGGTCCCGCGGCCCTCACCGGCGAGCGCGGCCAGATCCCAGCCGCGGTCCACCGGGAAGACCGACATCGCGTCGCGGCCCTCGTCGACCAGCCGCCAGAGGTCCTCCGGCGAGCGCACGTTCCCGGGGAACCGGCAGCCCATCCCGACGATGGCGATCGGCTCGTCCGCGACCGGCCGCGGCCCGGCGGTGTGCGTCGGCCGGTCATCGCCCGCCAGTTCCCGCAGGAGGTGCTCGGCCAGCTCGGCCGGCGTCGGGTAATCGAAGACCACTGTGGACGTCAGCGCCAGACCCGTGACCACGGCCAGCTGGTTGGCCACTTCGACCGCGGTCAGGGAATCGAAGCCGAGATCCCGGAAGGCGGTGCCGGCCCCGACCGCAGCCGCCGAGGCGTGGCCGAGCACGGTCGCGGCGCGGGTGCGGACGATCTCCAGGAGCGTCCCGGCCCGGTCGGCTTCGGGCAGTTCCGCCAGCCGTTCGCGCAGCTCGGCCCCGGCGGGACCAGGGGCCTGCTCGTCCGCCTCGAGCACCCGCCGGGCTTCGGGCAGCTCCGAGAGCAACCGGCCCGGCCGTAACCCCAGCAACGCGGTCAGCAGCATCGGATCGCGCAGATCGGCGATCACCGCGGTCGCCGCCGATTCGGTGACGACCTGGCTGAGCGTGGCCGCCGCCAGTCCCGGTTCGAGCAGGGATCCGCCCAGCCGCCGGGAACGTTCCTCCACCCGTGCTTCGTCGGCCATCCCGCCACCGGCCCACGCCGCCCAGGCGATCGACGTGGCCACGAGCCCGTCGGCGTGGCGGCGCTGGGCGATCGCGTCGAGCACCGCGTTGGCCGCCGCGTAGTTGCCCTGCCCCGGACTGCCCACTGAGCCGGCGATGGACGAGAACAGTGCGAACACCTCAAGGCCGAGGTCGCGGGTCAGCTCGTCGAGCACCAGCGCCGAGGTGACCTTCGCCCGGAACACTGCGTCGAACCGGTCCGGGGTCAGCGCGTCGAGCACACCGTCGTCGAGCACGCCCGCGGTGTGCACGACCGCGGTCAACGGGAACTCACCGGGAAGGCCCGCCAGCAGTTCCCGGACGGCGTCCCGGTCCGAGATGTCACACGCGCAGATCGTGACCCGGGCGCCCAGCTCTGTCAGCTCGTCACGCAGTTCTTGCGCCCCCGGCGCGTCCTCCCCGCGGCGACTCGCCAGTACCAGGTGGGGAGCGCCTCGCGCGGCGAGGTCGCGAGCGACATGGGCGGCCAGCGCGCCGGAGCCACCGGTGATCAGCACCGTCCCGGCCGGACTCCACGCCGTCACCTCGTCCACGATGGGCGCGGGCACCAGCCGGCGGCCGAACACGCCCGAAGATCGCACGGCGACCTGGTCCTCGGCGGTGTCCGCATGGCCGAGCACCCCGGCGAACCGTCGTGCCGCGCGCTCGTCGAGCACCTCCGGCAGATCGATCAGACCGCCCCAGGACCGCGGATACTCCAACGCGGCCACGCGGCCCAGGCCCCACACACCGGCCTGCGAGACGGCCTCGAGCGGATCGGCGCGACCGGTCGTGACCGCGCCGCGGGTCACCGCCCAGACCGGGGCGGTGACCCCGGCATCGCCCAGCGCCTGCAGCAGTCCGGCGGTCGCGGCCGCACCGGACTCGGCGAAAGCGAGCAGGGACACGACTCCGGCCAGGCCGTCGATAACCGAATCCTGGAGTCCCGCGGTCAGTTCGGCCCGCTCGGTACCGTCGACGTCGAGCCGGACCGCGGCCGGTCCCATCGCTTCGACCACCGACGCGGCCCAAAAGTCCTCGGCGAGTACTTGCGGCACCACCACAAGCCAGGCGCCCAGCGACACCGGTGCGGGCGATTCTTGCAGCGGCAGCCAGGTTTCCCGGTACCGCAACGAGTCCATCTTGGACTTCTCCCGGCGCTTGCGGCGCCAGGCCGACAGCGCCGGGACCACCTCCCCCAACGCCGACCCGGCGACCCCGAGATCCCCGGCCAGCTCGTCGAGGTCCGAGCCCTCCACCGTGGCCCAGAACCGGTCGTCGGTCCCGGAATCGGCGGTCGCGGCCGCCGAGCCGCGCTCGGGCCAGAACCGCTCACGCTGGAAGGCGTAGGTCGGCAGATCCACGCAATGGGCGCCCGAACCGGCGAAGAACCCCGGCCAGTCGACGTGCGTTCCCAGCACGTGCAGACCGGCGAGCGCCGCGACGATCGAGTCTTCCTCGCCGCGGTCCCGGCGCAGCGCCGGAATGACCGCCGCGTCGGCCGGCAGGCTCTGCCTGGCCATCGCGGACAGCGCGCCGTCCGGCCCCACTTCGAGGAAGCCGGCCGCACCCGCGTCACGCAAGGCTGTCACGGCGTCGGCGAATCGCACGGTATCGGCCGCGTGCCGGACCCAGTAGTCCGCCGAGCAGAGGAGTTCGGCGTCCGCGAGCGCACCGGTCGCCGTTGACACCACCGGAAGCGCGGGCGGACGCGGGTCGAGTCCTTCGACCACGGCCCGGAATTCGGCGAGCATCGGTTCCATCAGCGGTGAGTGGAAGGCGTGGGACACCGGAAGCCGTTTGGTCTTGCGCCCCTGGGCCTCGAAGGTGGCCACGATCGCCGAGACGCTGTCTGCCGCACCGGAGATCACCACGGCGTCCGGACCGTTGACCGCCGCGATCGAGACCGTGCCCTCGTGGCCGGCCAGCAGCGGCCGGACCTCGGTTTCGTTCGCCTGCACCGAAACCATCAACCCCGAGTCCGGCAGCGCCTGCATCAACCGGCCCCTGGCCACCACCAGCGTGGCGGCATCGGCCAGGGAGAAGACCCCGGCCACGTGGGCGGCGGCGATCTCGCCGATCGAGTGGCCGGCGACAAAACCGGGCCGGACGCCGAAGGATTCCAGGAGCCGGAACACCGCGACCTCGAGCGCGAACAGCGCGGGCTGAGCCCACCCCGTCTGATCGAGCAGGTCCTTTTCCTCACCCCACAGGACTTCGCGCAACGGGCAGTCCAGTCCCGCATCGACGTGCGCCGAGACCGCGTCGAAGGCCTCGGCGAACGCGGGGAACAAGGCGTGGAGTTCCTGGCCCATGCCGAGCCGCTGCGATCCCTGGCCGGTGAACAACACCGCCAGCGGACCGCCGGTGGCGGCCCCGCGGGCGATCTCGCGTACTCCGTCGCGTCCCGGCAGCAAGGCTGCCCGGTGACCGAAGGTGGACCGGTTCGTGACCAGCGAATAGCCGATGTCCAGCGCGGTCAGGCCCGGATTGGACTCGGCGAAGGAGGTGAGCCGGTCGATCTGGGCCGACAGCGCCGCCTCGGTCTTGGCCGACACCAGCCACGGCACCAGCCGCGGCCTGGCGGGCACCCGCTCGCGCTCGGGCGGTTCCTCCACGATCACGTGGGCGTTGGTCCCGCTGATCCCGAACGACGAGATTCCTGCCCGGCGCGGGGCGTCACCCGCCCAGGCCACCGGTTCGGCGAGCAGGGCGATCGAGCCGGCCGACCAGTCCACCTGGGACGAGGGAGTGCCGACGTTCAGGCTGCGCGGAAGTTCGCCGTGGCGCATCGCCATGATCATCTTGATCACGCCCGCGACCCCGCCCGCCGCCTGCGCGTGCCCGAAGTTCGACTTGATCGACCCGAGCCACAGCGGGTGCTCCCGGTCCTGCCCGTAGGTCGCGAGCAGCGCTTCCGCCTCGATCGGGTCACCGAGGGCGGTCCCCGTGCCGTGCGCCTCCACTGCGTCCACTTCGGACGGTGACAGGCCCGCGCCGTCGAGCGCGGCCATGATCACCCGTTGCTGGGAAGAGCCGTTCGGCGCGGTGAGCCCGTTCGACGTCCCGTCGGAGTTCACCGCGCTGCCGCGCAGCGTCGCGACGATCCGGTGACCGTGGCGCCAGGCGTCGGAAAGCCGCTCCAGCACGAGCATCCCGGCGCCCTCGGCCCAGCTGGTCCCGTCGGCGTCCTCGGAGAACGACTTGCACCGGCCGTCCGCGGCCAGCCCGCCCTGCTTGCTGAATTCGACGAACATCGAGGGCTCCGACAGCACGGCCACCCCGCCGGCCAGCGCGAGCGAGCACTCCCCCAGGCGCAGGGCCTGCGCGGCCATGTGCAGCGCGACCAGCGAAGACGAACACGCGGTGTCGACGGTCAGCGAAGGGCCTTCGAGGCCGAAGGTGTAGGAGATCCGGCCGGACATCACGCTGCCGGTGTTCCCGGTCAGCACAAAGCCTTCGGAGCGGCTGGCCTCGGACAGCAGCGAGGCGTAGTCGCTGCTCGACGCGCCGATGAACACCCCGGTGGACGTTCCGGCGAGCGATCCGGGCACGATGCCCGCCGCCTCGAACGCCTCCCACGACACCTCCAGCAGGATCCGCTGCTGCGGGTCGGCGGCCAGCGCCTCACGCGGGCTCATCCGGAAGAACCCGGCGTCGAAATCGGCCGCGTCGGCCAGGAATCCGCCCGAGCGGGTGCTCGAGGTCCCGGGCCGCAGGCCGGCCGGGTCGTAGAGGCGGTCGAGGTCCCAGCCTCGATCGTCCGGGAAGCCGCCGATCGCGTCCCGGCCCGAGGAGACGAGTTCCCACAGTTCCTCCGGTGACCGCACCGCGCCGGGATAGCGGCAGCTCATCCCGACGATGACGATCGGGTCCACGTCGTGCACCAGTGCGGTGGCGGGCTTGGCGGGCTCGGCCGGTCCGCCGTCAGCGACGAGTTCGGCGAGCAGATGCGCGGCCAGCGCCTGCGGGGTCGGATGGCTGAAGACCGCCGTGGGCGTGAGCCGGAAACCGGTCGCGGTCGCGAGCTTGTTCCGCAGTTCCACCGAGGTCAGCGAGTCGAAGCCCAGCTCCTTGAACGCCCGGCCCGGTTCGACCTCCGCGGCCCGGCCGTGCCCCAGCACGGCGGCGGCCTCGGCCTGGATCAGCTCGACCAGGGTGCGTTCGCGGTCCTCTTCGGACAGACCTCGAAGACGGGCGGCCAGTGGTGCCGCGCCGGCAGCGCTCGCAGCGGCCGAGCGGCGGACCGGGGCCCGGACGAGCCCGCGGAACACGTGCGGAACCCGGTCGCGCTGCCGGGACAGGTCCACCGTCGCCGCGACGATCACCGGGGCGGCCGAGCCGAGCGCGGCGTCGAACAAGGACAGCGCCCGGTCCTCGGTGAGTGCAGGCAGACCTTCCCGGGCCATCCGCGCGAGGTCGGCCTCGGTCAGCGCCGCGGTCATCCCACTGCCCGGCGCCCAAGCGCTCCAGGCCAGCGCGGTCGCCGGGAGGCCGAGGTCACGGCGGTGCTGGGCGAGCGCGTCCAGGCCGGCGTTCGCGGCCGCGTAGTTGCCCTGCCCGGCGCTGCCGAGCGAGCCCGCGACCGAGGAGAACAGGATGAACGCGGCCAGGTCCGCGGTGAGTTCGTGCAGATGCCAGGCGGCGTCGAGCTTCGGGGACAGGACGGTGTCGAGGCGGTCCGGGGTGAGCGAGTCCAGCACACCGTCGTCGACCACGCCCGCCGCGTGGACCACGGCGGTCAGCGGGTGCTGCGCGGGGATACCCGCCAGCAGGGCCGCGACCGCGTCGCGATCGGCGACGTCGCAAGCGACCGCCGAAACCCGGGCGCCGGACTCGCCGAGTTCGGCCAGCAGTTCTTGCGCCCCTTCGGCTTCCGGGCCGCGCCGGCTCGCCAGCACCAGATGCCGCACGCCCCGCTCGTGCACCAGATGCCGCGCGAGCAGGCCGCCGAGCCCGCCGGTGCCGCCGGTGATCAGAACCGTGCCGTGGGTGTCCCACTCACCCGGAATCCGCAGCACGAGCTTGCCGACGTGCCGGGCCTGGCTCATGTACCGGAACGCCTCGGGAGCGCGCCGCACGTCCCAGGACTTGACCGGCAGCGGCGACAGCACCCCGGCGGTGAACAGCTCCACCAGGGCGGCCAGCATCTCCTGGATCCGGTCCGGGCCGGCTTCGGACAGGTCGAAGGCCCGGTAGCTGACCCCGGCCGGTTCACGGATGTCGGTCTTGCCCATTTCGAGGAACCGGCCGCCGGGGGCGAGCACGCGCAGGGAAGCATCCACGAACTCGCCCGCGAGCGAATTCAGGACCACGTCGACGCCGCGTCCGCCGGTGACGTCGAGGAAGCGCTGTTCGAAATCGGTCGTCCGGGAGGAAGCGAGGTGATCTTCGGCGACGCCGAGCGCCCGGAGGGTGTCCCACTTGCCTTCACTCGCCGTCGCGAAGACCTCGGCGCCGAGGTGCCGCGCGTACTGGATCGCGGCCATGCCCACGCCGCCCGCCCCGGCGTGGATCAATACGGACTCACCGGGACGGACGCCGGCGAGGTCGGTCAAGGCGTAGCAGGCGGTCAGGAAGACCAGCGGCACCGCGGCGGCGTCCACTTCGGACCACTGCGCGGGCACCGGGACCAGGAATCGCTCGTCGACCACGGCGGCGGGGCCGAAACCACCGTCCACCATGCCCATCACCCGGTCGCCCGGCCGGAGCGCAGACACCTCCGGACCGGTCTCGACGACCACCCCGGCGGCTTCCGCGCCGAGCGGACCGGCTTCGCCCGGATACATGCCGAGCGCGTTGAGCACGTCGCGGAAGTTCATCCCGGCCGCGGTGACCCGCAAGCGCACTTCCCGGCCGGAAAGCGGCGCGGCGGCGACGGGTGACAGGGTCAGCTCGTCCAGGCTTCCCCGGCGCGGGCTGTCCAACCGCCACGGGGTTTCACCGGCCGGGGGCAGCAGACCGGCGTCGGTGGATCCGGCGAGCCGCGTGAGCCGGGCGACCCGGACCTCGCCGCCGCGGACGACCGCCTGCGGTTCGCCGGAAGCCAGCAGTCCGGCCAGTGTGGCGGCGGAGGTCGGGACGGCGGCTTCAGCGTCGAAGTCGACGAGCACGAGCCGGCCCGGGTTTTCCGCCTGCGCCGACCTGATCAGGCCCCACACCGGCGCGGCGGCCGGGTCGGTGACCGGCTCACCGGCCGACTGCATCGCGCCGCGAGTGACGACGACCAGGCGCGTGTTGTCGAACCGCTCATCGGCCAGCCAGGCGCGCACCGTCGAAAGGGTCTCCGTAAGCGCGGACCGGTAGCCGGTCGTCCCGTCGACGGGCAGGACGAAAACCGTCGCTCCGTCCACACACGGATTCTGGTGGCTCTCCACCGAATTCGCGGCCTCCAGCAGGCCACTTGCCACGTTATGGGGGTCGGCGCCGAGCACGGTGAAACAGTCCTGCGCCTCCAGGTCGACCGGCAGCGGAGCCCAGTCCAGGCTCCAGAGGTGGTCCAGGGCGCCCTCGTCGTCACCGGCGAACGACGGCGGGCGCAGGACCAGCGACTCCGCCGAGAACACCGGCGCACCGGCGGGATCGGTGGCCAGGATCCGCACGGCGTCCGCACCGGCGGGGCTCACGCGCACTCGCAGCGCCGACGCACCGGTGGCGTGCAGGGCGACGTCGGTCCAGGAGAACGGCACGGTCCCGGCCGGACCACTCAGGGCTGGGGCGTGCAGAGCCGCGTCCAGCAGCGCCGGATGCAGCCCGAAGGTCTCCGGCGAGCCGGAATCGGGCAGCTGAACCTCGGCGAAGACGTCTTCGCCGCGCCGCCACGCGGCGGTCAGCCCCTGGAACGCCGGGCCGTACTCGAAACCGGCCTGCACCAGGCTTTCGTAGCACCCGGACAGGTCGACGGCCGATGCTCCGTCCGGCGGCCAGGCGCTTTCGAACTCGAACGCCGGCGTACCCGACGCGAGGAACCCGGCGGCATGACGGGTCCAGGACGCCGTCGCCGCTTTCCGCGCGTGGATGGTGACGGCCCGGGTGCCGGCTTCGTCGAGCGCGCCGACCGTGACCTGCACCTGGACGTCGTCCTGCTCGCCGAGGACCAGCGGGGCTTCCAGGACCAGTTCGGCCAGGCGATCGCAGCCGACCTCGTCCCCGGCGCGCACGGCCAGCTCCACCAGCGCCGTGCCGGGGACGAGGACCCGGCCGAGGACGCGGTGATCGCCGGCCCAGGCGTGCGTGCGCCGGGCAATCCGGCCGGTGAAGAGGGTTTCGCCGGTCGCGGCCAGCTCGAACGCGGTGTCGAGGACCGGGTGGTCCAAAGTGGACTTGACCTGACCGGAACCGCTGTCCAGCCAAAAGCTGCTGCGCTGGAAGGCATACGTCGGCAGGTCGATGCGGCGGGCGCCGCGACCGGCGAAGAACAGTGACCAGTCCGGTCCGGCGGCGCGAACGTGCAGAGCGGCCATCGTGGCGACGATCGAGGTGGCTTCATCCTCGTCGCTGCGCAGCACCGGTGCCGCGAAGGTGTCCCCGTCCGAAAGGATCTCCGCGACCATTCCGGACAGTACGGCGCCGGCCCCGAGTTCGAGCACCGAGGTGACGCCCTCGGTGCCCAGCGTCGCGACCGCGTCGGCGAAACGGACCGGCTCGTGGACTTGGCGCACCCAGTATTCGGGCGAACCCAGGTCCGTCAGCTCGCCAGTCACAGTGGACACAACCGGCAGCTTCTGTTTCCGGTAGGTCAGCACGTCGGCGACCCACCGCAGATCCTCCAGCGCGGGCTCCATCAGCGAAGAATGGAAGGCATGGCTCACCCGCAGCGGCGTGCACTTGATCCCCTGCCCGGACAGCTCCGCGGACAACGCCGACACGCCGGCCTCCGGTCCGGAAAGGACCACGGCCTCCGGACCGTTGACGGCGGCGACGCAGACCTCACCGGGGTGCGCGGAAAGGAGTTCACGAACCCGGTCCTCGCTCGCGCGGACGGCGACCATCGCCCCACCGGCGGGCAGGTCCTGCATGAGACGGCCGCGATGCGCGGCGAAGGCTGCGGCGTCCGGCAGCGACCAGATCCCGGCGACGTGCGCCGCGGCGACCTCGCCGATCGAATGACCGGTGACGACGTCCGGCCGCGCGCCCCACGACTCCAGCAGACGGAACAGCGCCACCTGGAAGACGAACAGCGCGGGCTGGGTGTACGCCGTCTCGACCAGCAGCGCGGCTTCGGCCGAATCGGGCTCGGCGAACACCACGGACTTCAGCGGCCGGTCGAGGTGCAGGTCCACCTCGGCACAGGCGTCGTCAAAAGCCTTGGCGAACGCCGGGAACCGCGCGTGCAGTTCGCGGCCCATGCCGAGCCGCTGCGCGCCTTGACCGGGGAAGACGAACGCGAGCCGTCCGTGCTGAGTGGTTCCCTCGTGGACCGTCTCGTGGCGTTCGCCCTTGGCCAGCGCGTCGAGGCCGTCGAGACCGGCGTCCACGACCACAGCCCGGTGCGGCAGTGCCGCTCGGCTGCACGCGGCGGAAAACGCGAGGTCCAGCGGCCGGGTGCCTGACCGCACCACGTCCCGCAGCGAGGCGGCCTGGGCGTGCAGAGCGGGCAGGCTGCGAGCTGAAATCACGAGTGGCGTCGGACCGCCCGGGTCCGCAACGTCCTCGGCATCGGGCACCGGAGGGCCCTGCTCCAGGAGCACATGGGCGTTGGTGCCGCTGAAGCCGAACGAGGAGACCGCGCAGCGCCGCGGCTCCCCGCGGTCGGGCCAATCCTGGGGCTGGGTAAGCAGTTTCAGGGTGCCCGCGGCCCAGTCCACGTGCGGGGTGGCCGGATCGGCGTGCAGCGTCCGGGGCAGCACCCCCGCCCCCATCGCCGAGATCATCTTGATCACGCCGATCACCCCGGCCGCGGCCTGGGCGTGGCCGATGTTCGATTTGACCGAGCCCAGCAGCAGCGGTTGCCCGGCGTCCCGCCCCGCGCCGTACACGGCCTGCAGCGCGGCGCCTTCGATCGGGTCGCCGAGCGCGGTGCCGGTACCGTGTGCCTCGACGGCGTCCACCTCGGACGGCCGGAGGCCGGCGTCGGCCAGCGCCTGGCGGATGACCCGCTGCTGAGCGAGCCCGTTCGGCGCGGTGAGCCCGGCACTGGCACCGTCGGAGTTCACCGCGGAACCCCGCAGCACCGCCAGCACCCGGTGCCCGCGCTCCTTCGCCGTGGACAGGCGTTCCACGAGCAGCATCCCGACGCCCTCGCCCCACCCGGTGCCGTCGGCGCCCGCGCCGAACGCCTTGCAGCGCCCGTCTTCGGCCAAACCGCGGACCCGGCTGAACGCCATGAACGAGCCGGGGGTGGCCATCACCGCGACCCCGCCGACGATCGCCTGGTCGCAGTCGCCCCGCCGCAGTGCCTGGGCGGCGACGTGCAGCGCCACCAGCGACGCGGAGCAGGCCGTGTCGATCGTGAGGGCGGGACCGTGCAGGCCGAACTCGTAGGCGATCCGGCCGGACGCGATACTGCCCGCGGTGCCGGTGATCAGGTGGCCTTCCGCGCCGTCCCGCGCGTCCTGCATACCCGGCCCGTACTCGTGGTTCTCCGCGCCGATGAACACTCCGGTGGCGCTTCCGGCGACCGACAGCGGATCGATCCCGGACCGTTCGAACAGCTCCCACGCCAGTTCCATCAGCAGGCGCTGCTGGGGGTCCATCGCGGCGGCCTCACGCGGCGAGATCCCGAAGAAGTCCGCGTCGAACTCGGTCGCGCCCGCCAGGAAGCCGCCGAACCGGGAGTACGTCCGCCCGGGCCGGTCCGGGTCGGGGTCGTAGGCGCCCTCGATGTCCCAGCCGCGGTCGGCGGGGAAGTCGCCGATGGCGTCCTTACCTTCGACGAGAAGCTGCCACAGCTCTTCCGGGGAGGACACCCCGCCGGGGGTGCGGCAGGCGGTGCCGACGATCACCACCGGGTCGGTGGCGTCGGTGGTTTCGGCTCCGCCGGCGACGGCCTGCGCGGCCGGCTCTTCGCCGAGGAGGTGCACGGCGAGGCCGTGGGCGAGGCTGCCGGCGGTGGGGTGGTCGTAGATGTCGGTGAGGGGAAAGGAAATCCCGAGCTCGGTCTGGATCAGGCGATGCAGCTCGACCGCCGCCAGCGAGTTGAGGCCCAGATCGGCGAAACGGCGGAGCGGATCTTCGACCTCGGCGCGTTCGACGCCCAGCGCCGAGGCGGCGAACCGTTGGACCATCGCCAAAAGCTTCCGGACGGCCTCACTGCGCGAACCGTTCGCCGGCAGCTCGCTCCAGGCTCCGGGCGCACCGCCGTCGCCCTCGCCGGCCGAGGACACGTTGCAGGCTTCGCTCGTCATATCGCCGCGCCACCAACCTTAGGACCCTGGTCCGGAACTGACTTGGCACCGATCGTAGAAGTCCGCACCCTGTACTTTTTCCTAGAGCACGCACCGGTTTCCGCACTCCGGCCGGCCACCCCCGGCAGAACTGGTGTTTTCCCGCGATCGGCTGGGGGACGCTTCGGCGACACCAGGCCGCGGCATGGAACGCCGGCGCAGGAGACCGGCCCGGGCCATGCCGAGACTGTGCCGCCCGTTACCAATCCGGCTACAGCCACGGCGGAAACGGGTCCCTACAAGCAGATCGGCTGCAGACCGTATCCGCCTACTTCCGGTCGGATCAGCAACTCGCCGGCCGCGTTCTCTTCGGAGGGGCAACCCGCTATGACCCTGGCCAGCCAGCACCCCATGACCATGTTCGGCCCGGACTTCCCCTTCGCCTACGACGACTGGCTGAGCCACCCGGCCGGTCTCGGACGGCTTCCGGAGCACCGCCTCGGCACCCCGGTGGCCGTGGTCGGCGGCGGGATCTCGGGCCTCGTCGCCGCGTACGAGCTCATGAGACTGGGCCTGCGGCCGGTGCTCTACGAGGCCGGCGAACTGGGCGGGCGCATGCGCTCGATCGCGTTCGCGGACCATCCGGATTCACTGGCGGAGCTGGGCGCGATGCGTTTTCCGCCCTCGGCCAGCACTCTGTTCCACTACATCGGGCTGCTCGGGCTGGCGACCCGCCCGTTCCCCAATCCGCTGTCAGCCTGCACGCCGAGCACGGTGATCGATCTCGGCGGAGTCGTCCACCGCGTCCGGACCGCCGATGAACTGCCCACCGACTACCAGACGGTCGCCGACGCCTGGGACAAGGCGCTGCAGGACCGCGCGGAACTGTCCTCGATGGAGGACGCCATCCGGCGGCGCGACGTCCGCGCGATCAAGTCCATCTGGAACCGGCTGGTGACCGAAATGGACGATCAGTCGTTCTACGGTTTCCTGGCCGCGTCCTCGGCCTTCGAGTCCTTCCGCACCCGGGAGATCTTCGGGCAGGTCGGCTTCGGCACCGGCGGCTGGGACACCGACTTCCCGAACTCGATCCTGGAGATCCTCCGGGTGATCTACACCCACGCCGACGACGACCAGGTCAGCATCGTCGGCGGCGCCCGGCAGGTCCCGGCAGGACTGTGGACCCGCGTGCCCGAGCGCATGGCGCACTGGCCGGCCGGGACCTCCTTGTCCTCGCTCAACTCGGGCCGTCCCCGCCCGTCGGTGACGCGGCTGAGCCGCTCCGGCGAGGCCATCACCGTCGAAGACAGTTCCGGTGCCCGGCAGGACTTCGCCGCCGCCGTGTTCACCCCGCACGTGTGGACCCTGCTCGGTCAGATCGACTGCGCGCCGGAGCTGCTCAGCGTCCCGCAGTGGACCGCGGTCGAGCGCACCCACTACATGAACTCCTCCAAGCTCTTCGTCCTGACCGACCGGCCGTTCTGGCGCGACACCGACCCGCGCACGGGCCGCGACGTGATGGGCATGACCCTGACCGATCGCAGCCCGCGCGGGGTCTACCTGTTCGACGACGGGCCCGACCGGCCGGGCGTGATGTGCCTGTCCTACAGCTGGAACGACGACTCGTCGAAGATGCTCACCCTCGACGACGACCAGCGGCTGGCCGTCGTCCTGCGGCAGCTCAAGGCGATCTACCCGGACGTGGACATCGCCTCGCACGTGATCGGCGACCCGATCACCATCACCTGGGAGCGCGAGCCCCACTTCATGGGGGCGTTCCGCGCCAGCCTCCCCGGCCACTACCGCTATCAGCGGCGGCTGTTCACCCAGTTCATGCAGCGCGGGGAACCCGACGCGCGACGCGGGTTCTTCCTGTGCGGCGACGACGTTTCGTGGACCGCGGGGTTCGCCGAGGGCGCCGTGACGACCGCGCTCAACGCAGTCTGGGGCGTGCTGGACCACCTCGGCGGCGCGACGGCCCCGGGGAACCCCGGCCCCGGGGACCGCTTCGACGAACTCGCTCCGGTGGACCTGCCGTTCTGAGAGCGGTCCGAAATGGACCGGCAGAATCATTGCACGGGAACAGGTTTCGAGGCCGTCTTCGGGGTCACCGGGATCACCTCGAAGTTCCCGGCCGTCACGTCGAGCCGGTGGAACAGCAGGTCGGGACCGGTCACGTACAGGGTCGAGACGCCCTCGTCCTTCAGCGCCCCGACCACGGCCGGCCAGTGGATCGGCCGGTCGAAGGTGTCCAGCAGCATGGTGTGCAGCTCGGCGGCCGAGCCGATCCGGCGGCCGTCCTGGTCGGCGATGACCGGCAGGGCCGGCTCGGCGAGCGGGTAGCGGGCGAACACTTCGGCCGCCGCCTTGGCGCGCAGCGGCGCAAACCGCCGCGCGTGCACCGGCGGCCGCATGGTCTGCATGGAATAGCCGCCGAGCGCGCGGACCGCCGCGACGAGTTCGTCGAGCAGCGCCGCCCGCAGGGAGACCAGGTAGGCGCCCTCGTCGAGGTGCCCGGAGATTTCGATCCAGTCCCCGCGGGCGGCCCGCTCTTCGACCAGCTCCAGAAACGGCCGGCCGGGCACCCGGACGAAGCAGTGCGTCACCAGGTCGTCCGGCTCACCGGCGAAATACTCGTCCTCGCAACGAACGAGGTCGACGGTGAGCCGGACGGCGTCGGCGAAGTCCAGTGCGCCGACGTACGCCGCGGCCGCGCGCTGCCCGATGCTCGCGCCGACGCAGAAATCGGGACGCAGCCCCAGTTCCTGCTCGGCCCGGTCAGCCAGCGCGAGGGAGTTCACCAGGAAGGCCACCTGGGCGTGGACGTCGTAAACCCCTTCGGCGGCGCGGAAACCCTCGAGCAGCGACCGGCCGAGCACCTCGTCGGCCAGCGCGGTCCGCCGGCGCGCGTAGCGGTCCAGCACCATGAACCGGCCGACCTCGGCGAACGTCGAGGAACCCATTCCGGGGAAGGCCACGGCGACCGCGCCGCGCGGTCCGCTCACGCCGAGACCGCCAGCTCCTGGAGCCGCTTGCTGTCGGGCTTGCCGTTGCCGTTGAGGGGGAAGCTGTCGATGACGACCATCCGGTCGGGCACCTCGTAGTCCGCCAGCGCCGTCCTGGCCACCGCGCGCCAGTGATCCGGTCCGCGGTCCTCGTTGTCCTCCACGAAGGCGATCAGCTCGCTGCCCCGGCGCTCGCACGGGATCGCGATGATCTTGGCCACGCAGCCGGCCTCCGACATCCGCCGCTCGATCATCTCGGGGTAGAGGGTGTAGCCCATGCGGTGGACCGCGCGCTTGCGGCCGAGGATGAACAGGCTCCCGTCCTCGGTCAGCCGGCCGAAGTCGCCGCTCGGGTACCAGCCCCCGGCGATCGGTTCGACCTCGCCGTCCTCGCCGAGGTAACCGGCCATCACGTCCGGGGTGAGCACCATGACCTCGCCGACCTGGCCGGCGGGCAGTTCGACGCCGTCATCGTCCACCACGGCCAGCCGCACGCCCTCGACCGCGCGGCCGCAGGCGACCGGGTTGTCCAGCGTGGCAAAGGAGACGTTGCCCAGTTCGGTGCTGCCGTAGCTGTCGAGCAGGTGGTGCCCGACCTCGTCGGCGTAGCGGTCGACCAGGCCCGGGTCCAGCGGTGCGGCGCCGGCGCAGAGCATCCGCGCCTCGGCGAGCACCCGCATCAGCACGGGCCGGCGGCGGGCGATGTTGAGCATGCTGCGGTAGGTCGCCGGGGTCGCGTCGAAAACCGTCCCCCCGCATAGCCCCGCCATCTGCAGCGCGTGGTCGAGCCGCCGGTAGGGCGCCACCACCAGCGAGCACCGGGTGAGCCAGGCGATCAGCACCATGGACAGCCCGTACTGGTGGGAGAACGGCAGCAGCGGCACGAGCACGTCGGTCTCGACGTGCCCGACCTGGTTGAGGTTGCGGCGCAGGTTCTCCAGGAACGAACCGCCGGACTTGACGATCGCCTTCGGCGCGCCGGTCGAGCCGGAGGAGAACATCAGCAGGCCGTCGGGAAGATCGCACCACGGCTGGACGTCCAGCTCCGCGGCGGTCGCGCTCCGGCCCGCCGAGTACAGCTGGAGTTCGTAGATCGTGAAGCCCAGGATGTCCAGCTCGGGCAGGACCGTGGTGTCGCCGCTGATGCAGGCCTTGACGCGGGCCTGGGCGATCAGCCGGGCGGTGGTCTCGGGCCGCTCCTGGTAGTCGATCAGCACGATCGAGGCGCCGAGGTGCATCAGCGCCAGCAGCGCGGTCAGGTAACCCGGTGAGTTCTCCGCCTTCAGCAGCACCCGGTCGGACCGGCGCACACCGCGGTCCCGCAGCTCGCCTGCCATCCGGACCGCGTCGGCTTCCCACTCCTCGAGAGTGCGGACACTGTCGGCGCCGCAGATCTTCGCCATGGCCGAACCTCTTCCTTCGACTTCGAGAGACAACGGCACTCCGGGGTGCCCGGTGCCCAGTGTTCGCGGTCACCACCAAGGAAACCCCCAGAAACCGCGGCCCCCGCGCGGGCCGGCACCCAGCACTAGTGATTTGCCGGGCTTCCCCGTGGGACAAAGGCAGGGTCTCGGACTCCGATGCCACCCGCGCAGCGCGGAAAGGTAGTGCCCATGGACTCGACCCGCCGGCCGATCCTGTTCGTCAGCTCCCCCGAAAGCGGGCTGCTCAACCCGCTGCTGATCCTCGCCGCGGAGCTGTCCGGCCGCGGGGTGGAAGACCTCTGGTTCGCCACGGACGAGCCCCGCCGCGCCGAGATCGAAGGCATCGGCGGCGCCACGCCGGTGGAGTTCGCCTCGCTCGGCGAGGTGGTGCCCGAGATGTCCGCGGTGACCTGGGACGACGAGACCTACCGGGCGGTGACCCAGTCTTCGCGCTTCAAAGCCCACGCCGCGGTCCTCCGGCACACAGTGGACCCGAAGCTGCGGGTGGGCAAATACCGCGCGCTGGAAAGCGCCGTCGACAAGATCCAGCCCGCCCTGATGGTCATCGAGAGCCTCAGCCTGTTCGCGGTCGAGCTGGCGATCACCAGGAAGATCCCGTTCATCCTGAGCGTCCCGTTCATGCCCAGCAACGTGCTGACCTCGCACACCCCGTTCTCGAAGAGCTACACCCCGCCGAGCTTCCCGGTGCCGCACTCGGGGCTGCCGTACCGGATGACCCTGGCGCAGCGCATCGAGAACCGGCTCTTCAAACTCCGCACGCTGGCCCTGTTCCTCGGCCCCAAACTGGCGAAGGTGGTCTCGCAGGACGGCCCGATCCGCGCGGAACTCGGGATCGCCCCCGAGGCGCGCGGGCAGATGGCCCGGATCGACGCCGCCGAAAGCATTCTGGCCTACTCCGTCGCCGGGCTGGACTACCCCTTCCCCGTACCGGAGAAGATGCGGCTCGTGGGCGCGATGGTGCCCCCGCTCCCCCAGGCGCCGGACGACCGCAGCGTCGCCGACTGGCTCGACGCCCAGGATTCCGTGGTCTACATGGGATTCGGCACGATCACCCGGCTGACGCCCGACCAGGTCCGATCGCTGGTCGAGGTCGCGCGCCGGCTCGAGGGCAAGCACCAGTTCCTCTGGAAGCTGCCGGCCGACCAGCAGGAGTTCCTGCCGGCCGAGCGGCCCGGCAACCTGCGGGTCGAAACCTGGGTGCCGTCCCAGCTCGACGTCCTCGCGCATCCCAGCGTCAAGGTGTTCTTCACCCACGCCGGCGGAAACGGCTACCACGAAGGACTTTACTTCGGCAAGCCACTCGTGGTGCGCCCGCTCTGGGTCGACTGCCACGACCAGGCGGTCCGGGGTGAGGACTTCGGGATCAGCCTCACCCTCGACCGGCCCGAGACGATCGATCCGGACGACGTGGTCGACAAGCTCACCCGGGTCATCAGTGAGGAGTCATTCCGTACGCGGGCCGAGCAGTTCGCCGTACAGCAACGGGAAGCGGGCGGGCGGGAAGCCGCGGCCGACGTCGTGCTCGCCTCCCCGGCTCTGCAGTAACCACCCCGGAAGAACGAGGAGACGATGGCGATCCACTACCCGGTTTCCCAGCCCTGGCTCGAAGGGCGCGAGCTGGAATACGTGACCCGGACGGTCGGCGACGGCTGGCTCTCCTCGCAGGGCCCGTTCGTGCAGCGGTTCGAGCAGGCGTTCGCGGACTACAACGGGATCGCGCACGGCGTCGCGTGCTCGTCGGGGACCACGGCGCTCACCCTCGCGCTGCGGGCGCTCGGCATCGGCCCCGGCGACGAGGTGATCGTGCCGGAGTTCACCATGATCGCCTCGGCGTGGGCGGTCACCTACACCGGCGCCACCCCGGTCTTCGTGGACTGCGGGGACGATCTCGACATCGACGTCTCGCTGATCGAGGCGAAGATCACGCCGCGCACGAAGGTGATCATGCCCGTCCACATCTACGGGCGGCGCTGCGACATGGACGCGATCATGAAGCTGGCCTACGAGTACAACCTGCGCGTGGTCGAGGATTCGGCCGAGGCGCACGGCGTCCGCCCGGTCGGCGACATCGCCTGTTTCTCGTTGTTCGGCAACAAGATCATCACCTCCGGCGAGGGCGGGATCTGCCTCACCGACGATCCGCGCCTGGCCGGGCAGCTGGCCCACCTGCGCGGGATGGCGTTCGACTCCGGGCACACCTTCCTGCACAAGAAGCTCGGCTACAACTTCCGCATGACGAGCATGCAGGCCGCCGTCGCACTCGCGCAGACCGAGCAGCTCGACGAGATCCTCACCCTGCGCCGGGACATCGAGAAGCGCTACGACGACGGCCTCGCCGGGATCAGCGGGATCACCCTGATGCCGCCGCGCGACGTGCTGTGGATGTACGACCTGCGCGCCGAGCGCCGCGACGAGCTGCGCGAATTCCTGGCCACGGCGGGGATCGAGACCCGGCTGTTCTTCAAGCCGATGAGCAGGCAGCCCGGCTACCTCGACCCCGGCTGGCCGGCGCTGAACGCCAGCGTCTTCAGCGAGGACGGCCTCTACCTGCCGACCTACACCGGGCTCACCGAAGCCGACCAGACGTTCATCACCGGGAAGGTCCGCGAGTTCTACGCGGCCTGAGCCTGCCGGTGCCTCCGACGAACCAGGGAATACGGAATGACGATCGCCGAGCCGACTGCGCAGCCCGTTACTGATCCGACTAGTAACATCGTCGACTTTCCGGGCCGCCGGGCGGGTGTTCCCTTTCCGCCGCCGGAGTATGCGGACATCCGCGCGCGGCCGGGGCTGGTCCGGACTTCACTGGGCGCCGGCACGAAAGTCTGGCTGGTGGCCCGGCACGAGGACGTCCGCACCGTGCTCACCGACCGCCGGATCAGCTCCAACCCGACCCACACGGGCTTCCCGACGTTCGGCCGGACCGGCGGTGTGCCCGCACCGGACCAGGTGCCGGGCTGGTTCGTCGGGATGGACCCGCCCGAGCACGGCCGGTTCCGCAAGACGCTCATCCCGGAGTTCACCGTCCGCAAGATCAAGGAGCTGCGGCCGGAGATCCAGCGGGTCGTCGACGGGCGGATCGACGCCATGCTCGCGGCCGGGAACTCCGCCGACCTGGTGGCCGACTTCGCGCTTCCGGTGCCGTCGCTGGTGATCACCGCGCTGCTGGGCGTGCCCTACGCCGACCATGAGTTCTTCGAAGCCAAAACTCGCGTGCTGGTCAGCTTCGCCTCGACCGACGACGAGCGCGAAGCCGCCGGAAAACACATCCTGCGCTACATCACCCGGCTGATCACCATCAAGCAGCAACGACCGGCGGACGATCTGCTCAGCCGGCTGCTCGCCGCGGGCACCATGACCCCGCAGGAACTCTCCGGGGTGGCGATGCTGCTGCTGATCGCCGGTCACGAGACCACGGCCAACAACATCTCCCTCGGCGTGATCACCCTGCTGGCGAACCGCGAGTGGATCGGCGACGAGCGGGTCGTCGAGGAGCTCCTGCGGCTGCACTCGGTCGCCGACCTGGTCGCCCTGCGGGTGGCGGTCGAGGACGTGGAGATCGGCGGCCAGCTGATCAAGGCGGGCGAGGGCATCATCCCGCTGGTCGCCGCCGCGAACCACGACAACGGCGCGTTCGCCGGCCCGGCGCAGTTCGATCCCGCCCGGGCCGCCCGCCACCACGTGGCGTTCGGTTACGGCGTGCACCAGTGCCTGGGCCAGAACCTGGTCCGGGCCGAGATGGAGATCGTCTACCGGACGCTGTTCGAGCGGATCCCCACGCTGGAGATCGCCGCCCCGGTCGCGGAACTGCCCTTCAAGTACGACGGCATCCTGTTCGGACTGCACGCCCTGCCCGTCAAGTGGTGAAAACCCCCGGACAAAAGCCGACCCCGGGCCACTTCGGCCCGGGGTCGACTGCTTTCAGGGCTCGTGAGTGTTTATGCCGGTTCTAACCGTCATCAACACTCACGAGTCCGAGAGGCCAGCGAGCCAGTCCTCCATGACGGCGGCGGTGGTCGCCGAATCCTCCATCGCGAGGGAGAAGTGGTCGGCCTCGATGGTCACCACCTTGTCGGCGGGCACCGGGTTGTCGCCGGGCCCGGCGGCTTCGGCGCCGGCGAGCGGCACGGTGCACCGGACGAGCAGGGTCGGCGCGGTCGTCGGCGGCAGCTCCAGGCCGGCCATCATGCTGAACCAGTGGCTCATCGCCGAAAGCCGCGCGCTGGTCAGCGTCACCGAGGCCGACTCCAGGCCGGACAGGTAGTTCCGGGAGACCTCGTCGAAGTCGACGACCTCGTCGCTGCCGTGCCGCAGGCTGAGGGTGTCGAGCATGACCACCGCGTCGGGCCGGATCCCCCAGGTGTTCTCGAGCACCCCGGCGACGGAGCGGGCGAGCGCGCCGGCCGAGGAGTGCCCGACGAGCACAAAAGGCTTGCCCTCACTGGCATTCAGCGCGCATTCGGCGATCACCCTCGACGCCGCCGTGGGAGTCGCCGGCAGGCTTTCACCCGAGGCGAACCCGATCAGCGGGAGGGCCGCCAGCCGGCGCTTGCCGCGGAACTGGGCCGCGATGCGGGCGTACTGGTGGACCCCGCCGGTCACCACCGGGGAGCTGATGCAGATCAGCATCGGCTGCTCGGCGCCTTCGGCCAGCGTGATCGGGAGCGGCAGCTCGTCCAGCTCGGCGGGGGTCTCGAAGGTCGGCCGGAGGGCGGCGACAGCCTTGAGCAGCCCCATGCTCTGCTGGACGCGGCCTTCGTCGAGCGCGCCGAAGAACAGCTTCGCCACGGTGTCGTCCTCGGTGGACTGAGCCACGGGCTTGGCGGCTGTAGCGGGTGTGGCGTCGAGGGTGCCCGCGATCTCGCCGCACAGCCATTTCGCCAGCTGTGCGGGGGTTTTGCTGTCGAAGACCACAGTGGACGGCAGGCGCAGGCCGACGGTTTCGGCGAGCTTGTTGCGCAGCTCCACCGCGATCAGCGAGTCGAAGCCGGATTCGAGGAAGGCCCGCTCCGGATCGAGCTGGGCCGAGTCGCGGAATCCGAGCAGCACGCTGGCGTAGTCCACCACCAGCGTCCGGACGACGTCCTCCTGGTCGGACGCGCTCAGCCCGCGAAGGCGGTCCTGCAGCGTCGCCGTCGAGACGTCCGTGGTGCCGGCGGCGGCTTTCCGGCGGCTCGTCTGTACCAGGCCACGCAGGAGCGCGGAGACCTCGCCGCGTTGGCCCAGCCCGGAAGCGTCGACCCGCAGCGGGACGATGAGCGGCGCGTCGGACACGATCGCGGCGTCGAACATCGCCATCCCCTGCCGGGTGCCGATCACCGGCAGCCCGGCCGAGGAGATCCGCTTGACGTCGTTGCCGGTGAGGGCGCCGGTCATCTCGCTCGCCTGCTCCCACAGCCCCCACGCGAGCGAAGTCGCCGGAAGCCCGACGGCCCGCCGATGCTGCGCGAGCGCGTCGAGGAAGACGTTCGCCGCGGCGTAGTTGGCCTGTCCGGGGGCGCCGGTCACGCCGGACACCGAGGAGAACAGGACAAACGCGGCGAGCGGCATCCCCGCGGTCAGCTCGTGCAGGTGCCAGGCGGCGTCGGCCTTGGGCCGCAGGACGGCGTCCAGCCGGTCCGGGGTCAGGGAGGCGACGACGCCGTCGTCGAGCACGCCGGCCGTGTGCACCACGGCCGTCAGCGGATGCGCCGGGGAGACCGACGCGAGCAGGTCGGCGAGCGCCGCCCGGTCGGCAGTGTCGCAGGCAGCGATGGTGACCTCGGCTCCGTGGGCCATGAGTTCTGCTTGCAGCTCAAGGGCTCCCGGTGCATCCGGACCGCGGCGGGACGCCAGCAGGAGATGCCGCGCACCTCGCTCGGCGACGAGGTGCCGGGCGAGCTGTCCGCCCAGTACCCCGGTGCCGCCGGTGATCAGCACCGTGCCGTCCGGTCGCCACGCGGGCGGAATGGTGAGGACGATCTTGCCGACGTGCTTGGCCAGGCTCATCCGGCGGAACGCGTCCGGCGCCCGCCGCACGTCCCAGCCGGTCACCGGCAGCGGACGGAGGGCACCGTCGGCGAACAGCCGCAGCAGTTCGCCCAGCATCTCCTGGATGCGGTCCGCCGGGACGGTGCCGAGATCGAACGCCCGGTAGTACACCCCCTCGACGTCGTCGCGGATGTCGGTCTTGCCCATCTCGAGGAAGCGGCCGCCGGGCGCGAGCACGCGCAACGACGCGTCGACGAACTCGCCGGCGAGGGCGTTGAGCACGACGTCGACGCCGCGTCCGCCCGTGGTGGTCAGGAAACGCTGCTCGAACTCGGTCGTGCGCGAAGACGCGATGTGGTCCTCGGCGATTCCGAGTGCGCGTAGTTCGCCCCATTTGGCTTCACTGGCGGTGGCGAACACTTCCGCGCCGCGGTGCTGGGCCAGCTGGATCGCCGCCATGCCGACGCCGCCCGCGCCGGCGTGGACCAGCACGGTCTCGCCGCTGCGCAGCCCGGCCAGGTCGACGAAAGCGTGGTACGCGGTCAGGAACACCAGCGCCACCGACGCGGCCTGCTCGTCCGACCAGCCGCCGGGCACCAGCCCGAGGTAACGCTCGTCGGCGACGGCCACCGGTCCGAACCCGCCGTCCATCATGCCCAGCACCCGGTCACCGGGCTTGAAGGCCGTCACCTCGGGCCCGACCTCGGCCACCACCCCGGCGGCCTCGGCGCCCAGCAGGCCGTCGCGGCCCGGGTACATGCCGAGTGCCTTGAGCACGTCACGGAAGTTGACCCCGGCGGCCGTCACCCGGATCCGGACCTGGCGCCCGGAGAGCGGTTCCGAGACCTCCGGGGCGGGCAGCAGGGCCAGGTTGTCCAGGCTGCCCCGGCTGCTGGTGCCGAGTCGCCACGGCGCATCGCCGGCGGGCGGCAGCAGGCTGCCGCCGGGCACGAGCCGGGCGAGCCGGCCGGCGCGGACCTGGCCTTGGCGCATAAGGACTTGTGACTCGCCGTCGGCGAACAGCCCGGCGAGAGCGGGGAGGGCTTCGACGGACTCGTCGGTCTCGTCGAGGTCGGCCAGCAGGAACCGCCCGGGGTTCTCGGTCTGCGCCGACCGGACGAGCCCCCAGACCGCCGCCGCAGCGAGATCGGTGACGTCCTCACCACCGTCGGCCATGGCGCCCCGGGTCACCACGAGCAGGCGGGATCCGGCGAACCGGTCCTCGGCGAGGAAGCCCTGGATCTGCCCGAGCACCTGCGCGGTCAAGGCGTGGGCCGCGGCCGGGCCGTCGCTGTCAGCAGCGGCCGACAGCAGGAAGACGTCCGGCGCGGGACCACCGGCGTCGGCGGGGGAATCCGCGAAGCCCGCGATGGTGTGCCCCGCGAGGCTCGCTGCTGGGGCAAAGCCGAACGCGTCGCCGCCGAGAATCGTCCAGCGAGTGGCGGAGGGTGCGGGGACCGGGACGTTGATCCATTCCATCCGGAACAGCGACTGCTGCTCACCGCGCGCGCCGGCCGCGAGTCCGGCCGACACCGAGCGCAGGACCAGGGAATCCGCCGACAGCACCGGAGCGCCCTCGACGTCCACCGCGGCCAGCGACACCGCGTCCGTGCCGGCACCAGTCAGGCGCACGCGCAGCGTCGAGGCGCCACCGGCGTGCAGCGAAACCCCGCTCCACGCAAAGGGAAGCAGGTTCTTGCCGCCGCCGTCGGGATCGACGAACGACACCGCGTGCAGGGCCGCGTCCAGGAGCGCGGGATGCATCCCGAACAGTTCGGCGTCGTCGACCGGCGAAGGCAGCCCGACTTCGGCGTAGACCGCGTCCTCGGCACGCCAGGCACCGCGCAGGCCCTGGAACACCGGCCCGAAGGTGAGCCGGTCGTAGAAGCCTTCGAGGTCGATGGGCTGGGCGTCCGCCGGAGGCCAGACGCTCACGTCGAATCCGGCGGCGCGCTCGCCCGAGGCCAGCACGCCGGTGGCGTGGCAGGTCCATTCGTGCTCCGGCGGCGAGTCGGCCGGACGGGCGAAGATCTGCAGGTCCCGGCAGTCGTCGTCATCGGGCGCACCCACGAGCACCTGGACGGCCACCGCCTCGTCGGCCGGCAGCAGCAACGGGACCGAAAGCGTCAGCTCGTCGACGCGGTCACAGCCGGCCTGGTCGCCCGCGCGGATGGCGAGTTCCAGGAACCCGGTGCCGGGGAAGAGCACCACGCCGCCGACCGAGTGATCGGCCAGCCAGGGGTGGGTCGCGATCGACAGCCGGCCGGTCAGCAGCAGGCCGTCCGATCCGGCCAGCGACACCGCCGCGCCGAGCAGCGGGTGTTCCGCGGAAACGAGTCCGAGCCCGGACGCGTCGGCGCGCGGCGGCGCGGACCGCGGCCAGTACCGCTCGTGCTGGAAGGCGTAGGTCGGCAGGTCGGCCCGGCGCGCGCCGGTACCGGCGAAGAACGTGGACCAGCCGACGTCGACGCCCCGGACGAACACCTGCGCCAGGGAGGTCAGGAACCGCCGCAGGTCACCGTCGTCACGGCGCAGCGTCCCGGTGACCACCGCCGGCCCGCCGACCTCGTCGATCGTCTCGTGGACGCTGCCGGTGAGCACCGGATGCGAACTCACCTCGACGAACGCCCGGTGCCCCTGGTCCAGCAGCACGCGGAGGGCGGGCTCGAAACCGACCGTCTGGCGCAGGTTCCGGTACCAGTAACCGGCGTCCAGTCCGGTGGTGTCCAGCCAATCGCCGGTCACGGTGGAGAAGAACGGGATGTCGGACTCCCGTGGCGAGAGGCCTTCAAGTTCCCTGCGCAGCTCTTCTTCGAGCTCCTCGACCTGGGCCGAGTGGGATGCATAATCCACAGCGATCCGCCGCGCGCGCACCTCGTCGGCCTTCAGTTCCGCCAGCAGTTCGTCGAGCGCCTCGGGCTCACCGGACACGACCACGGACTTCGGCCCGTTCACCGCCGCGACCGAGATGGCGCGCCCGCCCAGCCGCGCCTCGACGTCGGCCAGCGGGAGCGCGACGGACATCATGCCACCGCGGCCGGTCAGGGAACGGCTGATCGCCTTGCTGCGCAACGCAACCACGCGGGCACCGTCGGCAATGGACAGTGCACCCGACACGACGGCCGCGGCGATCTCACCCTGCGAGTGGCCCACCACGGCGTCGGGAACCACGCCGTGGTGTCGCCACAGAGCCGCCAGCGCAACCATGACCGCCCAGGACGCGGGCTGGACCACGTCGACCCGCTCCAGCGACGGCGCGCCTTCGGCCCCGCGGAGCACGTCGAGCAGCGACCAGTCGACGTGCCGGGAAAGCGCGGCGGCGCAGTCGGCGAGCGCTTCGGCGAACTCGGGTGACTGCTCGGCCAGGCGGGCGCCCATGCCGGCCCACTGCGAACCCTGGCCGGGGAAGACGAAAACCGTGCGGCCGTCGACATCGGCGAGCCCGGTGACCGCCGCCGGTTCTTCACCGGTCAGCTCGGACAGCCCGGCCATCAGCTCGTCGCGGGACTCCCCCAGCACCACCGCGCGCCGCTCGAAGGCCGACCGGGTGGAGACGAGCGAAAGACCGACGTCGGCGACCGGGAGACCATCCACAGCGGACAGAAGCCGCCCGGCCTGGGCCCGCAGGGCCGCGACGCCCTTGCCGGAGACGACCCACGGGATCACCCCGGTGGAGACCGGCTCGGTCGGCTCAGCCTTCGGCTCGGGCGCCTGCTCGAGGATCACGTGGGCGTTGGTGCCGCTGATGCCGAACGACGACACCCCGGCGCGGCGCGGACGGCCGGCCTCGGGCCACTCCGTCCGCTCGGTCAGCAGCGACACGGCCCCGGTGGACCAGTCGACGTGTGTGGACGGCTCGCTCACATGCAGCGTTTCGGGCAGGACCCCGTGCCGCATGGCCTGCACCATCTTGATCACCCCGGCGACCCCGGCGGCGGCCTGGGTGTGCCCGAGGTTCGACTTGATCCCGCCCAGCCACAACGGGATCTCGCGGTCCTGGCCGTAGGTCGCCAGCACCGCCTGCGCCTCGATCGGGTCGCCCAGCACCGTTCCGGTCCCGTGCGCCTCCACCGCGTCGACGTCCGAAGTGGACAGACCGGCGCCGGCCAGAGCCTGCCGGATCACCCGCTGCTGGGACGGGCCGTTCGGCGCCGTCAGCCCGTTCGACGCGCCGTCCTGGTTCACCGCGGAGCCGCGGACCACGGCGAGGATCGGGTGACCGTGGCGTTCGGCGTCGGACAGCTTCTCCACCAGCAGCATCCCGATGCCTTCGGACCAGCCCGTGCCGTCGGCGTCGTCGGAGAACGCCTTGCAACGGCCGTCCGGGGCCAGCCCGCCCTGCCGGGTGAAACCGGCGAAGCCGAGCGAGGTCGACATCACGGTCACGCCGCCGGCCAAAGCCAGCGTGCACTCACCGGCGCGCAAGGCCTGCGCGGCGAGGTGCAGGGCGACCAGTGAAGACGAACAGGCCGTGTCGATCGTGACGGCCGGGCCCTCGAAGCCGAAGGTGTAGGAGATGCGGCCGGAGACGACGCTCGCCGCAAGACCGGTGCCGGCGTGACCCTCGACGTCTTCGCCCGAAGCAAGGACGAGGTTCGCGTAGTCCTGGCCGTTCGTGCCGACGAACACGCCGGTCCGGCTGCCGCGGACGGCCGACGGATCGATCCCGGCGCGTTCGACGGCCTCCCACGAGGTCTCCAGCAGCAGCCGCTGCTGGGGGTCCATCGCCAGTGCCTCGCGCGGCGAGATCCCGAAGAACCCGGCGTCGAAACCGGTGATGTCGTCCAGGAATCCGCCCTCGGTGGTCGCGCTGCGGCCGCGGCCGTCGCCGGCCAGCACGTCGAGGTCCCAGCCGCGGTCGGCCGGGAATTCGGCGATGGCGTCCGAAGAGGACACGACGAGGTCCCACAGGTCCTCGGGCGAGCCGACGCCGCCGGGGAACCGGCAGGCCATCCCGACGATCGCGACGGCCTCCTGGCGGCCCGACTCGGCTTCCTCCAGGCGCTGGCGGGTCTGGTGCAGATCGGCCGTGACCCACTTCAGGTATTCGACGAGTTTCTGGTCGTCCGGCATCGTGAGTGAACCTTTCCTGTCCGTGGCCACGGGTCAGCCGTTACTTCAGCCGTCCGAGTTCCCTGTCGATGAAGTCGAAGACCTCATCGGCGCTGGCCGACTGGATCCTCTCGGTGACGTCCGGTGTTCCGGGCTCGCCCGCGGGCCCGCTCCACTCCGCCACCAGGCGCCGCAGGCGCAGCGCGACCCCGCCCCGGGTGACGTCGTCGGGTTCGCTCGCGGCGAGCACGGCTTCGAACCGGTCGAGTTCGGCGAGCAGGGACGGCCCGGCGTCGGCGGGATCGCCGGTCAGCAATTCGGTGCCGAGGTGCTCGGCGAGCACCGTCGGCGTGGGGTAGTCGAAGGCCAGCGTCGCGGGCAGGCGCAGGCCGGTGGCGGCGGTCAGCCGGTTGCGGAGTTCGACCGCGGTCAGCGAGTCGAAGCCGAGTTCGCGGAATTCGCGGGTGGCTCCGATCGCTTCGGGCGAACCGTGGGCCAGTACCGCGGCCACCGCGTTCCGCACCAGGTCGAGCAAGTAGCGCTGCCGGTCGCCCTCGCGCATTTCCGCGAGCTGCCCGGCGAACCCGGCCTGCGAGACCGCGGCTTCGGCGGCCGCCGTGCGTCGTGTCGTCTTGACCAGGCTCCGCAGCACGGCCGGAACCACGCTCTGGGCCTGCATCGAGCCGGCGCCGAGCGCGAGCGGCACCAGCAGCGCCTCGTCCGACGCGGTGGACCGGTCGAACAGCGCCATCCCCTGCTCGGAGGACAGCTCAGGGAGACCGGCGCCGGCGATCCGCCGCCGCGACGTGTCGCTCAGTGTGCTGGTCATACCGCTGCCGGACGCCCACGGGCCCCACGCCAGAGACGTGGCCGCCAGGCCCTTGGCGGCCCGGAACTGCGCCAAGGCGTCGAGGAAGCTGTTGGCCGCCGCGTAGTTACCCTGTCCCGGGCTGCCCATGACCCCGGCGACCGACGAGAACAGCACAAACGCCGCGAGATCGCTGTCCTTTGTGAGCTCGTGGAGATGCCAGGCGCCGTCGGCCTTCGGCCGGGCGACGGTGGCGAGGCGTTCCGCGGTCAGCGAGCCGAGGACACCGTCGTCGAGCACCCCGGCGGTGTGCACGACCGCGGTCAGCGGGTGTCCGGTGTGGACCTGGCCGAGCAGGTTCGCGACGGCTTCGCGGTCCGCGGTATCGCAAGCCACGATGGTCACTTCGGCGCCGAGGTCGATCAGGTCCGCGCGGAGTTCGTCCGCGCCGGGCGCTTCCGGGCCCCGGCGACTGGCCAGCAGCAGATGCCGGACGCCGCGTTCGGCGACCACGTGCCGCGCGAGTTGCCGGCCGAGGCCGCCGGTGCCACCGGTGATCAGCACCGTGCCGTCGGGATCCCAGGCCCGGCCGCCGGTTTCGGCGGGCGCGCGCTGCAGCCGGCCCACGCTGACCACTCCGTCTCGCACGACGGCTTGTGTTTCGGCCGCCGCCAGCAGGCTGGGCAGCCGTGGAACCATGGAAGCGTCTTCGCCGTCCAGGTCGGTGATCAGGAACGAGCCGGGGTTCTCCAGCTGAGCGGCGCGGACGAGGCCCCACACCGGGGCCGCGGCGAGGTCCGTCACGGCTTCGCCGGCGGCGTTCCGGGTCACGAACAGCAGCCGCGTTTCGGCGAACCGCTCGTCCGAAGCCCAGTCCTGCAGCACCTCCAGGACCCGGGAGGTCGTCGCGAGCGCAGCTGCGGGTACGTCGTCCCGGGCCGCCCCGGTCACCGGGACGAGCACGAAGTCCGGCACGGTCTCCCCGGCCAGGTCCGTGAACTTCTCGCCGGCCATGACGGGGTACCCGGCGGCCTTCACCGCGGCGGTCAGGCCGAGTTCGTCGGCACCCAGCACGGCCCACGTCCGGGCCGGTTCCGGTAAGACGGGCTCGGCCGGAACCCAGCCCAGCCGGAACAGCGAGCCGTCCGACGCGGAAGAGGGGTCGGGCGTCGCGGTGTCGAACGGCCGCAGTCGCAGCGACTCGGCCGACAGCACGGGCGAACCTTCAGCGTCCACAGCGGACAGTGAGACGGTGTCGTCACCGGTGACGGTCAGCCGGACCCGCAGGACCGATGCGGCGGCCGCGTGCAGCGTCAGCCCGGTCCACGACACCGCGTCGAGCCCGTTCGCGGCGCCGGCCAGCCCGGTGAAGTACGCCGCTTGCAGGGCCGCGTCGAGCAGCGCGGGATGCAGGCCGAACGCGGCTACATCCTCGGTGCCGTCCGGGAGGGCGACTTCGGCGAAGACGTCGTCGCCACGCTGCCACACTGCGCGCAGGCCTCGGAACACTGGCCCGTACTCGCGGCCGTCCGCGGCGAACTCGTCGTAGAGGCCGTCGAGATCGAGCGCGATGGCATCGGCGGGCGGCCAGGTGCCGAGGTCGAACGCGGCACCGGCACCGGTGGCGAGGCTCCCGGTCGCGTGGTGGGTCCAGTCGGGCTCGGCGGAATCGGCGGCGCACGAGTGCACCGTGATCGCCCGGCGCCCCGTGTCGTCCGGCTCGCCGACCCACACCTGCACGGCGACGGCGTCCTGCGGGCCGAGCCACAGCGGGGCGGTGACGGTCAGTTCCTCGACCCGCTCGCAACCGACCTGGTCCGCCGCGCGGAGAGCCAGCTCGGCGAATCCGGCCGAGGGCAGGGAAACCACGCCGTCGAGGACGTGCCCGGCCAGCCACGGCAGGGTGGCCACCGAGATCCGGCCGGTCAGCAGCACGCCCTTCGAGCCGGCCACCGCGGTCGCCGCCCCGAGCAGCGGGTGCCCGGCCGCGAGCAGGCCCAGCCCGGCGGCGTCGGCCGCGGGCGTGCCGGGGGTCGGCCAGTAGCGCTCGTGCTGGAACGGGTAGGTCGGCAGGTCGACGACGGCGTCCGAGCCGATGAACCACGGGCTCCACTCGACGCCGGCACCGATCACGTGCAGCTCGGCGAGCGCGGCCGCCAGAGCCGCCTCTTCGCCGCGTCCCCGGCGCAGCACCGGAATGACGGTCACCGTCTCGGGATCGACCAGGTCGAGGGCCAGCCCCGCGAGCACCCCGCCCGGGCCCAGCTCGATCAGGGTGTCCGAGCCCTCGGCGACCAGCGTCGCGACGCCGTCGGCGAACCGGACCGGCTCACGCACGTGCCGCACCCAGTACCCGGGTGAGCACAGCTCCTCGTCCGTCGCCGGTTCCCCGGTGACGGCGGAGACGAACGCGATCTTCGGCTTCTCGAACGACAAACCGTCGATCGCGCGGGCGAACTCGGCCAGCATCGGGTCCATCAACGGCGAGTGGAACGCGTGCGACACCGAAAGCCGCTTGGTCTTGCGGCCCGCGGCCGTCAGCTGCTCGGCGATGGCGAGCACCGCCTCCTCGGCCCCGGCCACGACAACCGTGTCCGGGCCGTTCACCGCGGCGATCGACATGCGGTCCTCGTAGCCCGCCAGCAACGGCAGGACCTCGGCTTCGGCAGCGCGAACGGACACCATCGCACCGGCGCCCGCCGGGAGCGCCTGCATCAGCCGGGCCCGCGCCGCCACCAGCGTGCAGGCGTCGGCCAGCGAAAGGACTCCGGCGACGTGGGCCGCCGCGATCTCGCCGATCGAGTGCCCCGCCACCCGGACCGGCCTGATCCCGAAGGACTCGACCAGCCGGAACAGCGCGACCTCGATCGCGAACAACGCGGGCTGGGCGTAGCCGGTCCGGTCGAGCAGTTCAGCCTCCGTGCCCCAGACGACCTCGCGCAGCGGGCGGTCGGCGCCTCGGTCCAGCTCCGCGGCCACGGCGTCGAAGGCGTCCGCGAACACCGGGAACCGGTCGTACAGCTCGCGTCCCATGCCGAGCTGCTGGCTGCCCTGGCCGGAGAACAGCACGGCCGTCGACCGTTCCCGTGCCTCACCACTGACCAGCGGCGGACCGTCCTCGGCACCGCTCAGCAGCACCGCCCGGTGCTCGAACAACGCGCGGCCGGTGACCAGTGAACGGCCCAGGGCCGCCGCGGGGATGCCGGGGTTGGACTCCACAAAGGACTTAAACCGGCGGATCTGCTCGGCCAGCGCGGTTTCCGACTTCGCCGACAGCGGCCACGGCACCACTCCCCCGGAAAACGGTTCCACCGCCCGTTCGGCGACCGGCGGAGCCTGCTCCAAGATCACATGCGCGTTGGTGCCGCTGAGCCCGAACGACGACACACCCGCGCGGCGCGGACGGCCCACCTCCGGCCACGGCGTCTGCTTCGTCAGCAACGACACCGCACCGGACGACCAGTCCACATGCGACGACGGCTCGGTCACATGCAACGTCTCCGGCAGCACCCCGTGCCGGATCGCCATCACCATCTTGATCACCCCGGCCACCCCGGCCGCGGCCTGGGTGTGGCCGAGATTCGACTTGATCCCACCCAGCCACAACGGACTCTCGCGATCCTGACCATAAGTGGCCAGAATCGCCTGCGCCTCGATCGGATCACCCAGCACCGTCCCGGTCCCGTGCGCCTCGACCGCGTCAACATCCGCAGTGGACAAACCGGCCCCGGCCAGCGCCTGCCGGATCACCCGCTGCTGGGAAGGGCCATTCGGCGCTGTCAACCCGTTCGACGCGCCATCCTGATTCACCGCCGAGCTACGCATCACCGCGAGGATCCGGTGCCCGTTCCGTTCTGCGTCCGAGAGCCGTTCGACGACGAGCACTCCCGCGCCCTCGGCCCACCCGGTGCCATCCGCGTCGTCGGAGAACGCCTTACAACGGCCATCCGGAGCCAGACCACCCTGACGGCTGAACCCGGCAAAGCCCATCGCAGTGGACATCACCGTCACCCCACCAGCCAGAGCCAGCGAGCACTCGCCCGACCGCAACGCCTGCGCGGCCCAATGCAAGGCCACCAACGACGACGAGCACGCCGTATCCACTGTGACCGCCGGACCTTCAAAACCGAAGGTGTAGGAAATCCGGCCCGACACCACACTCGCCGCCAGGCCCGTACTGGCGTGACCTTCCACGTCCTCGCGTGAACTCACCACAAGACTGGCGTAGTCCTGGCCGTTGGTCCCGATGAACACCCCGGTCGGGCTGCCGCGCAACGTCCCCGGGTCGATCCCCGCTCGCTCGACCGCCTCCCACGAGGTCTCCAGCAGCAACCGCTGCTGCGGATCCATCGCCATGGCCTCACGCGGCGAGATGCCGAAGAACCCCGCGTCGAACTCCGCCGCGTCGTAGAGGAAACCGCCCTGCCCGGTGACGCTCGTCCCCCGGCCGTCGCCCGCGAGAGCGTCGAGATCCCAGCCACGGTCGCTCGGAAAGTCCGACATCGCGTCGCGGCCCTCGGCCAGCAGCTGCCAGAGGTCCTCCGGTGAAGCGACTCCGCCGGGGAAACGGCAGCCCATGCCGACGATCGCGATCGGCTCGTCCACGGCGGAGGCGCTCTTCGTGACCTCGCCGGAATCGTCCGCGAGCCCCAGAAGCTGCGCCACCAGATGGGCGGCGAGCACGGCAGGCGTCGGGTAGTCGAAGACGAGAGTGGCGGGCAGGGTCAGCCCGGTGGCGGTGGCGAGCCGGTTGCGGATCTCGATCGCGGTCAAGGAGTCGAAACCGAGGTCGCGGAACGCCTTCTCGGCACCGATGGCGGCCGGCGAGCCATGGCCGAGCACGGTGGCGGCATCAACGCGGACGAGATCGAGCACCGCCGCGACGCGGTCGGCTTCGGACAGTTCCCCGAGCCGGGCGCGCAGTGCGGGCGCGGCGCCGACGTCGGTTGCGGGCGCGGTGGCCGAGCGGATGCGCTGGGCTTCGGGCAGGTCCGCGAGCAGCGGGCTCGGCCGCAGGCTCAGCAGCGCGGTGAGCAGCGTGGGATTCTGCAGATCGGCGATCACGACGGTCGCCGACGGTTCGGTGACGGCCTGGCCGAACGCGACCAGCGCCGTACCGGGTTCCAGCACTGACGTGCCGACCCGGCGGGAGCGCTCCTCGACCTTGGCGTCGTCCGCCATACCGCCGCCGGCCCACGCGGCCCAGGCGATCGACGTCGCGGCCAGACCGGCCGCGCGACGGCGTTCGGCGATCGCGTCCAGCACCGCGTTCGCCGCCGCATAGTTGCCCTGTCCCGGGTTGCCGACCGAACCGGCGACCGAAGAGAACAGTGCGAACACGTCCAGGCCGAGGTCACGGGTCAGCTCGTCGAGCACGAGCGCCGAAGTGACCTTCGAGCGGAACACGGTGTCGAACCGGTCCGGGGTCAGCCCGTCGAGGACACCGTCGTCGAGGACGCCGGCGGTGTGCACCACCGCGGTCAGCGGCAACTCACCGGGAAGTCCCGCCAGCAGGTCCCGAACCGCGTCACGGTCCGAGACATCACAAGCGGAAACGGTGACCCTGGCGCCCAGGGCCGTCAGCTCGTCCCGCAGCTCTTCAGTTCCCGGCGCGGCCGCCCCGCGGCGGCTCGCCAGCACCAGGTGCGGGGCGCCCTTCGCGGCCAGGTCCCGGGCGACGTGCGCGCCGAGTGCGCCGGTGCCCCCGGTGATCAGGACGGTGCCGGTGGGAACCCAGGCCGTCAGTCCGGCGGGCGCCGGAGCGGGAACCAGGCGACGGCCGAAGACCCCCGAGTCCCGCACGGCGACCTGGTCCTCGGCGGTGTCCGTACGGCCGAGCAGTCCGGCGAACCGCCGCGCCGCGCGCTCGTCGAGGATCTCGGGAAGGTCGATCAGACCGCCCCAGACCTCGGGGTACTCCAGCGCGGCGACGCGGCCCAGCCCCCACACCGCGGCTTGGCCGACATCGAGGAGACGTTCCGCGCGTCCGGTCGACACCGCGCCGCGCGTCACGGCCCAGAGCGGGGCGGCCGATCCGGCGTCGCCCAATGCCTGCAGCAGTTCCGTGGTGGCCGAGGCACCGGAGTCGAGGAAAGCCAGAAGGGACACCACTCCGGCGAAGTCACCAGCGTTGTGCAGCAGCTGAGCCAGCTCGGCCCGGCCGGTGGTGCCGACGTCGAGCCGAACGGCCGCCGGGCCCATGGCGTCGACCACCGACGCGGCCCAGGCGTCCCCGTCGAGCGATTGCGGGACGAGGACGAGCCAGGAGCCCCGGGGACCGCCCGCCGGGAGCCCGGTCAGCGGCACCCAGCTCTCGCGGTACCGCCAGGCGTCAACTGTGGACTGTTCCTCACGCTTGCGGCGCCAGGAAGCCAGCGCCGGCACCACCGCGATGAGGGCGGAGCCGTCGACGCCCAGGTCGGCGGCGAGCCCGTCGAGGTCTTCGCGTTCGACGGCATCCCAGAATCGCCCGTCGATGGTGTTCCGCGCGGGCTCGGCCACCGCTTCGGGCCAAAAACGCTCGTGCTGGAAAGCGTAGGTCGGCAGGCCGACCCGGCGCGCGGCAGTTCCGGCGTAGTGCGCTGCCCAGTCGACCTGGACCCCGGCGACGTGCAACCGGGACAACGCCGACACGACCGCAGCCTGTTCGCCGCGGTTCTTGCGCAGCGCGGGAACGGCCACGGCGGTGTCAGCGGTGTTGCCCAGGATGTCCTGCACCATGGCCGAGGCCACACCGTCCGGGCCGAGTTCGAAGAAGGCCGTCACCCCGGCCGCGCGGGCGGCCTGGACGCCGTCGGCGAACCGGACCGGCTCACGCACGTGCCGCACCCAGTACTCCGGGGAGCACACCAGGTCCCCGGTCGCGATCTCGCCGGTGAGGTTCGAGACCAACGGGATGTCCGGGGTGCTGAAGGTCAAGCCGCGCACGACCCGGCGGAACTCGTCGAGCATCGGGTCCATCCGCGGTGAGTGGAAGGCGTGCGACACGAGGAGCTTCTTGGTCTTGCGCCCGAGCGCCTCGAACTTCGCCGCGATCCCGGCGACCGCATCGGCCTCACCGGCCACGACCACCGAGTCCGGTCCGTTCACCGCCGCGATCGAGACCGCGTCGGTGAGCAGCGGCAGCACCTCATTTTCGCCGGCCTGCAAGGAAGTCATCGCCCCGCCCGCGGGCAGGGCCTGCATCAGCCGGGCCCGGGCCGCGACGAGCGTGCACGCGTCTTCCAGCGACAGCACCCCGGCGACGTGCGCCGCGGCGATCTCGCCGACCGAGTGCCCGGTCACGAAATCCGGGGCGACTCCCCAGGCCTCGATCAGCCGGAACAGCGCGACCTCGACTGCGAACAACGCGGGCTGGGTGATCCCGGTTTCGTCCAGTGAAGCAGCGGCCACGGTGCCGGGCTCGGCGAAGAGCGCCTCACGGATCGGCGCGTCCCACTGCGCCAGAACCGCGTCGAGCGCTTCGGCGAAAACCGGGAACGTCTCGTAGAGTTCCTTGCCCATCCCCGCGCGCTGCGCCCCCTGGCCGGAGAAGACCGCGCAGAGCTTCGTCCGCCGGGTAACCTCACCGACGGTCACGCCCGGGGCGGCACCGCCCGCGCGCCAGGCCGTCAGCAGACCACGCAGTTCGGCGGGGTCGTCGGCCGTCACGGCGAGCCGGTGTTCGAAGGCGGCCCGGGTCGTCGCAAGGGAAAGCGCGACGTCGGCAGGACGGAGTCCTCGGTCGATTGCGGACAGCAAGGCCGCGGCCTGGTCCTTCAGCGCGGCCTCGGTCTTGCCCGACAGAAGCCAGGAAACGACCGCCGGGAGCGGGGTGTCCTCGTCCTGGGCTGAGGGCACCGGCGCCTGTTCGAGAATCGTGTGGGCGTTGGTGCCGCTGACACCGAACGAAGAGACCGCGGCCCGGCGGGGACGGTCCGTCGCCGGCCACTCGCGCCGCTCGGCGAGCAGGTCCACCTTGCCCTGCGACCAGTCCACATGCGACGAGGGCGGGTTCGCGTGCAGGGTCTGGGGCAGCACGCCGTGCCGCAGCGCCAGCACCATCTTGATCACTCCGGCGACCCCGGCCGCCGCCTGGGTGTGGCCGAAGTTCGACTTGACCGACCCGAGTAACAGCGGCCGTTCCCGTCCGGCGTCCTTGCCGTAGGTCGCGAGCAGGCTCTGCGCCTCGATCGGGTCGCCCAGCGGCGTTCCTGTGCCGTGGGCCTCGACGACGTCGACGTCCGCCGCAGTCAGCTTGGCGCTGGAGAGCGCCTGCCGGATCACCCGCCGCTGCGCGCGACCGCTCGGCGCGGTGAAGCCGTTGGACGCGCCGTCGGAGTTGACCGCCGATCCCCGCACCAGCGCGAGCACCTCGTGACCGTTGCGCCGGGCCTCGGAAAGCCGCTCCAGGACCAGAATCCCGACGCCCTCGGCCCAGCCGGTGCCGTCCGCGCCGTCGGAGAACGCCTTGCACCGGCCGTCGGGAGCGAGACCGCCCTGACGGCTGAACTCGACCAGCGAACCGGGGGTGGACATCACGTTGACCCCGCCCGCCAGCGCCAGCGAGCACTCCCCCGCCCGCAGCGACTGCGCGGCCAGGTGCAGCGCGACCAGCGAAGACGAGCAGGCGGTGTCGACCGTGACCGACGGCCCTTCCAGGCCGAAGGTGTAGGAAAGCCGCCCGGACATCGCACTCGCGGCGAACCCGGTGCCGACGTCGCCGGTGGACTCGGCGGGCGCGCGCACCACCAGGTAGGCGTAGTCCTGCCCGTTGGTGCCGACGAACACCCCGGTCCGGGTGCCGCGCAGGCGGGTCGCGTCGATCCCGGCCCGTTCGACGGCCTCCCACGAGGTCTCCAGCAGCAGCCGCTGCTGGGGGTCCATCGACACCGCTTCACGCGGCGAGATCCCGAAGAACCCGGGATCGAACTCGGTGGCACCGCTCAGGAAACCGCCCTGCTGGCTGACGCTGTGGCCGCGCTCGTCGACCCCGGCCCCGCCCAGGGCGTCCAGCTCCCAGCCGCGGTCGGCGGGGAAGCCCGAGACGGCGTCGGTGCCCGAGTCCACCAGGTCCCACAGGTCCTCCGGTGAGGCCACGCCGCCGGGGAACCGGCAGCTCATCGCGATGATCGCGATCGGGTCCGCCGCGCTGTCGACGAGCTGGCGGTTCTCCCGCCGCAGCCGTTCCGTCTCCTTCAGTGAAGCTCTGAGCGCTGCGACTACCTTCTCGCTGGGCGATGTCATCATCAACTCCGTCAGTCGTTCGACCGGTCGGACTGGCCGTCGAGTGCCGCCTGGACCAGGTCGTCGATCTCCATCGCGTCGATGGACGGCCCGGCTTCTTCCGCCGATCCGAGCGGAACCCGGAGGTCGTCGTCTTCGTCGGTGTCGTCTTGGCCCGCACCGCCCGGCACCACTCCGGCCAGGATGTGCTCGGCGAGCGCGGCGGGGGTCGGATGGTCGAACACCAGGGTGGAAGTCAGGCTCAGCCCGGTCGCGGCGTTGAGCTGGTTGCGCAGTTCCACCGCGCCCAGTGAGTCGAAACCGAGGTCCCGGAACGCCTTCTCCGCGCCGACCTGCTCGACATCGGGGTAGCCCAGCACTTCCGCCGCCCGCGCCCGGACCAGGTCGAGCACGGTCTCGAAACGCTGGCCGGCGGCCAGGTCCGCGAGCTTGGCCCGCAGCCCGATCCCGGCGTCGGGCGCGGCCGCGGCGACCAGCTCGTCGTAGCCGGGCATCTCCCGCAGCAGCGCGCTCGGCCGGGCGGTGGCGCTGAACCGTCCCGCGTCGACCGCGGCGATCAGCACGGTCGGCTCGTCTTCGGTGACGACCTGGCGGAGCGCGGTGAAGGCCAGTTCCGGGTCCATCGCACCGATTCCGGTGCGGCGGGCCGCGTCCTCGGCGTGGGCGTTCGAGGCCATGCCCTCACCGCCCCAGGCGCCCCAGGCGATCGAGGTCGCCGCCAGGCCGAGCGAGTGCCGGCGTTCGGCGATCGCGTCGAGCACGGTGTTCGCCGCCGCGTAGTTGGCCTGGCCGGGGTTGCCGACCGCCCCCGACGCCGAGGAGAACAGGGCGAAGACCTTCAGATCCAGGTCCCGGGTCAGCTCGTCGAGCAGGAACGCCGAACCCACCTTCGACCGGAACACCGCTTCGAACCGGTCCGGGGTGAGCCCGTCGAGCACTCCGTCGTCGAGGACACCGGCCGCGTGGACGACGCCGGTCAGCGGGTACTCCGCCGGGACGCCGTCCAGCATCGCCTGGAGTCCGGCCCGGTCCGCGACGTCGCAGGCGGAGATCGTGACCCGCACTCCGGTGGCGGCGAGTTCGTCACGCAATTCCGTCGCGCCGGGAGCGTCGAGACCGCCGCGGCTGGCGAGCAGCAGGTGCTCGGCGCCGTCACGGGCGAGCCGGCGGGCGAGCTGACGTCCCAGTGCGCCGGTGCCGCCGGTGATCAGGACCGTCCCGCTGGGCTCCCAGATCGGTGCGGAGCCGTGCGCGGCGATCTTCCTCAGCCGCCGGCCGAACAGGCCCGAAGCCCGGATGGCGACCTCGTCCTCACCGTCGAGCCCGGCGAGCACCGCGGCGAATCCCGCCGTCGCCCGGGCATCGGCGGCTTCGGGCAGGTCGACGAGACCGCCCCAGCGCTCCGGGTATTCGAGCGCGGCCACGTGCCCGAGACCCCAAACCCCGGCCTGGTGCGGGCGGACCGGTGCTTCGCCGAGACCCACGGAGATCGCGCCCCGCGTGACACACCACAGTGGAGCGGTGATCCCCGCGTCGCCCAAAGCCTGCAACGCCGTGGCCGTCAAGGCGACCCCGGCGGGCACCCCCGATTCGAAGGCCGACAAGGCGAGCAGCGACACAACACCGGCGAGGTCCGTGCCCGCGACCGCGTTCAGCGATTCGGCCAGGGTCTGCCGGTCTTGATCGGCCGGGACGTCGACGCGGACCACACTTTGGCCCAGCGCGCCGATCGCGGCCGGGACCCATTCGTCGTCACTGCCGGCCGGCGCGAGCACGAGCCAGGTTCCGGTGAGACCGCCGGTGGGCACCGCGCTGAGCGGAGCCCAGCCGATCCGGTGCCGCCAACCATCCACTGTGGACCTTTCCGAGCGCTGCCGGCGCCAGTCCATCAGTGCGGGAAGCACCTTCGAGAGCGCATCGCCCTCGACGTTCAGCGTGGCTGCCAGCTCGGCGAAGTCCTCGTTCGCCACCGCGGCCCAGAACTCGCCGTCGGCTTCGCTGCTGCCGATCGTCTCGGCCGTGGCCGCGGGCCAGAACCGCTCGTGCTGGAAGGCGTAGGTCGGCAGGTCCACCCGCCGCGCGCCGGTGCCGGCGAAGAAGCCGGGCCAGGCCGGGCTGACGCCGTCGACCTGCAACCGGGCCAGCGCGGCGACGGCGGTCGCCTCCTCGTCGCGGTCCTTGCGCAGCAACGGAACCACCAGCGCGTCGGTATCGCCGAGACTGTCCTGGGTCATCGCCGAAAGCACGGCGTCCGGGCCGATCTCGAGGAACCTTGTGACGCCGTTCCCGGCCAGCGTGCGCACCGTGTCGGCGAAGCGGACCGCCTGGCGGGCGTGCTCGACCCAGTAGCCCGGGTCGCACACCCGCTCCGCGGCGGCCA
>DASXYS010000118.1:0-13035 GCA_036502365.1 Amycolatopsis sp.
GGGCCTGTCCTACCTGTTCGTGGCGCACGACCTCTCGGTGATCCGGCACATCGCCGACCGCGTGGCCGTGATGTACCTCGGCAAGATCGTGGAGATCGGCGATGTGCAGACCGTCTTCGACGCGCCGCAGCACCCGTACACGCAGGCCCTGCTGTCCGCGATCCCGATCCCGGACCCGGTCAAGGAGCGCGAGCGGACCCGGATCATCCTGACCGGCGACCTGCCGAGTCCGGCGAACCCGCCTTCGGGCTGCCGGTTCCGCACGCGCTGCTTCGTGTTCGCCCAACTGTCCGAAGAGGACCAACGTAAGTGCATCGACGTCGAGCCGCTGCGGGAGTCCCACGCCGCCGACCACGACGTCGCCTGCCACTACGCCCAGACCCGCGAAGTCGTGTAGCCACATATCCGTTGGCAACACAGGGAAAAGAGAGGTAAAAATGAAGCGACGGAGAATGGCCGCACTCGTGGCGCCCGTTGCCGCCCTGGGGCTGATCCTGTCCGCCTGCGGCAGTGGCAGCAGCGGCGGCAGTGGTCTTCAGGACGCCGGCAGCAACACGGTGAAGTCCGCCGACATCAACGCGATGCCGGTCGACCAGCTGAAGGACGGCGGCGACCTGAAGTGGCCGGTCGACCAGCTGCCCGACAACTGGAACTACAACCAGGTCGACGGCACGGTGGCCGACGGCGCCTACATGGACGGCGCCGTCCTGCCCTACATCTTCACCCAGAACGCCGACTCCACCGTGGCGCTGAACAAGGACTACCTGACTTCGGCCGAGGTGGTCAGCACCGACCCGCAGGTGATCGAGTACAAGATCAACCCGAAGGCCAAGTGGAGCAACGGCCGGCAGTTCTCCTGGGAGGATTTCGCCGCGTACGCCAAGGTGCTCAACGGCAAGGACCCGTCCTACCTGGTTTCCAGCACCACCGGCTACGAGGACATCTCGAAGGTCGAGCGGGGCACCGACGACCAGGACGTGAAGGTCACCTTCGGCAAGAAGTTCGCGGAGTGGAAGTCGCTGTTCAGCCCCTTCTACCCGAAGGAGCTGAACGCCGACGCGAACACGTTCAACAAGGCGTGGGCGGCCAAGCCGGAGATCACCGCCGGCCCGTTCAAGATCAAGAGCATCGACCAGACCGCCAAGACCGCGGTGGTCGAGCGTGACCCGAGCTGGTGGGGCGAGAAGCCGAAGCTGGACACCGTGACCTACAAGGTCGTCGACCGCGCCGCGCAGCCGGACGCCTTCGCGAACGGCCAGATCGACTTCTACAACATCAACAACGACATCAACACCTTCAAGCGGGCGCAGACCGACCCGAACGTGGCGATCCGCCAGTCCAACAACCCGGACTACACGCACGTGACGTTCAACGGCGCGACCGGCTCGATCCTGGCCGACAAGGATCTGCGGCTGGCGATCATGAAGGGCATCGACACCGTCGGGATCAGCAAGTCGATCCTCGGGCAGATGCAGAAGGACACCACGCCGATCGGCAACCACCTGTACCTCAAGGGCTCCAAGGACTACGTGGACAACTCCGGCCCGTACAAGTTCAACGCCGACGCGGCGAAGGCGGACCTGGACAAGCTCGGCTGGAAGCAGTCCGGCGACCTGCGCGCCAAGGACGGCAAGCAGCTCAAGCTGCGCCTGGTGATCCCGTCGAGCACCCCGATCAGCCAGCAGATCGGCCAGATCATGCAGTCGGAGCTGAAGGCGATCGGCGTGGGCCTGGACATCCAGCCCGTGCCGACCACCGAGTTCTTCAAGAACTACGTCAACGTCGGCAACTTCGACCTGACGCTGTTCCGCTGGCTGTCGAACTCCTTCCCGATCGGCGGCAGCAAGGGCATCTACTACCTGGACCCGAAGAACATCAGCCAGAACTACGGCCACATCGGTGACGACAAGCTGAACCAGCTGCTCGACACCGCGGCGCAGGAACTGGACGACACCAAGCGGGCCGCCGACATCAACGCGGCCGACCAGGAGATCTGGGCGGTGGGCCACCAGCTCCCGATCTTCCAGTCGCCGGGCGCGTTCGCCACGCGCAAGACGCTGGGCAACTTCGGTTCGCCGGGTTACGCGAACAACCCGTACGACTACCTGAAGATCGGCTTCGTGAAGTAACGCGGTAACGATTCCCGGGAGAGCGGCGCGGGCCTGAGGCCCGTGCCGCTCTGCCATGTCAGGCCTTTGTAGACGGTTAAGGTGGTATCCGTGCGAGAGTTCCTGCAGCAGCGGCCGGTGCGCCACATCCTGGTGACGAGCGCGGTGGCGCTGCTGGCGTGCGCCGCGGTGTTCTTGTTGCAGCTGCTGGAGTTCTCCCACGCGCAGGCCGAGCTGCGGGGCGTGACCACGCAGACGACCGGCACGGTGGTGCGCGTCGGCGACGGCTCGGTGACTGTGCGCTTTCCCGGGCCCGGCGGCGCGGACGTGACCGCCGACGTCGGCCTGGACGGCTCCGCTCCCCCGGCCGGCACGCAGGTCCCGGTGGTCTACGACCCGGCGCGGCCCAGCCACGCGGTGACCCGCGGCGCCAGCCCGCTGGTGGCGGCCGACCGCGCGTCGACCTACGCCACGGTGACCGTGGTCGCGGCGGTGGTGGTGCTCGGCTTCGACGTTTTCCTGCTGTTGACGCGTTTCGTGCGGCCCGCGCGCGCCAAGGCCCGGCCGGGCGTGCCGGTGCGGCGGGTGAAGGTGCAGCGCGGGGTGCTGGCCCGCTCGTGGATCGAGACCGAGACTGCTTCGCCGCGGTGGATCCCGGTGTACTTCTCCCCCAGCCTGATCGGCCTGCCCTCACCGTCGAAGGTCGAGGTGCTCGGCGACGTGCTGCGCGACCGGCACGTGGTGGTCCGGGTCGGCGGTCCCGACGGTGAGCTGCTGTTTCCGTCCGGCGCGGTCCGCTCGACCGAGCCACGCGGGCGGCGCACGGACAACCCGGCGGCCCCCGATTCCGACCGTGACGCGGCGGCGGCCCGCCCGGTGTCGATGGCCCGCCAGTTCCGCGCGGACCTGCCCGTGCTGGCCGTCGCCCCGGTCGTCGGCGTCTTCTGGGCGCTGGTCGACGGCAGTGGCTTCGGCGGCTGGCTGGCGGTCACCGTGCTGGTGGCCGCGTTCGGCTTCTGGTGGGCCGCACTGCGCGGGTCGGATCCCTCCTCGTAGGTCCGCCGCGAGGTAGGGTCCCGCGCGTGAGCATGCTCGACATGGCCCGTGAGGAACGCCAGGACCTGCTGACCTTTCTGCGGACGCTGACTCCGTCGCAATGGGACACCCCGAGCCTGTGCGCGGGCTGGCGCGTGCGCGAAGTGGTGGCGCACATGCTCAGCTACGACGAGCTGACCACCCGGGCACTGGCAAGCCGCTTCCTGCGGGGCCGGTTCAGCCTCACCCGGATCAACGCTCTGGGCGTCAGTTACAACAAGCTGGAGCCCGAGCAGTTGCTCACGCAGCTGTCCGAGCACCTCTCGCCGCGCGGCCTGACCGCCGGGCTCGGCGGCATGATCGCGTTCCTCGATGCCACGATCCACCACCAGGACATCCGCCGCCCGCTCGGCCTGCCCCGCGAGATCCCCGCGGACCGGCTGCGCCGCGCGCTGCGGGCCGCCCTGTTCGCCCCGCCGACCGGCGCCCCCTGGCGCGCCCGCGGCCTCAAACTGGTCGCCACCGACGTCGACTGGTCCACCGGTTTCGGCCCCGAGGTCCGCGGGACTGGTGAAGCGGTCCTGCTGGCTATTGCGGGGCGAGGAGCCGCCGCTCGGGAACTGACCGGTAGCGGGCAGGCCACCCTCGCCGCCCGCTGCACCGGCTGACTCCGGTTACCGCGTGGGGTGCCGGCCTCGGCGCAGTTCGTCGAGCACCTCGGCGAGTTCCGCGTAGGACTCGGCCAGCCGGCCCTCCTTGCCGAGGCGGTGGCGTTCCAGCCGGACGGCGCCCACGTGACGGGCGCGGTAGTACAGCGCGCGGCGACGGGACTCCGGGGACGGGTCGGGCCGGCCGTAGGCGTCCCAGAAGGCGTCGCGCTCGAGGCCGGGCCTCGCGGACGCCATGTGGATCGTCCAGTCCGCCGCCGGGTCGCCCCACCAGCTGCGGTCGTGGTCGAAGACGCCGGTGATGGTGAGGTCCGGGGCGAGCATGACGTTCACGTGCCACAGGTCGCCATGCAGCAGTCGGGGTTCGGTGATCTCGTCGAGCAGCGCGGCATCGCGTTCGGCGAGTTCGCCGACCTCGCGGAGGTCCACCGCGTTGAGGCCGACATCTTCGGCGTCGGCCGCGTTGTCCGCGAAGTACGCGACAAGCGCTTCGCTCCACCTCGCGAAGTGCGGACCCGCGACGACGCCGAAGCCCGGGCCCCGGACGTCGTGGATCGCGCGGGTGATCGTGCCCAGCTGCCGGAAGTACGGCCCGTGCTCGGCCCGCTCGTAGGTCGGCAGCACCTCGGGCCCGGGCCGCCCGTCGAGCACGGCCTGGAAGACGTAGTCCCGCCCGATCACTTGGTGCGTGAAGTCGGCGGCCAGCGTGCGCGGCAACAGCGGCGCGATGGGCGCGAAGTACGGCGCCGCAAGGTACTCATTGCGCATGAACTCCCGCTCGATCCGCGTCTGCCGCGCGGGCTCCGGTGCCACCCGCAGGATCACCGGCCCCGTGTCCAGCTCGACCCGGTAGGTCGTGTTGTAACCGCCGAGCCCCAGCTCGGTGGCCGACCGCACCCGGGCGCCCGCCCCGAAAGCGCGGCGGCAGAGCACCTCGACCTGCCGCGCGGTCAGTGGCCGCTGGAAGGCGTCCGGGGGCCGATCTTTCGGATGGAAGTCCACCGGGCGCATCCTGCCAGGTCAGGGCCTCCCGGTGAGGGTCTGCCACGGCACGTGCACGGTGACCCGCTCGCGCAGCTGCTCGTTGATCAGCCACAGCTCCCCCGTCGCCGGCCAGTAGGCCAGGTTCTCGCTGTTGACCGGGGCCTGGCCGGACAGCCGGGTGGTCGACACCCCGCCGACGCCGCCGTGCAGGCAGGACGGGTGGTCGCCGGCCTGGCCCGCGTACTCCGGGCAGACGCCGGTGAGCACGAAGTACCCGTTGCGCGACACCGCGCCCTGCATGCCCCAGACCGGTGACGAGAAGCCCTCCGTCGCGTGGACCAGGCCGTCGGCCGAAGGCTTGAGCAGGCCCGTGGTGTCGAACGGCCAGCGCAGGACCCGCCCGCCCGCGGCCGTGGGCACGTATTCGGAGGTGACGAACGTCGAGTCGGAGTGGTCGGCCGAGAGCGAGGTGAAACAGGGGCGGGCGCCGGTCACCGGGGTGCAGGCGCCGCCGCCCGGGTACCAGTAGGCGCCGACCTGCGGCATCACGTAGTCGTAGTACGCGGCGTGGTACTTGCCGTCGGAGCCGAGCCCGACGTTCCCCGCGCTGTCGTCGACCTTCCAGAAGTGCGTGGTGTCGAAGACGCGGATCAGGCCGCCGGTCGTCGCGACGAGCAGGTAGTCGCCGGCCCAGGTGAGGCCGTGGCCGTGGCCCGCCACCGCGGCGAAGTCGGTGTCCGAGGTCGGCTCGACGAGCAGCACGTGCCGGTAACCCAGCCCGTTCGCGTCCACAAAGGACACCCGGACCATGGTGTCGCCCGGGGTGTGCCAGCTGGTCGCGACGACCCGCTTCCCGCCGACGGTGCCGGAGGCCGGGGCGGCGTCACCGGAACCCGTGACGCCCTGCGGGATCCAGTCGTTCGTCTTGTCGTCGTTGGCGTCTTCCCAGCAGAAGCCGGCTGGTTTGAGCGCCGCGGCCAGGTAGGTGCCGTGGCACAGCGGGCGCGCCGCGCGGTTCGCCGAGCCGAGGATCTCCGGCAGGCCGCGGCGGGCCAGCTGCGCGGTCTTCTCCAGCTGGGCGATCCGCGCGCCGTAGGTGGCGAACGTGCTGCCCGCGGTGAGCCGGTAGCCGTCGACGGTGGCCGGGTCCAGTTTCGGGAAGCTCGCGGCAGCCTGCGCGGCAACCGGGCTCACCGTCAGCAGGAGCACGGCCGCCAGGCCGGCCAGTATCCGTCGTCGTCGCATCGGCCCAGGATCGCCGAGCCGCGTACACGTCGCATACAAACGCTCAGGAGACGACGAGTCCGTGCTGCCGCAGCGAATCCTCCATCCGCAGCCGTTCGAGGTCGCGGTCGATGCCCTCGGGCAGGCCGGCGAGCCGGTGGTCGACGCCGACCTCGCGGCACGCCGTCGCCAGCAGTTCGTCGTAGGCCTGGCGGGTGCCGTAGCGGCGGGCGGCCGGGGTGCCGGCCGGGTAGCCGGACAACTGGCGCCGCACTCGCCGCAGGTCGGCCGAGAGCTGTTCGATCGGTGGCCCGGCGGGGACCGGGCGGCCAGGACGGCGGCGGGCCATCCAGCGATAGAGGGCCGGAATGCGCAGGGCGCACCAGAAGAGCGCCGAGGGGGCGAAGCTGACCACGGCGAAGAGGACGAGCGGCCCGGCCATCCCTGCACGATACTCCTCAGCGGGACCGATCGCGGCCGTGTTCGTGGGCCTGGCGGCCGTGTTTCTGGCCCTGGCGGCCGTGTTTGCGGGCTTGCTGGAGGAACAACAGGCCCGCCCCAACGACGAGGAGCACCAGGCTGGCGCCGATGTGCAGCTGCGGGGGAAGGACGCGCAGCTGCACGAACCAGCCCGGGTCCGAGGCGCCGGCCAGCCGGTTGATCAGCCCGCCGGCGCCCAGGATGACGAGCAGGAGGCCGGCGAGCTCGATCACCGGCTCACCTTCGTGCGGGCGGGCTCGGACTTCTTCCCGAACATCTCCTGCCACAGCGGGCCGGTGATCAGCCAGACGCCGATCACCGCGCCGAGGCGCGGCAGCCAGTCCCACAGCGGCTGGACCTCGCCCGGCCGGCCGACGAGGAAGATCGCGGCGAGCAGCAGCACGGCGGCGATGGCGGAGGCCAGCAGGCACCTGAACCACTCACGCCACTCGTGGCGCGTCTTCGCCTTGCCTCGCAGCTTCGGCGCGGGCGGCGGGCCGCCGGCGAAGCGGTGCGCGAACCGGACGTCCGCCCAGCGCACCATGGCCGGCCCGAACACCACGCTGAAGCCCAGGTAGACGGCCGCGAGACCGTGGGTGGCGTTCGGCGTCGCCCCGCGCGAGAGGTCGACCACCGTCGCGCCGAGCACGACCAGGTCGATCAGCGGCACCGCGGCCAGCAGCACGGTGCTGAACCTCCTCAGCTTCAGCGGGTAGCGGGCGATCAGCCCGCCTGCGATGAAGACCCAGAAGGCCACCTCACCGCCGATGATGAACAAGGTCATGGGGTTGTCCACGAGATAGTTCCCGATCGCGTTCATGCCATCACCCTCGCGCGATCTTGACCGGCGCGGATCAGTGAAGGGCATGATCAAGAGGTCATCACTTCGGAGGACGACGGCCGCCGCCGGGTGTGTTCTCATGGGGTCGTGCCGCTGCGACCCCTCCGCCGCCCGGCCCTGTTCAGGCCGCGGGAGCTGCCCGCGCGGCAGCAGGACGGCCTGATCGCCCTGTTCGTCATCCTGATCGGCCTGGCGATCTACCTCACCGGCATGCACCGGCTGCTGGCCGGCCCCGACCCGTTCGGGCTGTGGGTGCGGCTGCTGGAGCTGGCCGCGCTGGGCGGGCTCGTCTTCCTGCGCCGCTGGGTGCCCGGCGGGCTGCTCCTGGCCACCGGCGTGCTCGTGACCGACCTGGTCCTGGGCCCTTCGCTGCCGGTGGTGGTCGTGTACACCGATTTCCTGTACGCGGCGACGGTCTACGGGACGCGGCGGACGGGCCGGGTGCTGATCGGGGTCACCGCGGCGGCCACGCTGACCGTGCTGCTCGGCGCGGTGGCCGCGTCCGTCGAGTGGCGGATGGCGGTGCTCGCCTCGCTCGGCATCCTGCCGTTCCTGCTGGTCCCGGTGTGGTGGGGGGCGAACGTCCGCCAGCACCGCGACGCCGCCGCGACCGAGCGGGCCCACGCCGCGCAGCTGTCCAAGATCGCCGAGCTCGACCAGCGCGCCGCGGTGGCCGAGGAGCGGGCCCGGATGGCCCGCGACCTGCACGACGTGATCGCCGGGCACCTGTCCGCGATCGCGCTCCAGTCGGAGGCCGCGCTGTCCATGGCGGACGATCCGAAGATGTCCCGCGCCGTGCTGGAAGCCGTGCGGGAGAACAGTGTCAGCGCGCTCGACGAGATGCGCGCGATGATCGGGCTGCTGCGCGCCGCGTCCGGGACCGGCGGAGAAGACTACGAAACTACCGCCCCGGCGCGGCTGGCCGAGCTGTCGCGGCTCGTGGAGTCCGCGCGCGCCACCGGCATGGAGGTGACGGTGGACTCCACAGTGGACACCGGCGCCGAGCTGCCCGCCGCCGTCGACCTCACCGCGTACCGGATCGCCCAGGAGGCGCTCACCAACGCGATCAAGCACGCCCCGGGCGGGCGGGTGCTGGTGCAGCTGCGCCGCGAGGGCGGTTTACTGACCGTGGAAGTCGGCAACGAGCTGCGGGCCACGGCGGCGCGGACCGGCGGGACCGGGCACGGGCTGGCGAGCATGGCCGAACGGGCGAGAGCGGTGGGCGGGACGCTGAGCGCGGGCCCGTCCGGCTCGGGCTGGCTGGTCCGGGCGGAGCTGCCGCTGGCGAAGGGACGGACGTGACGGTCAAGGTGCTGGTGGCCGACGACCACGGCGCGATCCGGGCCGGGCTGATGCTCATCCTGGGCAACGCCGAGGGGATCGAGGTGGTCGGCGAGGCGGCGGACGGCGCCGCGGCGGTCCGGCAGGCGCGGGCGCTGAAGCCCGACGTGGTGCTGATGGACGTCCGGATGCCCGGCACCGACGGCATCACCGCCACCCGCCAGGTGATCGCCGAAGGACTGGCCGAAGTCCTCGTGCTCACCACCTTCGACCTCGACGAGTACGTGCACGCCGCCCTGCGCGCGGGCGCGGCGGGCTTCCTGCTCAAGTCGGTGGAGGCGCCCCGGCTGATCGAGGCCGTCAAGCTCGTCGCCGCGGGCGAGGGTGTGCTGGCGCCGCAGGTCACGCGCAAGCTGATCACGGCGTTCGCGCGGACCGCGGGCAAGCCGGCCGCCGCCCCGGCCGGGCTCGGCGACCTCACCGACCGCGAGCGGGAGGTGCTGGGCTGCCTCGGCGCCGGCCTGTCCAACGCCCAGATCGCCACCCGCCTGCGCATCGGCGAGACCACGGTGAAGACCCACGTCTCCCGGGTGCTGACCAAGCTCGACCTCCGCTCCCGGGTCCAGGCCGCGATCCTGGCGCAGGAGAACGGCCTCACCGGCGAGTAGCGCTTTCCCCTTCGGACCAGCCGATCTGCGCGAGCGCCCGTGAGCTTCTAACGTTCCCCCATGGGTGTGCGGAGAACTTTGGACGTGGACGAGGTCCTCAAGCGGCAGGACTCTGGCGAGCTGAAGCGGCGGCTCCGGGGGCGCGACCTGATCGGGTTCGGCGTCGGGATCATCATCGGCACGGGCATCTTCACCTTGGCGGGGGTGGAAGCCAAAACCCACGCCGGGCCGTCGGTGACGCTGTCGTTCGTGCTCGGCGCGGTCGTCGCCGGGCTCGCGGCGCTGTGTTACGCCGAGCTGGCGTCCAGCGTCCCGACGGCCGGCAGTGCTTACACCTACGCGTTCGCCACGCTCGGCGAGGTGTTCGCCTGGATCATCGGCTGGGACCTGCTGCTCGAGTTCGCACTCGGCGCGGCCGTGGTGTCGCGCGGCTGGTCCGGCTACCTGGCGAACCTGCTGGGGCTGTCACCGGAGTGGTTCGGCGAAGACGCGAAAGTGAACGTCGGCGCCGTGCTCATCATCGCCGTCCTGACCGTCGTCGCGGTGCTGGGGATCAGGGAGTCGGCCTGGCTGACGAACGTCCTCGTGGTGGTGAAGGTCGCGGTGTGCGTGCTGATCCTGGTGGTCGGCGTGTTTTTCATCAAGGGCGCCAACCTGACGCCGTTCATCCCGCCGTCGCAGCCCGCCGCAGCGGGCGCGAGCACGCTGCACCAGCCCGTGATCCAGGCCGCGCTGGGGCTGGAGCAGACCATGTACGGCGTCGCCGGCATGGTGACCGCCGCGGCCGTGGTGTTCTTCGCCTACACCGGTTTCGAGGCACTGGCCAACCTCGGCGAGGAGACGATCAACCCGCGCAAGGACCTCCGCGTCGGCATCCTCGGCGCGCTCGCCGTGTGCGCGGTGCTCTACATCGGCGTCTCGATCGTGCTGACCGGCATGATCCCGTTCACCGACATCAACACCGGCGCCCCGCTCGCGGACGCCTTCGACCGCGTCGGCCAGCACTGGGTGGGCGCGCTGATCTCACTCGGCGCCGTGACCGGCCTGACCTCGGTGATGATGGTGGAGCTGGTGACCATCGGCCGGATCGGCTTCGCGATGGGCCGCGACGGGCTGCTGCCCAAGGCGATCGGCACCACGCACCCGCACTGGGGCACCCCGCACCGGATGACTATCGCGGGCGCGGTCCTGATCGCCGTGCTGGCGGCGTTCGTCCCGATCTCCGCACTGGCCGACATGGTCAGCATCGGCGCGCTGTCGGCGATGATCATCGTCGCGGTGGCCGTGCCGTTGATGCGGCGGCGGAGGCCGGACCTGAAACGGCCGTTCACCGTGCCGTTCTCGCCGGTGGTGCCGATCATCGCGGCGGTGGCCTGCTTCTACCTGATGCTGAACCTCGACGTGCTCACCTGGATCCGCTTCGCCGCCTGGCTGGTGCTGGGGCTGCTGATCTACTTCTTCTACGGCCGCAAGCACTCCCGGCTGGCCCCGGGCAATGAGAAGACCGGGTGACGCGAGCCGTGGCGGCCCTTTTCGACCGGGGCCGTCACGGCATTCGCGGTATCAAGCCCGCCGCGAGCACGGCCCGCTCAAGCGTCGGCGAATGCTCCGCGTCGACGACCAGCAGCAGCGTCCCCGGCTCCTCGCGCAGTGCGGCGGTCATCCATTCCAACGGCTGCTCATGGATCCCGTTGTCCCCCAGCGCCGGGTAAGTGTCCACAACGGACAGCAGCGTCCCCTCGGCGCCGATCCGAACACCCGCGACGAGCACGTGGTGCCCGCCCGCCGGCCGCCAGCGGTTGGTCCACAGTGGAGGGATGCCGGTGTCGAGGTAGTCGAGCAGTGCCCGTTCCGGCGTGTCGGGGGCGCCCAGCTCGGCCGCGTCCACCCGGGCGATCACCGCCACCCTCGGCAGGTCCCACAGGGCCACCAGCAGGTCGAACAGCATGGTCGCGGTCCAGTCTCCCGTCGCCGGGACCACGCGCAGCCGGCCCGCCGAGAGCGTCTCGACGGCCGAGGCCAGGCCCACCGCCGAGGTGCCCGCCCTCGCGTCGTCGGACGGGATGCGCAGGCGGAAGTCCGCCCGCCCCTTTTCACCCGGCGGCGGTCCGCCCGGTCCCCGCACGGTGCCCGCCGCGGCGGCGACCTCGTCCTGGTCCGCCACCGCGATCCCGGCGGCGCGCAACGCGGCCAGCGCCGTGAACGCCGCGGCCAGCCCGTCCTTCTGCGGCAGCTCGGCCCGTGCTTCGGCGGCCAGCCGCGCGCCGCCGGGCAGCCAGTGCACGCGGGACAGACCGGTGTGGTCACCGTCGACACGAGAGGACATCAGGCTCAGTACCGCCACCGGTGCGCGGCGATGACTTCCTCGGTGCTGCGCTCCGCCGCCCACGCCGCGTCGGACGCGCGCACCGCGCGGAACGCCCCGAGCAGCTCGTCGCCGAGCGCGCCCGAAACCCGGGGCGACGCCAGCAAAGCCGCGTCCTGCTCCGCCGGGCTCGCGGGCAGCGGTGCCACGCCGCGGGTCTCGCGCTCGCCCTCGGTCCAGCCGCCCGGGTCCTGTCCGATCGGCTCGGGCAGGCCCGCGTCGTCCTCGATCCCGGCCATCCCGGCGGCGAGCACGACGGCCAGCGCCAGGTACGGGTTCGCCGACGCGTCGGACGTCTTCAGCTCGACGTTCGCGTGGTCCGGCCCGAGCAGCTTCGAACCCGGCACGTACCGCAGTGGCGCTTCGCGGTTCTCGACGCCCCAGAACGCATATGCACCAGCGAAAAAGCCCGGCCGCAGCCGCAACGTCGACGGCACGCTGGGCGCCGTGACGGCGGTCAGCGCGGGCAGATCGCGCAGCAGCCCACCGAGGTACGCGGCCCCTTCACCGGTCGGCAAACCCTCACCGGACAACAGGTTCCGGCCCCGGCGCCGCACCGACGTGTGCAGGTGCCAGCCGTTGCCGGCCGCGCCGAGGCCCACCAGCGGCGCGAAGCTCACCACCAGCCCGTGTGCCTGGGCGGCGGCGTGGATCGTCTGACGGGCGAGCAGCTGGTCGTCGGCCGCGGACAGCGGGTCGGTGGCGGCCAGTGACAGCTCCAGCTGCGCGGCACCGTACTCGGCGTGCAGCTGGCCGATCTCGAGGCCGTTGGCGGCGAAGTCGTTCAGCAGTGCGGTAACGAAGCCGTCCAGGCCCACCAGCGCGTGCGGGCTGTACGCGGGTCCGGGATGCCCGGGCTCGGAGACCCGGCCGGCCGGCGCGACGGTGAACTCCAGCTCGTACCCGGCCCGGAATTCCAGCCCGCGCCGCCCGGCCTCCGCGACCTGGCGCTCCAGCACCGTGCGCTGGCAGTACGGCCACGGCGAGCCGTCGGCGGCGAGCTGGCGGGCCGGCGCCCAGGCGAGCGCGGGCTGCCCGGCCAGCCGCCGGATCCGCTCGACCACCGGCACCAGCCGGATGTCACCCGACGGCGTCGCAAGCCCCGAATGGCCGTACGTGATGGCGTCGTGGCTGTCGAAGACGGCGAACAACGAGGTCGCGCCCACCCCTCGCGCGGCAGCCCCGGCGAGCCCGCCCACGGGCACGATGCGCGAACGCGGGATGCCGTTGTTGTCGGCCCAGGCCAGGTGAACGCCGGCCACCCCGGCCGCGGCCAGCTCCTTGGCCACCGCGGACGCCGCCTTGGTCATCGCCACCTCCCGGGACGGGGCCAGTATCCCCGGTCCGCGCGGTCCGGGCCATCCACACCGGCTGTGACCCC
>DASXYS010000119.1:0-24992 GCA_036502365.1 Amycolatopsis sp.
CTGCTGGGAGCAACTCGTGAGCACCTATGCGATCAGCGGAGGCCCGAGCACCAACCGCCCCGCGCGCAAGCCCGGCAGCCTCATCGTCCGGTGGCTGACGACGACCGACCACAAGCTGATCGGCTCGGCCTACCTGATCACCTCGTTCGCGTGGTTCCTCTTCGCCGGCATCCTCGCCGAGCTGATGCGCACCGAGCTGGCCCGGCCCGGTCTGCAGCTGCTGTCCAACGAGCAGTACAACCAGCTGTTCACGATGCACGGCGCGATCATGCTGCTGCTGTTCGCGACGCCGCTGGCGTTCGGCTTCGCCAACTGGATCATGCCGCTGCAGATCGGTGCGCCTGACGTCGCGTTCCCGCGGCTCAACGCGTTCTCGTACTGGCTGTTCCTGTTCGGCGGCCTGATGGCCGGCTCCGGCTTCCTGACGCCTGATGGCGCGGCCGACTTCGGCTGGTTCGCCTACGCGCCGCTCAACAGCAAGATCGAGTCGCCCAGCGTCGGTGCCGACCTGTGGATCTGGGGCCTGATCCTGTCGGGCTTCGGCACGATCCTCGCGGCCGTCAACATGGTCGCGACGATCATCACCCTGCGTGCGCCCGGCATGACGATGTTCCGGATGCCGATCTTCACCTGGAACATCCTGCTCACCAGCGTCCTGGTGCTGCTCGCCTTCCCGGTGCTCTCGGCAGCGTTGTTCGCACTCGAGGCCGACCGAACGCTCGGGGCCCACGTCTTCGACGCCACCAACGGCGGAAGTCTGCTGTGGCAGCACCTGTTCTGGTTCTTCGGCCATCCCGAGGTCTACATCGTGGCGCTGCCGTTCTTCGGCATCATCACCGAGATCCTGCCGGTCTTCAGCCGCAAGCCGGTCTTCGGCTACAAGGGCCTGGTCTTCGCCACCATCTCGATCTCCGGCCTGTCGATGACCGTGTGGGCGCACCACATGTTCGCCACCGGCGCCGTCCTGCTGCCGTTCTTCTCGTTCCTGTCGTTCCTCATCGCAGTGCCGACCGGCGTGAAGTTCTTCAACTGGATCGGCACGATGTGGAAGGGCCAGCTGTCCTTCGAGACGCCGATGATCTTCTCGATGGGCTTCATCGTCACGTTCCTCTTCGGTGGCCTGACCGGCATCCTGCTGGCCGCGCCGGCGATCGACTTCCACGTGTCGGACAGCTACTTCGTGGTGGCGCACTTCCACTACGTCCTCTACGGCACGATCGTGTTCGCGACCTTCGCCGGGATCTACTTCTGGTTCCCGAAGATCACCGGCCGGATGATGGACGAGAAGCTCGGCAAGTGGCACTTCTGGACCACGTTCATCGGCTTCCACGGCACCTTCCTGGTCCAGCACTGGCTGGGCGCGGAGGGCATGCCCCGCCGGTACGCCGACTACCTGGCCAGCGACGGGTTCACCACGCTGAACACGATCTCCACGATCGGCGCGTACATTCTCGGCGCTTCGACGCTGCCGTTCATCTGGAACGTGTTCAAGAGCTACCGCTACGGCGAAATCGTCACGGTCGACGACCCGTGGGGTTACGGCAACTCGCTCGAGTGGGCCACGTCCTGCCCGCCGCCGCGGCACAACTTCACCGAGCTGCCCCGGATCCGCTCCGAGCGGCCGGCCTTCGAGCTGCACTACCCGCACATGGTCGAGCGGCTGCACGCCGAGGGTGAGATCGGCTTCTTCGGCAAGCCACGCAACGGCCTGGGCGCGCCGTCGCAGAAGCTGGTCGACGCGACCATGCCGGGTGAGCACGACAAGGACAACTCGGGCGAGCAGTAACCGCCCGTTGAATTCGAAAAGGCGCGTGCCCGGCTGGTGTGAAGCCGGGCACGCGCCCTTTTTGTGTCCCGGTCCGGCAGTCCAGACTGATCGTTGCCCGCCGCCGCGCCGAACGAGGGATAGAGCCCAGTGACCCAGACGCCCGTCCTGATCACCACGACCGGCCCGGACAAGCCCGGCGTCTCGTCCGTGCTGTTCGCCGTGCTCACCCGGCACGATGTCGACGTGCTCGACGTCGAGCAAGTGGTGATCCGGGGACAGCTCGTGCTCGGGGTGCTCGCCGGGGTGTACCGCGACCCGGAGGGCCTGCAGGAGTCCGTGGAGCAGGCGATGGCCAGCGTCGGCATGGAGGTGGACGTGCGGATCGGCGACGCGATCGGCGCGGACCCGTTCGCGCTCGGCCGCCGCGATTCGTCACACGTTCTGGTGATGCTGGGCCGCCCGGTGACGGCGCGGGCGTTCTCCGAGGTCGCGCGGCGGCTCGCGGGCATGGGCGCGAACATCGACTCGATCCGCAGCGTCGCCGACTACCCGGTGACCGGGCTGGAGCTGTACGTCTCGGTCGGGGAGGACACCCCGGCGGCCGACGCCGAGCTGCGCTCGGTGGTGGCGGACGCGGCGTCCCAGGTGGCCGTCGACGTCGCCGTGGAGCGCGCGGGCATCGCGCGCCGGGCCAAGCGGCTGGTGGTCTTCGACGTCGACTCGACGCTGGTGCAGGGCGAGGTGATCGAGATGCTCGGCGCGTATGCCGGGGCGGAGCCGGAGATCCGCGAGATCACCGAGGCCGCGATGCGCGGCGAGCTGAACTTCGCCGAATCGCTGGAGCGGCGTGTCTCGCTGCTGGCCGGGCTGCCGGCGACGGTGCTCGACGAGGTCGCGGCCTCGCTGGAGCTGATGCCGGGCGCGCGCACCACGGTCCGCACGCTCAAGCGCATGGGCTTCCACTGCGGCGTTGTTTCAGGTGGGTTCACCCAGGTCATCGACCACCTGGTGGCCGACCTCGGGCTGGACTTCGCGGCGGCGAACGAGCTGGAGATCGTCGACGGCAAGCTCACCGGCCGGGTGGTCGGCGAGATGGTCGACCGCGCGGGCAAGGCGACGGCGCTGCGCCGGTTCGCCGGCGAGTACGGCATCCCGCTGGGCCAGTGCGTCGCGGTCGGCGACGGGGCCAACGACATCGACATGCTGTCCGCGGCCGGGATGGGCGTGGCGTTCAACGCCAAGCCGGCGCTGCGCGAGGTCGCGGACACCGCGCTTTCGCACCCGTACCTGGACGCCGTGCTGTTCGTCCTCGGCGTCACGCGGGCGGAGGTCGAGGCCGCCGACGCGGCCGACGGGCTGGAACTGGTCCGGCCGTGAACCGCGTCCTGGAGCCGCTGGGCAGCCGCTACGCCGACTGGCTGGGGCTGCCCGCCGAGGCCACTTCCGACACCTCCGACGAGGAGCCCGACCAGGTCCGGGCGATGCCGGTGATCCTGCGCATCGAGCGGGCCGAGCCGCCTGGCCGGACTCCGCTGCTCGAGGCGGCGGCCGCGGCCGCGCTGGCGGTGTGCCTGGACGAGCGCGCCGAGCCGGGCGGCGAATGGGCCGAGCCGGTGCAGGCGTGGCTGGACAACCGCATCCGCAAGGTCGCGCGCCGGGCGCGGGGCACGCACTGGCAGGCCGTGCAGGCGTTGCCGGGCATCACCGTCGAGGTCGACGGCGCCGAGGCCCGCGCGCTGGTGCCCGGGCTGGTCGTGGAGACGCCGAAAGAGGTGTCACGGCTCCAGATCTCGGGCAGCGAGCTGCCGCCGGACACCCCGGGGCCCGCGCCGTCGGGAGTGCCGCTGCTGCTGCTCAACCCGGAGGTGGCGATGACCGTCGGCAAAGCTTCCGCCCAGGTCGGCCACGCCACGATGATCCTGGCCTCGCTGCTCGACGAGGCCGAGCTGGCCGCGTGGGCGGAGCGGGGCTACCGCGTGGCCGTCCGCACGCCGTCGCCCGCCCGGTGGAAGGAGCTGTGCCCGGTGGACGACCCGGCGGCCGGCTGGCGCGAGAACCGCGTGGTCGCGGTGCGGGACGCGGGGTTCACCGAGGTCGACCCGGGCACGATCACGGTGCTGGCGCAGCAGCCCGGCTGAGCCTGCCCGTGGGGCGGGACACGGAACATCGCCGTCCGGGCGGCGGTTCTGCCAGTGAGGCCCTTTCCCTTGAGCATGAGGAGCTTGACGTGACCCTGGAAGTGCAGCGCGAAGGTGAGCACAGTTTCGTCGGGCGCAACGAGCGCGGCGCGCAGGTCCGGCTGGGCCGCAAGGGCGCCGAGGGCGCGTTCGCCCCGGCCGAGCTGTTGCAGATCGCAGCGGCGGGTTGTGCCGCCGTCACCGCCGAGGAGCTGATCACCCGGCGGGTAGGCGAGGATTCGAAGTTCCGCGTCGGCGTCACCGCGGACCGGCGTGAGGGCGCGTCCGAGCTGGACGGGGTGCACCTGGCCTTCGACGTCGACGTGTCCGGCCTCGAGCCGGCTCAGCGTGAGGCGCTGGCCGCGGCTGTGGACCGCGCGATCGAGCGCCTGTGCACGGTGAGCCGGACGCTCAAGAAGGGCATCCCCGTGACGGAGACGTTCCCGACCGCCTGAACCCGGAGCGGGAGCACGTGAATACGCCCGGCCCGCTTGATGCTGCGGACCGGGCGGATGGGCTGGGCTCAGACGGTTCAGCTCTGCCAGACGACGTAGGCCTGGTCGGCATCCGTCGTCATGGCTTCGATGAACTTGTCGTTGTCGAAGCCGGGCAGCGACTGGAGCCGCTCGATCAGCGCGTCCGCCGCCGGGTCGCCGCTCGGCACCGCGGTGCCCTTGCCGTCGTGGCCGACGAGCATGAAGAAGACGTCCTCGTTCCAGGGGCCGTCCGGGATCACCCTGACCATCACGGACGAGAGGTCCGACCACGTCACGGCTTCTTCGCTGCCATCGGCGAGAACGCGCCGCACCCCGGTGTCATCGACACTGACGGTCCGGGATCGTGCGCTGGACGAATCCTGGGTCAACCGGTGCTCCCTGTCGTGTTCGTTCCCTTTACCGTACCCGCTGGGGTTGTGCGCGCCGTCACGCGGGCGCAGCAGCGTCCAGCCGCTTCAACGCATCCCGCGCGACCTGCGAATCCGTGGTGGGCCAGAACGGTGGCAGCGACGCGCGCAGGAATCCGCCGTAGCGCGCGGTGGCCAGCCGCGAGTCGAGCACGGCCACCACGCCGCGGTCGGTGATCGAGCGGTGCAGCCGGCCGGTGCCCTGGGCCAGCAGCAGCGCCGCGTGCGTGGCCGCGACCGTGAGGAACCCGTTGCCGCCCCTGGCTTCCACGGCCCGCTGGCGCGCCGAGGACACCGGGTCGTCGGGACGCGGGAACGGAATCCGGTCCACCACCACGAGTTGCAGCGACGGGCCCGGTACATCCACGCCCTGCCACAGGGTCAGCGTGCCGAACAGGCAGGTGCGCGGGTCGTCCGTGAACTTGCGCACCAGCAGCGAGGTGGCGTCGTCGCCCTGACAGAGGATCGGGTGGTCCAGCCGTTCCCGCATGGCTTCCGCGGCCTGCTTCGCCGCGCGCATCGAGGAGAACAGCCCCAGCGTGCGCCCGCCCGCGGCCTCGACCAGCCCGGCCAGCTCGTCCATTGTGGACTCCGCCAGCCCGTCGCGGCCCGGCGGCGGCAGGTGCTTGGCCAGGTACAGGATCCCGTTGCGCTTGTGGTCGAACGGCGAGCCGACGTCGAGGCCCGTCCACTTGGGCCCCTTGTCCTCGTCGGACGGCGCCTCCTTGTCCGTGGCGGTGCCCGGCGCCTTCTCCACCCGTGGCTGGCTCGGAGGCAGCCCCCACTGGCGCGCCATCGTGTCGAACGTGCCGCCGAGGGTCAGCGTGGCCGAGGTCAGCACCGTGGTGCTGAGGTTGAACACGCGCTCGCGCAGCAGCCCGGCGACGCTCAGCGGCGCGACCTTCAACGCCGGCGGGCGTGGGTTCGAGGAGTATTTGTCGCCGGTCAGCCAAACCACGTCACGTTGGTGCGCTTGGTCCTCTTCGTACGCTTCCAGCAGGCGGACGGCGGTGTCGTGCACCTCTTCCAGCAGCGTGCGCGCGAGCTTGCGCGCGGTGGCTCCCTCGACGTCCTCCTTGCGGTCGGACCCCAGCGCGGTGAGACAGGCCTTCGCCGCGTCGCGGACGGCCGGGACGGCGCCCTTCAGCGCCTGCGGCAGCGTGTCCATCCGGCCCGCGGGCAGGTCGTCGAGGATGAGCGCGAGGCCGTCGCCCGACTCCAGCAGGCGGTCGGCCACATCCGCGTCGATCACCCGCCCGCTGCGGCGCGCGGCGGCGGACACCATGGCGCTGCTCAGCTCGCCGGTGGCGACGGACGTGACCCGGTCGACCAGGTCGTGCGCCTCGTCGATGATCACCAGGTCGTGGTCGGGCAGCACCTGGTAGCCCTGCAACGCGTCGATGGCCAGCAGCGCGTGGTTGGTCACCACCACGTCGGCGCGGCCGGCCTCCGCCCGTGCGCGCTCGGCGAAGCAGTCCGTGCCGATCGGGCAGCGCGAGGCGCCCAGACATTCCCTGGCCGTGACGGAAACCTGCCGCCACGCCTGGTCGCCGACGCCGGGCACCAGCTCGTCGCGGTCGCCGGTTTCGGTGTCGGAGGACCATTCCCGCAGCCGCGTGACCTCCTTGCCCAGCCGCGACACCGCGAACGGGTCGAACAGCTGCGTGTCCTCCGGCTCGTCGGGCGCGCCCGTGTCGAGCCGGTGGAGGCAGAGATAGTTGCGGCGGCCCTTGAGGATCGCGAAGGTCGGCTCGCGGCCGAGTGGCTTCTTCAGCGCCTTCGCCAGGCGTGGCAGGTCGCGGTCGACCAGCTGGCGCTGCAGCGCGATGGTGGCCGTGGAGACCACCACCGTGGCCTCTTTCTCGACCGCGTGGCGGATCGCGGGCACCAGGTAGGCCAGCGACTTGCCGGTGCCCGTGCCGGCCTGGACGGCGAGGTGCTCACCGGTGCGGATGGCGCGGCCGACGGCGTCGGCCATCTCGACCTGACCGGGGCGCTCGGTACCGCCCACCGACTCGACCGCGTGGGTCAAGAGTTCGAGGACGCCGGGGAAATCTGTTCGGACGGGCACAGCGAGACACGATAGCCGCCGGGTCCGACAGGACCGCGTGTTCCGGCGCGAACGGGCCGTTCGCGCCGGAACCGCGGGAGACCCGGGACGGATCTTCCTGGTGGCTCAGTCTTCTTTCTGGCTCAGTCTTTTTTGCCGAAACGGGTCACCGCGGCCCACACCAGCGGCAGCACCCCCGCCGCGACGAGCGTCTTCAGCGCGTCGCCGATCAGGAAGGGCGTCACGCCCTTGTCGAACGCGGTCGCCAGGTCGAAGCCGGCGGCGGCCATCAGCCACGGCACGCCGAACGCGTAGATCACCACGTTGCCGGCCACCATGGTCCCCACCATGCGCAGCGGAGTGCGGTCACCACCGCGGCGGGCGAGCGCGCCCACGAGGGCACCGGCGAAGACGAAGCCGACGATGTAGCCGGCCGAGGCGCCGGACAACCCGGAGGTGCCGCCCTGGAACCACGGCACGCCGGCCGCGCCCACGAGCAGGTACAGCAGCATCGAGGCGGCGCCGCGGCGCATGCCGAGCGAGGCGCCCACGAGCAGCGCGGCGAACGTCTGGCCGGTCATCGGCACCGGGCTGCCCGGGACCGGGATGACCAGCTGCGCGGCGGCGCCGGTGAGCAGGGCACCGCCGGCGACCAGGGTCAGGTCGCGCACGAGGGTGCCGGGGACCAGGTCGGCGAGCACCTGGCGGCGGCCGGTGAGGGACAACGACGACACGGGACCTCCCAGATCGAGAACGGACGTCCGAGGAGGTTAACGCTCGTTAGTTCGCCAGAACCCCACAAGTTGCGTTCCTCACCACGCCACTCGTCCGGGTGGTGTAGGGGTTACGACGTTTGGGCGGGGTACCGCGCTGCCGATGTCGAAGCACGACCGAGAGGAGTGCGGGAATGCGCGGACGGGTCCTGATGGTGACGGCGCTGGCACTGGCGGCCCTGCCCGGCGTGGCGCAGGCGGACGGGGTCACCTCCACCGGGTGGGCCGCCTCGGGCAGCGTCGACGTGCTGGCCGACGGCGAGCACGTGACCACCGGCCAGCTCGCCCGCTGCGACGCCGACGGGCCGGCGACCGGGCGCACCGACGGCGGCAAGACCGGCGACGTCGCCGTGTTCGGCCTCGGCGGCACGACCTGCGGCCGCAAGGACGCGGTCACCACGGTCCAGGCCGGCGGCCAGCGCTTCGAGTCGGATGTGCTGAAGCGCTACGGCGGCCCGGTGCTGAAGGTCCGCACCTACTCCGCGGGCTGCAGCACCACGCAGAACGGCAGCACCGGCGACGTCTCGATCGGCACGGTCGAGGGCATCACCGTGCCGTCCTCGATCCCGGCGAACTACCGGGTCACCATCCCCGGCGGCGCGGCCGGGACGGCGCTGGCCACGGTCACGCTCAACGAGACCGTGACCCCGCAGCCGGCCGACGGCAGCCTGGTCACCCACGCCGTGCACATCCAGCTGTTCCCGCAGGGCGGCCCGGCCGGCGGCGACATCTACCTCGGCACGGCGGCCTGCAACCCGTTCGGCAAGGGCGGGGCGCCGGCCCCGCCGCAGGGCTGAACTGCTCGTGAGTGTTCATGACGGTTCTAACCGGCATGAACACTCACGAGTCAGAAGTCAGGCGGACGGCGGCACCGCGGCCTTGCCGGAGTAGGTGACGCCGGCTTCCTCGAAGTCCTTCAGCGTGGCGTCCACGGTGGGCTGCGAGCCTCCGACGGTCAGATCCAGCAGCACGCGCACGCCGAAGCCCGCCTTCGCCGCGTCGAGCGCCGTGGCGCGCACGCAGAAGTCGGTGGCGATGCCGACCACCTCCACGTCGGTGACTTCGTTGGCCCGCAGCCATTCCTCGAGCGTCTTGCCCTCGCGTGACTTGCCCTCGAAGCCGGAGTACGCGGCGGTGTACTCGCCCTTCGAGAAGACCGCTTCGATCGGCACCACGTCGAGCGCCGGGTGGAACGAGGCACCCGGCGTGCCCGCGACGCAGTGGACCGGCCAGCTGGTGTTGAAGTCCGGCGTGTCGCTGAAGTGGTCGCCGGGGTCGATGTGGTGGTCTCGGGTCGCGACCACGTGGCTGTAGCCGCCTTCGGCCGCCCGCGTGGAAATCGCCTCCGCGGCGGCGGCCCCGCCCGGCAGGCCGAGCGAACCCCCTTCGCAGAAGTCGTTCTGCACGTCCACCACGATCAGCGCGGTTCCCATGGTCGGCTCCCTCTACAGAAACGTCGTCGGTATCGCGGGCTCGCCGTGCGAGAGCTTGAGGCCCTCCCACGGCAGGCTGACCTGCGCGCGCCGCAGCCGGGCCCGCGCGTCGTCCAGCGTGGGCAAATCATCCACCGCGCGGCCGCCGCGGACCAGGGGGATCTGGAGTTCGCGGTCGTGCTCCTCGGGCTCGGGCCGCCCGGAGGCGGCCGTCCAGACGACCTCCTCCATCGCGGTCCCGGTGACGCGGTGGCGGCGGAGCGCGGACTTCCGGCCGCCGCGGGACTCCTTGTGCGCGCTGCGCTTGGCGACCGGCCGGCCGTCGACCTCCACCAGCTTGTAGACCATGCCGGCGGTCGGTGCGCCCGAGCCGGTGACCACGGAGGTGCCCACGCCGTACGCGTCCACCGGCTCCGCGCGCAGCGCCGCGATGGCGTGCTCGTCCAGGTCGCCGGAAACCACGATGCGGGTGTCCTTCGCGCCGAGGGAATCGAGCTGGTCACGCGCCTTGCGGGCCAGCGGGCCGACGTCGCCGGAGTCGATCCGGATCGCGCCCAGCTCCGGCCCGGCCACGCGCACGGCCGCTTCGATGCCCGCGGTGATGTCGTAGGTGTCCACCAGCAGCGTGGTGTCCGCGCCCATCTTGTCGACCTGCGCGCGGAACGCCTGCTCCTCGTTGTCGTGCAGCAGCATGAAGGCGTGCGCGACGGTGCCGCGGGTGGGGATCCCGTAACGGCGGCCGGCCTCGAGGTTCGACGTCGTGGCGAAGCCGGCCAGGTAGGAGGCGCGCGCGGCGGCGACGGCGGCGTACTCGTGCGTACGCCGGCCGCCCATCTCGATGATCGGCCGGCCGTGCGCGGCGCCGGCCATCCGCGCCGCGGCCGACGCGATCGCGCTGTCGTGGTTGAGGATCGACAGCACCAGCGTCTCCAGCAGCACCGCCTCGCCGAAGCCGCCGCTGACGGTCAGCAGCGGCGAGCCGGGGAAGTACAGCTCGCCCTCGGGATAGCCGTCGATGTCCCCGGAGAACTCGTAGTCGGCGAGCCAGGCGATCGTCGCGTCGTCGACGACGGCGGTCTGCTCCAGCTGCGTCAGCTCCGCGTCGGTGAACCGGAAGTCCGCGATCGCGTCGAGCACGCGCGCGGTCCCGGCCACGACGCCGTAGCGTCGGCCGTCGGGCAGGCGGCGCGCGAAGACTTCGAAGACGCAGGGTCGCTCGGCGGTTCCGTCGGCGAGCGCACTGCTCAGCATGGTCAGCTCGTAGTGGTCGGTGAGCAGCGCCGTGCTGGCGCTGGTGACCGGCTCGGGTGAACCCATGGGGTCAGCCTATTCACCCACATGGCCGGACCTGGCGCGGCGTACCCGGTGACCCCCGTGACACCATGGAGTGCATGTCCACGCCTGTCGCATCCGAACAGACGCAGGTTGATCCACTCGGGGTCGAAGTCGCCGAGGAGGACAAGCCGTGGCGCACCATCGTGTGGAACGACCCGGTCAACTTGATGTCGTACGTGACGTACGTGTTCCAGAAGCTCTTCGGCTACAGCCGCGACCACGCCACGAAGCTGATGCTCGACGTGCACCACAAGGGCAAGGCCATCGTGTCGTCGGGCTCCAAGGAGAAGGTGGAGGTCGACGTGGCGAAGCTGCACGCGGCGGGCCTGTGGGCGACCATGGAACAGCCTTCATGAAGCCTTGGCGCCGCAAGGGCGAGTCGATTCTGGCGGGCTTCGAGCAGCAGGAGGCCGCCGTGCTGCGCGGCCTGGTCAGCCAGCTCGAGGACATGCTCACCGCGCGCGCCGAGGAGGCGCCGCAGGACGAGCTGGCCGAGCTCACCGGCATCCGCACCGGGCCGTCGGAGTCGCCGGACGACCCGGTGCTTTCGCGGCTGCTGCCCGACTTCCACAAGCTCGACCCGGACAACCCGACGCGCGAGGACCTCGACTCCGCCGCCGCGATGCGGTCCTTGCACGAGCCGGAGCTGCTGGAGACGAAGGTCGGCGTCGCGAAGATCGTGCTGGACACGCTGCCCCGCGACGGTGGCAACGTGCGGCTGAGCTTCGAGCAGGCCGACGCCTGGCTGGGCGCGCTCAACGACGTGCGCCTGGCGCTCGGCACCGCCCTCGACGTCACCGAGGACATGCCGGACGAACTGCCCGAGGACGATCCGCGCGCCCCGCACCTCGGCGTGTACCACTGGCTGACCTGGGTGCAGGAGACGCTGATCCAGGCGCTGACCGCGTGAGCGGACTGACGGATGTGCCGGGTGTGCTGGTGGGCCACCACCAGCGGGTCGGCGACGGCTGGGCGTCCGGCACGACGGTGGTGCTGGTGCCGGACGGCGCGACCGGCGCGGTCGACCAGCGCGGCGGCGCCCCCGGCACTCGCGAGACGAACCTGCTGGAGCCGGAGAACCTGGTGCAGCGCGTCAACGCGGTCTGTCTCTCCGGTGGCAGCGCGTACGGGCTCGCGGCGGCCGACGGGGTGATGCGCTGGCTCGGCGAGCGGAACCTGGGCTTCCCGGTCGGCGCGGCGCCGCACGAGGTGGTGCCGATCGTGCCCGCGGCGGTGCTGTTCGACCTGCCGCGCAGCGAATGGGGCAACCGGCCGGACGCGTCTTTCGGTTACGCCGCTTGTGAAGCCGCCGCTTCCGGCGCGGTCGCGCAGGGGACCGTCGGTGCCGGGGCGGGCGCGGCCGTCGGCTCGCTGAAGGGCGGGATCGGGACCGCGAGCGAGGTCGTCGGTGTCGGCGGCGGCTTCACCGTGGGCGCGCTGGCCGCGGTGAACGCGGCCGGCCAGGCCGTGGACTTCACCACCGGCCGCCCGTTCGCGGCCGACCACGAGGTGGACGGCGAGTTCGGCGTCCGCTGGCCGGACCGGCCTGGCTCGGTGCCGCCGGCCGGGACCGACCTGAACACCACGATCGGCGTCGTGGCCTGCGACGCGTCGCTGTCCAAGGCCGAGGCGCGACGGCTGGCGGTGGCCGCGCAGGACGGCCTGGCCCGAGCCGTCCGCCCCGCGCACACGATGTTCGACGGCGACACCGTTTTCGCGCTGGCCACCGGCGCTCGCGAGCTGCCCGTGGCCACGGGTTCGTTCGCCGATGCCCAGCGCGCGGGCGCCCTCGACGCGTTGTGCTCGGCCGCCGCCCGGGTGTTCGCGCGGGCGATGGTGCACGGCCTGCTGGCGGCCACCGCGGCCGGTGGCGTCGTGGCCTACCGGGACGTCTGGCCCGAGGCGTACTGAGGGATCTCAGAGGCCGGGCAACGGGTCGTCCGGCAGCCCGACGCCGCCCCGCTCCAGGTCCGCGGCCCGGATCGCCGGGACGTACTCCTCGTCGATCTCCAGCACCAGCCCGCCGAACGAGACGGTCGGGCCGAGCGACGGGTGGAGGTCCACCGGGCCCAGCTCCGTGGTGCGCGGCAGCTGCTCCCACACGGATTTCGGCCGTTGCCGGCGGAAACGGCTGCACGCCAGCACCGTCACGTGCCGGTCGGTGACCACCACCAGGAAGCTGTGCTGCGCGGCCATTCCGCCGAGGATCAGCGAAGTGCCCGGGAAGACGTACTGGACCACGTCGCCCTCGGCCAGGAACGGGCGGCAGCTTTCACGGACTTTCGACGGCACCGGCACGTGGACGATTCTCCCGATTCGGGCCGGTGAGTGGAAGCTCTCACCATGTGGACGTGCCGCGTCCACCACCTAAGATGTCCATGTGCTCCGGATCCGCCGTGAACTCGTCGACGAGATCGTCGCCCACGCCCGCCGTGACCACCCCGACGAGGCGTGCGGGGTGATCGCCGGGCGGGCCGGTACTGATTTGCCCGAACGGTTCATCCCGATGCTGAACGCGGCCCGCTCGCCGACGTTCTACGAGTTCGATTCGGGCGACCTGCTCAAGCTGTACCGCGAGATGGACGCGAACGACGAGGTGCCGGTGGTCATCTACCACTCGCACACCGCGACGGAGGCCTACCCGTCGCGCACCGACGCGAACATCGCCGCCGAACCGGAAGCGCACTACGTGCTCGTCTCCACCCGGGACCCCGAGTCGCACGAGTTCCGCTCGTACCGGATCGTGGACGCCGAGATCACCGAGGAGCCGGTCGAAATCCTCGGCTGAGCCGCCCGGCTCACCGGAATAAGGGCGGCGTCCCGCGCGTCAGCCTGTGAGAACCCACCGGAGGTAGAAACCCATGGCCGTGACCGTGTCCATCCCGACCATCCTGCGCACGCACACCGGCGGCGAGAAGTCCGTCGAAGCGGCGGGCAAGACCGTCCTCGAGGTGATCGACGACGTCGAGTCGCGCCACGCCGGGCTCAAGGCGCGCCTGGTCAAGGAGGAGAAGCTGCACCGCTTCATCAACGTCTACGTCAACGACGAGGACGTGCGCTTCGCCGGCGGCCTCGAGGCCGAGGTCAAGGACGGCGACACGCTGACGATCCTGCCCGCCGTGGCCGGCGGCGCACGCTGATCCATGGCCCGCTACGAGTCGCTCCTGGACGCCCTCGGCGGCACCCCGCTGGTCGGGCTGCCCCGGCTTTCCCCGACGCACGACGTGCGGCTGTGGGCGAAGCTCGAGGACCGCAACCCGACCGGTTCGATCAAGGACCGCCCCGCGCTGGCGATGATCGAGGCCGCCGAGCGTGAGGGGCGGCTGCGGCGCGGCTCCACGATCCTGGAGCCGACCTCGGGCAACACCGGCATCTCGCTGGCCATGGCCGCCAAGCTCAAGGGCTACGGGCTGGTCTGCGTGATGCCGGAGAACACCTCGATCGAACGCAAGCAGCTGCTGCAGGCGTACGGCGCGAGGATCGTGTTCTCACCTGCCGCGGGCGGCTCGAACGAGGCCGTCCGCCGCGCGAAGGAGCTGGCGGAGCAGAACCCGGAGTGGGTGATGCTCTACCAGTACGGCAACCCGGCCAACGCGGACGCGCACTACCGCGGCACGGGCCCGGAGCTGCTGAAGGACCTGCCGACGGTGACGCACTTCGTCGGCGGCCTCGGCACGACCGGGACTCTCGTGGGCGTCGGGCGCTACCTGCACGAAGCGAAGCCGGACGTGCAGATCATCGCGGCCGAGCCACGGTATGGCGAGCTGGTGTACGGCCTGCGCAACCTCGACGAGGGCTTTGTGCCGGAGCTGTACGACCCCAGTGTGCTGAACAGCCGCTACTCCGTCGGCGCGTACGACGCGCTTCGCCGCACTCGTGAGCTGCTGGAGCACGAAGGCATCTTCGCGGGCATCTCGACGGGCGCGGTGCTGCACGCGGCGCTCGCCGTCGCGGAGAAGGCGGCGGCGAAGGGCGAGCCTGCCGACGTCGCCTTCGTCGTGGCCGACGCGGGCTGGAAGTACCTCTCGACCGGCGCGTACTCCGGTTCCCTGGACGAGGCCGCGGCGCGGCTGGACGGGCAACTCTGGGCGTGAAGGTCGTCGGCCTGCTGGGCGGCATGAGCTGGGAGTCCTCGGCCGAGTACTACCGGCTGGTCAACGAGCGGGTGAAGGCAGCGCTGGGCGGCTTCCACTCCGCGCGGGTGGTGCTCTACTCGGTCGACTTCGCCGAGGTCGAGGCCATGCAGGCGGAGGACCGCTGGGACGACGCGGGCGCGCTGCTCGGCGACGCTGCCCGGGCGCTGGAGGCGGCGGGCGCGGACGTGGTGGTGCTCTGCACGAACACGATGCACCAGGTCGCCGACCGGATCGTCGACGGCCTCGGCATCCCGCTGCTGCACCTGGCCGACACCACGGCGTCGGCGATCCGCGCCGCGGGCGTCCGCCGCGTCGGGCTCCTGGGCACCGCGTTCACCATGAGCCGGCCGTTCTACCGCGAACGCCTGGCCGCGCACGGGCTGGACGTCCTGGTGCCGTCGCCGGAAGACCAGGCACTGGTGCACCGGATCATCTACGACGAGCTGGTGCAGGGTGTCATCCGCGCGGAGTCCCGCGAGGCGTACCGCGACGTGATCCGGCGGCTGGTCGAGGCCGGCGCGGAAGGCGTCGTCTACGGCTGCACGGAGATCGAGCTGCTCGTGGACGCGACGGACAGCCCGGTGCCGTCCTTCCCGACCACGCGGCTGCACGCGGAGGCGGCGGTCGACTGGGCGCTCGGCGTCGCGTCCCTGCCCCTTCTCCCCGCTGATCCGCGGGGCCGAGATCAGGGATTTCACCCGAGGCGGGACGCACCGGTCACGCCGTAACCTGGACCCGTGAGCACACCACTGTCTCCTCTGCCCGCGTCGTCCGGTGACAAGCCCACCGACGTGGCCAAGCGGATCCTGCCGCCGAACCCGAAGGCGGCGGCGATCGTGGCGCTGTCGTTCACCTTGGTCCTGTACCTGGTGGAGCTGATCGACGTGATCCTCCCGGCGAACCTGGACCACGGCGGCATCGTGTCGCGTCGGCTGTCGGGGCTCGACGGGATCCTGTGGGCGCCGCTGCTGCACGCCAACTGGTCGCACCTGTTCTCGAACACGGTGCCGGTGCTGGTGTTCGCCTTCCTCGCCATGGCGGCGGGCATCGGGCGCTGGGCCGTGGTCACGGCGATCATCTGGGTGATCTCCGGCGTCGGCGTGTGGCTCGTCGGGCCGGCCAACACCTCCACCGTCGGGGCCTCCGGGCTCGCCTTCGGCTGGCTGGCGTACCTGCTGGTGCGCGGCATCTTCAACCGCGCGGCCGGCCAGATCCTGGTGGCCGTGGTGCTGCTCGGCATCTGGAGCGGCATGCTCTGGGGCCTGCTGCCCGGCAACACCGGCATTTCCTGGCAGGGCCACCTGTTCGGCGCGCTGGCCGGCGTTCTCGCGGCCTGGCTGACCTCCCGCGGCGATCGCCGGGGCGCCAAGGCGATCCCGGCGGCACCCGGCGGTAACCTCGGGGTGTGACCTCCCCGGACGCGCCCATCGGTGTTTTCGACTCCGGCGTCGGCGGTCTCACCGTCGCCCGCTCGATCCTGGAGCTGCTGCCGTCGGAGCAGCTGCGCTACGTCGGCGACACCGCGCACAACCCGTACGGCCCACTGCCCATCGCCACGGCCCGCGAGTACGCGCTGGCCGCGCTCGACGACCTCGTCGAAGGCGGCGTGAAGGCCCTCGTGATCGCCTGCAACACCGCTTCGGCCGCCTGTCTGCGCGACGCTCGCGAGCGTTATGACGTGCCGGTGATCGAGGTCGTGCTGCCCGCCGCGCGCCGCGCAGTGGTGGCTACGCACTCGAAGCGCGTCGGGGTCATCGGCACGGAGGGAACGGTCCGCTCACGCGCGTATGAAGACGCCTTCGCCGCGGCGCCCGACGTGAAGCTCACCAGCGTCGCGTGCCCGCGCTTCGTCGACTTCGTCGAGCGCGGCATCACCTCCGGACGCCAGGTGCTCGGGCTCGCGCAGGGTTACCTGGAACCGTTGCTGGACGCCGAAGTGGACACTTTGGTGCTGGGCTGCACGCACTACCCGCTGTTGTCCGGGGTGCTGCAGATCGTGATGGGCCAGGAGGTCACGCTCGTCTCCAGCGCCGACGAGACGGCCAAGGACCTGTTCCGCGTGCTCACCGAACTCGACCTGCTGGCCGAGCGCGAAACCCCGCCGCGGCACGAGTTCCTGGCCACCGGTTCGCCGGAGCCGTTCACCCGCCTCGCCCAGCGCTTCATGGGCTTCGCACCGGGTGTCCTCGCTCCCACCAGTGCGTAGAACCGGGCCGGGAAGTTTAGGCTGGGTAACGTGCGACTGACGATCCTCGGGTGCTCGGGCAGCATTCCCGGGCCGAACACCGCAGCCTCCGGTTACCTGCTGGAGGCGGAGGGGTTCCAGCTCGGGCTCGAACTCGGCAACGGTGCGTTCGCCCAGCTCCAGACGGTGCTGGACCCGTTCGACCTGGACGCGCTGGTCCTTTCGCACCTGCACTCGGATCATTGCGCGGACGTCAACGCGCTCACCGTGTTGCGCCGCTACCACCCCGCGCCGCCGTACCCGGCCCGGCCGCGGAGGCTGCCGCTGTACGGGCCGCCGGACGCGCCTTCGCGGCTCGCCCACGCGTACGCCGCTGATGCGGACGAGCGAGCCGGCGTCGACCTCTCGGACGTCTACGAGTTCCACGCGTTGCGCGAGGAACGGCTGTGGATCGGCCCGTTCGAAGTCACCGCCGTCGCCGTGCACCACCCGACACCGGCGTTCGGCCTGCGCGTCTCCTACGGCGGCCGGATCCTCGCCTACACCGGCGACACCGGCCCGTGCGCCGCGCTCGGCGAGCTGGCCGACGGCGTCGACGTGCTGCTGTCCGAAGCCTCCTGGACTGACGCGGCCGATCGCCCCGGCGGTGTCCACCTCTCCGGCAAACAGGCGGGCGAGCTGGCCAAGGACGCCGGCGTCGGGCGGCTGCTGCTCACGCACATCGCGCCGTGGACCGACCGGGGCGCGGTGCTCGCCGAGGCCTCGGCGGTGTTCCCGGACACCGACGTCGTGACACAGGGCTCGGTCTACGACATCTGAACGGCAGACTGTCGGTGGCACGTTCTAGAGTGCTCCGCGTGTCGAGAAAAGATGGCAGGAACGACGACCAGCTCCGCGAAGTCAAGATCACCCGCGGCTTCCAGAAGTGGCCCGCCGGTTCGGTGCTGATCGAGTTCGGCAACACCCGGGTGCTGTGCGCGGCGAGCGTCACCGAAGGCGTGCCGCGCTGGCGGGCCGGGTCCGGGCTGGGCTGGGTCACGGCGGAGTACGCGATGCTCCCGTCGGCGACCAACACCCGCGGCGACCGCGAGTCGGTCAAGGGCCGCATCGGCGGCCGCACCCACGAGATCTCCCGGCTGATCGGCCGGTCCCTGCGCGCCTGCATCGACCTCGCGGCGCTGGGGGAGAACACGATCGTGATCGACTGCGACGTGATCCAGGCCGACGGCGGCACCCGCACGGCCGCGGTGACCGGCGGCTACGTCGCGCTCGCCGACGCCATCACCTGGCTCGGCGCGGCGAACCGGCTCAACGACCCGCAGCCGCTGTCGTCCTCGGTGGCCGCGATCAGCGTCGGCGTGGTGGACGGCCGCGTGCGCCTCGACCTGCCGTACGAGGAGGACTCGCGCGCGGAGGTCGACATGAACGTGGTGGCCACCGACGCCGGCACGATGATCGAGGTGCAGGGCACCGGCGAGGGCGCCACCTTCGCTCGGTCCACTTTGGACACGATGCTGGACATGGCGCTGGCCGGCTGCGCGGACCTCACCCGGATGCAGAACGAGGCGCTGGCGCTGCCGTACCCCGGTGAGCTGCCGGAGCCGCGGCCGGACCGCAAGAAGGGCTCGAAGTGACCCGGTTGCTGCTCGCCAGCCGCAACCAGAAGAAGCTGGGCGAGCTGCGGCGGATCCTCGAGGCCGAGGGCATCTCGGGCATCGAGGTCCTCGGGCTGTCGGACGTCGAGGAGTTCCCCGAGGCGCCGGAGACCGCGCCGGACTTCGAGGGCAACGCCGTGGCGAAGGCCCGCGACGCCGTGGCGGCCACCGGCCTGCCCGCGATCGCCGACGACTCGGGCCTGGCGGTCGACGCGCTGAACGGCATGCCGGGCGTGCTGTCCGCCCGCTGGTCCGGCCGGCACGGCGACGACGAGGCGAACCTGGACCTGGTGCTCGGCCAGCTCACCGACACCCCCGACGATCGCCGCGGCGCCGCCTTCGTGTGCGCCGCCGCGCTGGTCCTCCCGGGCGGCGAGGAGACGGTGGTCCGCGGTGAATGGCGCGGCACGCTGATCCGGGAACGCCGTGGTACCAACGGTTTCGGCTACGACCCGATCTTCGTCCCGGACGGCGGGGCGCGCACGTCCGCCGAGCTGCCGCCGGCCGAGAAGGACGCGTCCTCCCACCGTGGCCGGGCCCTGCGCGCACTGGTCCCGGACCTGCGCAAGCTCGCCGGTTCCTGACGGCGCGGCCCGGCGGGGCGGGCCGCGCTCGCCGGGTCCGCGAGCGGGGCCGCTCGCCCGCGGCCGCGGTGATCCATATGCTCGCTGCATGTGTGCTGACATCGTGCTGGCGGAGGACGACCCGAAGCAAGCGGAGCTCGTCCGCCGCTACCTCGAGCGGGAGCGCCATTCGGTGGTGGTCGTGCCCGACGGCCGCGAGACGCTGGAACTCGTCCGCCGCCGCCGGCCCGACCTGCTGGTGCTCGACGTGATGCTGCCCGGGCTGGACGGCCTCGAGGTGTGCCGGATCCTGCGCGCGGAGTCCGACGTGCCGGTGCTGATGCTCACCGCACGGTCCACAGAGGACGACCTGCTGCGCGGCCTCGACCTCGGCGCCGACGACTACATGACCAAGCCCTACAGCCCGCGTGAGCTGATGGCCCGCGTGCGGACCCTGTTGCGCCGCACCCAGACCGCGGAGCGGGACGCCGGGCCGATGCGCGTCGGCGCGCTGTCGGTGGACGTCGGGCGGCACGAGGTGAGCGTGAACGAGAAGCCGGTGGACACCACACCGGGTGAGTTCCGGCTGCTCGAGGTGATGGCCGCGCACCCGGACCAGGTGTTCACCCGTGGGCAGTTGCTGGAGCACTTGCACGGCTTCGACCGCTACATCACCCAGCGCGCGATCGACGTGCACGTGATGAACCTGCGCAAGAAGATCGAGGTGTCCCCGCGCAAGCCCGCGCGGCTGGTCACCGTCTACGGGGTCGGCTACAAGCTGACGGCGGGGCCGGCCGATGCGCCGTAGCCTGCTGATCCGCTGGATCGCGGTGTCGGCGCTGGTCGCGGTGTGCGCGATCGCGGCCACCGCGTGGCTCGCCGCGCAGACCACCTCGGGGGCGATCCAGCAGGAGCAGGGGCAGGTCTTCGCCGACGACGGCACCATCTACCAGGGCCTGCTGTCCTACGCCGCCACACACCCGAACTGGGACGGCGCCGGCCCGGTGGTGCGGAAGTACGCCGACGCCACCGGCCGCCGGGTCGTGCTGACCACCCCGCAGGGCAAGGTGATCGCCAGTTCGGACCCGGACCCGGGCCGGCTGCCCGCGCAGCCGTCGGTGGTGCTCGACCCGCTGTCGGTGGACCCGGGCCTCGGCGTCCCGTCGACGCCCGACCGGATCGACCCCGCCGCCGTCGGGCCGTACGCGCTGACGGCGGACGAGCGTCAGGACCTGATGGACACGGCCCGCAAGGTGCAGCTGTGCGTGCAGCGGTACTTCGGTTACGCGGACATCGAAGTCGGCCCGGGTGGGCACCCGCGAGTGGCGGTGCAGGACCCGTTCGCGATGGCCCGGTGCGGCGCGCCCGGCCTGGAAAAGCCCGTCGAGACCGAGGAGACCGCGCTGGCGAAGCTGAACCAGCTCGCCGGCGCCTGCTTCGGCCGTAACACGCAGTCCGGGGCCGCCGTCCAGCTCGCGCCGGTGACCTGGACGTTCGCGGGCCCGGTCTCCGGCGCGACCGACCCGACCGCGCGCAACTGCGTGACGTCGGCCCGGCGCGAGCAGCTGACGCCGTACGTCGCGCCGGCCGCCTGGCTCTACATCACGGAAAAGGGCAGTGACCAGCCGCCGAGCGGGTTCACGATGTCCGCGGAGAACCGGGTGCGGCTCGCCGAGGTGGCGGGCGGAATCCTGCTGCTCACCATCGTCGTCACCGGCCTCGCCTCGATCCGGCTGATCCGGCCGCTGCACGCGCTCACCGGTGCGGCCCAGCGGATGAAGGCGGGCGAGACCGCCGCCCGGGTACGGGTGAAGGGCAAGGACGAGATCGCGCGGCTGGCCGTCGCGTTCAACGACATGTCGGAGGCGCGCGAGCGGCTGGAGGCCGCGCGCAAGGCGATGGTCAGCGACGTCGCGCACGAGCTACGCACGCCGTTGAGCAACATCCGCGGCTGGCTGGAGGCGACCCAGGACGGCATCAGCCGGCTCGACGACGAGCTCGTCACGTCACTGCTGGAGGAGGCGCTGCACCTGCAGCACATCGTCGACGACCTCCAGGACCTGGCGCTCGCCGACGCCGGCTCGCTGCGCGTGCACCCGGAACCGATCGACGCGAACGCGCTCCTCGCGCAGCTGGCCGCGGCGCACGCCCCGCGCGCCGACGCGGCCGGTGTCCGGCTGACCGTCCCGCCGATGGCCGAGCCCGAGCTGACCGCGGACCCGGTGCGGCTGCGCCAATCCCTCGACAACCTCGTGTCCAACGCGGTGCGGCACACCCCGAGCGGCGGCTCGGTCACCGTGACCGGCCGCCGCGACGGCGGTGACGTCGTCTTCGAGGTGGCCGACACCGGCGTCGGCATCGCGTCCGAGGACCTGCCGCACGTGTTCGACCGGTTCTGGCGGGCGGACCGGTCCCGCACCCGCGGCTCCGGCGGCAGCGGGCTGGGCCTGGCCATCGTCCGCAACCTGGCCGAGGCCCACGGTGGCACCGTGGCGGTCACCAGCACTCCGGACCACGGCTCGACGTTCACGCTCCGCTTCCCCGTGGACGGCCCGCGGCTCAAGGACTCGTGAGTGTTCATGACGGTAAGAACCGGCATGAACACTCACGAGCCGGTACCGGTCAGGCCGCCAGGCCGAGGTCCTTGATCAGCTTCGCGACGTGCCCGGTCGCGCGGACGTTGTACAGCGCCTTCGCGATCTTGCCCTCGGCGTCCACGATGAACGTGGAGCGGATGACGCCCTGCACCACGCGGCCGTAGTTCTTCTTCTCGCCGAACGCGCCCCACGCGGTGAGCACCGTCTTGTCCGGGTCCGAAAGCAGCGGGAAGGTCAGCTGCTCGGCCGCCACGAACTTGGCGAGCTTCTCCGGCTTGTCCGGCGAGACGCCCAGCACCTGGTAGCCGGCGTCGTTGAGCTCGGCCAGGTTGTCGCGGAAGTCGCAGGCCTGCTTCGTGCAGCCCGGCGTGCCGGCGGCGGGGTAGAAGTACACGACGACGGCCTGGCCGCGGAAGTCGCTCAACGAGACGTCCTTGCCCGTGCTGTCGGACAGGGTGAAGTCGGGGGCGGCGTCGCCCGGGGAGAGTCGCTGCTCGGTCATGACTCCGAGACTAATTCAGGCGTCTCCGCAATAGGTGACGACGCCGGGTTCGGCGCCGCTGGGCCGAAGCTGCACCTTGAGCTGCGTGGTCTGCGCTGGCACGGCGAACGCGAGGGTCATCCGCGCGGTGCGGCCGGACTGAAGGTCCTTGCCCGCGTCGAAGATGCCGTTCAACCCCTGCGTGGCGTCCACGACCTGCTTGGCCGGCTGTCCGGCGATGCTCGCTGTCACCGCGAGGCCGGACAGTTTGTACGCATCAGCGCCGTTGTTCGTCACCGCGATGTCGAACGACGCCGCGCGCGGGCTGCGCGGGTACGCCGCGGGGCTCGGCTGGAACGACTGCGGGGCCGAGACCGAGATCGTGATGCCGCTGGTGAACCGGTGCTCGGTGCCGAACTGCAGCTCGGTCGAGGCCTGCGCGGCCGCGGCCTTCGCGGGGGCACCACCGCCGCCGAGCGCCGCCGTGCCCTCACGCGCGTCGACCCCGCAGGCCGCCACCCCGAACAGCAGGAAGGCGGACAGCAACAGCTTCGGGGTGCGCGCGGGCGCCATCGCGGGGTACTCCAGTCGGGGTGTGTGCGGGGGCCGTTCGGCGCAGCTGCCGAAGCGGACCCGCTCCACTGTGGCCGTACATGCACGTGCGCGCGGGCGAAGACGCGCACCTGGTGTCGACCCGTGGCCGATCCGTGACCGAAAGGGCACACCGGGTGACAGTCGTCACCGAAACGCCACTTAAACGGCGAAGGCGAACAGGAGGATGAAGACTGCCACGCCTGCGCCCCAGGCGACCATCAGCCAGCCGAAGTCACGCACGGGGTCGACGGCGCGGCTCTCCTCGCCGGGGATGTAGACGCCGCGGTTCTCGAACCAGTCCGTCCACCGGCGGAGCCAGCTCAGCGGGCCGCCTTTCGCCACGGTGCACCTCCCGGTTTTTCGCTTCCGGTGGCCAGCCTACGGGTCCGGTGACGCGCGGTGAAGCAGCGGCGGGCCGGCCCTTCGCGGGACCGTCTACTTAGGACTGATGGGCGGCGTCGCGGCTAACCGAACTCGGCGAGCCGGGCCGCGATGCGCGGCAGGTCGAGCCGGCCCTGGACGACGTCGTGGACGAACGGCTCGGCCGCGTCCTCGTCCAGCGGCGCGCGCAGCGGGTGGTCGTTGAGGCCGAGGAAGAACCAGGTGGCGGTCCAGGCGAGGCGCTTGTTGCCGTCGATGAGGGGATGGCCGCGGCCGAGGGACTCCATCAGCGCCGCGGCCTTCTCCCAGACACCGGGATAGGCGTCCTCGCCGAACACGGACGTCTGCGGCCGCGCGGCGGCGGACGCCAGGATGCCCGTGTCGCGCACCGCCAGCTCCCCGGTGACCACCCGCCGCGCGACGACCATCAGGTCGTGCACGGTGAGGTAGTCGATCACCGCGCGAGCCGATCGTTGAGGCCGGTGCTGACTTCGAGCACGTGACCGAGCGCGGCGCAGCGCCGATCTCCCCGCGACGTCACGGCGACCATCAGCGTCTCGCGCACGAAGTCCTGCACACTCCGTCCCGCGGCGGCGGCCTCCCGCTGGATCTCCTCGACCTCGTCGGCGGTGAACTCGACCGGAAGTGTCTGCCCCATGGGAAGACGATAGCGGTGCCGGCACCGCCCTGCTGCGGCGAAAAGTGCTCAGGCGTCCGTGACGGGCCGCTCGAAGAAGGCCCAGTACTGCTGGAAGCCCGGGGGAATTTCGGTGCCCTGGTACGGGTCCCGCTCCACGAAGCCCCGCGATCGGTACAGGCCCTGGGCGTCGCGCATGAAGCGCGCGGTGTCGAGCCGGATCGTCGAGGCGCCCAGCCGGGCCGCCTGGTCCAGCAGCCGGTCGAGCAGCTGGGATCCGACGTGCCGGCCGTGCCAGGCCGGCCGGACGTACATCCGCTTGAGCTCCACGATCCCCGGTTCCAGGGTCCGCAGCGCCCCGGCCCCGGCGAGGTCCCCGTCCGCGGCGACGGCGACCAGCAGGGCGCTCGACTTCGTGCCGTAATCGGCGAGGCCGTCCCGCATCCGCGCGGGATCGGTGGGGGCTTCGAGGCCGAAGGCGGCCTTGAACTGCCCGGTGGCCCAGGTCATGTACTCGACCATGAGGTCACCGACCGCGTCCGCCTCCGCGGCGAGGTCGGCCGGGCGGACGAGGAGTGGTGGCATGGCTGAAGGCTGCCACAACCGTCGGCGGCCGGATTCGGCCCTGGGTCGCGACAAACCGGGTCGCCGCAACCTCGGCCGCTACAACCTCGGCCGCTACAGAACGGGCGGTCCCTGCTCGATCCGGCGCAGGGTCGGTGCGAGGCGGGAGAGGTCTTCGCTGGTTTGGAGCTGTCGTTCGTCCCACCAGGTGGCGCCCGCGTCGGCCAGCGGCCCGATCAGGTCGCGGGCCTGGGCCTGGTCACCCGGGCTGACCCCGCCGACGACCACCTCGAACGGCTCGGTCTCCCGGCCGTCACGATGCTGGTGGACGTAGGCGGCCAGCTCGCGGACCTGACCGGCCCGCGGAGCCTGCCCATGCCGCGCGTCGGCGAACAGCGGGACCACGCCGTCCCAGCGCGCGGCCCGGCGCATCGGCCGGCGGTGCGGCCAGTACCCGGCGATCCAGATCGGCGGGCGGGGGCGTTGCACCGAGGCGGGCAGCAACGTCACGTCGTGGACTTGGTAGTGCCGCCCTTGATGGTCCACCGGCTCGCCGGTCCAATAACGCTCCAGCAGGTCCAGACCTTCGTCCAGCCGCTCGGCCAGCACCACCGGGTCGGTCGGCTCGCCGAAGCTGCCGAACTCGTCCGCGATCGGGCCGCCGAGGCCGGCGCTGAAGATCACCCGCCCGCGGCTCGCCGAGTCCAGGGTGGCCACCTGCCGGGCCAGCTGCTCCGGCCGGCGCCGCGCCACCGGGGT
>DASXYS010000120.1:0-13711 GCA_036502365.1 Amycolatopsis sp.
GCAACTCGCCGCACACCGGCACCAGGCGGTCGAGGAAGTACGCGTGCAGCGTCTCGAAGCCGGCGTTGTCGGAGCGCAGCACGGCGGCCAGACCGTGTTTGGTGACCAGGAAGTCGACGAACTGGTCGATCCACCGCGCCAGCGCGGCGTGCGGGGTTTCGCTGCTCGCCAGCAGGGCCGGGCCGGCCTCGGCGAGTGCTTCGACCTGGTGCCGGTAGACCGCGATGATCAGGTCCGCCCGGGTCGGGAAGTGGCGGTAGATCGTGCCCATCCCGACCCCCGCCTTGGCCGCGATGTCCCGGACCGGTGCTTCCACGCCCGACGCGACGAACACCGCGGCGGCCGCGTCGAGCAAGGTCTCCTCGTTGCGTCGCGCGTCCGACCGTTTGGACCGGGCTGCCGGCTCCCCGCCTGCACTCACCACGTGACTCCTTCCACACCAGCTCCGCACCACCGGGGTTGCAAAACGGAACAGCGCTCCGTATGGTTAGCGGAGCAAGGTTCCGCTTGCTCATCATGCCAGAGCCGCGGACCGCCTGCCAAACCCCGTCACGGAGGACCACGCTCATGCAGTACCGCACCTTGGGCCGCACCGGTGTGCAGGTCAGCACCCTCGCGCTCGGCGCGATGAACTTCGGCGCCCTCGGGCGCACCACCCAGGAAGAGGCCACCGCCATCGTCGACGGCGCCCTCGAAGCCGGGATCAACCTGATCGACACCGCCGACTGGTACGGCCAGGGCGAGTCGGAGGAGATGGTCGGCCGGGCCGTCGCCGGGCGCCGGGACGACCTCGTGCTGGCCACGAAGGCGAACAACCCGATGGGCGACGACCGGAACCGGCAGGGCAGCTCGCGCCGCTGGCTGGTCGCCGAGCTGGAGCACAGCCTGCGCCGGCTCGGGGTCGACCACGTCGACCTGTACCAGATCCACCGGTGGGACCCCAGGACCAGCGACGAAGAGACGCTCTCCGCGCTGACCGACCTGCAGCGCGCCGGAAAGATCCGCTACTTCGGCTCCTCGACCTTCCCCGCATACCGCCTCGTGCAGGCGCAGTGGGCCGCCCGCGAGCACCACCTGAGCCGGTATGTCACCGAGCAGCCCGGTTACTCCATCCTGCAGCGCGGGATCGAGTCCCACGTGCTGCCGGTGACCGAGGAGTACGGGCTCGGCGTGCTGGCGTGGAGCCCGCTGGCCTCGGGCTGGCTGTCCGGCGCCGTCCGCGAGGGCCGGGAGGTCACCACCCACCGCTCGGCCCTGCTGCCGGAACGCTTCGACCCCGCGGTGCCGTCGAACCGGGCCAAGCTCGACGCGGTCGAGTTGCTGGCCAAGATCGCCGGGGACGCCGGCCTGACCCTGATCCAGCTCGCGCTCGGGTTCGTCACCGCGCATCCCGGCGTGACCAGCGCGATCATCGGCCCCCGCACCCTGGGCCACCTCGACTCCCAGCTCGCCGCCGCGGACACCGTGCTCTCCGCCGACGTGCTCGACGCGATCGACTCAGTGGTCGCCCCGGGCGTCGATCTGGCCGCGCACGAGAAGTTCGACACCCCGCCCGCGTTGCTCGACCCGGCCCTGCGCCGCCGCTGAACGGTGCCGGAAGAACTGACCCGTGCCGGAAGAAAGGATCGCTAACCCATGTCCTACCCCAGTTTCGGCCTCGTGACCGCCCCTCAGCAGGTCGATTACGCCGACGTGCTGCGTGTCTGGCGCGAAGCGGACGGAATCCCCGAGATCGAGCACGCGTGGCTGTTCGACCACCTCATGCCGATCGGCGGTGACCCGGACGGGCCGATCTTCGAAGGCTGGACGCTGCTCTCGGCCCTCGCCGCCTCGACCGAACGGCTGCGCCTGGGCCTGATGGTCACCAGCAACCGCTTCCGGCCGCCCGCGATGCTGGCCAAGATCGCCACGACCGTGGACGTCGTCTCCGGCGGGCGCCTCGAGTTCGGCATCGGCGCCGGCTCACGGCCCAGCCTGGCCATGGCGCGGCGCGAGTACGACGCGCACGGCCTCCCGTACCACGACGCCACGCAGGCCGTGGAAAGCCTCGCCGAGGCCTGCACCGTGATCCGCCGGCTGTGGACCGAGGACAAGCCGTTCGACTTCGACGGCACCCACCACCAGCTCACCGGGGCGTTCGCCAACCCCAAGCCGGTCCAGCGGCCCGGCCCGCCGATCGTCATCGGCGGACGTGCCCTCGCGACGTTGCGGGTGGCCGCCGAGCACGCCGACCGCTGGAACATCCCGGGCGGCGACCTCCAGGACGCGATCGGCCGCAGCGCCCGGCTGGACCGCTACTGCGAGGACATCGGCCGCGACCCGGCCGAGATCACCCGCTCGATCTTCCTGCCGGTCTCCTACGACCGGCCCGAAACCACCCGCTCGGCGATCCGCGAGGCGACCGGCGCCGGCTTCTCGCACGTCGTCCTCGGCCTGTCCTCGCCCTACCCCGCCGGCGTGGCCCGGTGGCTCGCCGACGAGGTGATCGGCAAGTCGAGGTGAGCGGCACCGGGGGCCAGGTGGGGACCTCACCCGGCGCGACTTGCCACTGTGGACCTTGCCACTGTGGACAGCGTCGACGCCGCGCCTGATACCCGGGCGGCCCGGAACGCGGACGGGCCGGGCTCCCTCACCCCGACGGAGGAAACCCGGCCCTGTCCCCGCAGGTGCAGCACCGGCCATCGTCCCTGGCCGTGACCGGCCATGACCGATGCTGCACCGGCGTTCCCGCCGCCCGTGCGGCGTTCCCAGGCGCAGCACGAAAAACAGGAAGTCCGTTGTGGTCCGCGGATCAGCTCCACACCACGGCGTCGCCCACGACCACCAAGGGCCGCCGGGCTTCCCGCTCCGGAGCGGGTCCCGCCGCGCGCACGCGGGACCTCACCGGCGCCTCTGAGCAGTGCTGTTCGACTGCGCAGCGCTGTTCGACCCGCTCCATCAGAACGGCGCCGACCATCAGGAACACCGGGGTGCCCAATGCGAACCACATGACCGCGGGGTACCCAGCGATCCCGGAACTGAATCACCCGGATCCCGAAGTCACGTGATTTCCTTGACCCGCACCGAAAATCGGGCCTTACCCGGCGAATATCCCGTTACCGGGCCATGATCATCAGGTGAACGGGCACCGGAAATCGAACTTCGGCATCTGGTTCTTCGGCGCGCTCGGCGGGATCCTCTGGGGCTACGACACCGGCGTGATCTCCGGCGCGCTGCTCTACATCGGCCGCGACATCCCGCTCAGCCCGATCGTGCAGGGCCTGGTCGTCTCCGGGCTGCTCGCCGGGTCGATGGCGGGCGCGGGCCTGGCCGGGCGGCTGGCCGACTCGCTGGGCCGGCGCCGGATGATCCTCGCCTCCGGCGCGGTGTTCACCGTCGGCACGCTGGGCGCCGCGCTGGCCGGCGGCGCGCCGCTGCTGGTGGCGTTCCGGTTCGTGATGGGCATCGGCGTCGGGATCGCGTCGGTGGTGGTGCCGATGTACCTGTCCGAGCTGGCGCCGAAGGAGATCCGCGGCAAGCTCACCTCGCTGATGCAGCTGCTGGTCACGATCGGCATCCTGGTCGCCTACCTCGCCGACTACGCGCTGTCCGGCGCGGGCGCGTGGCGGTGGATGATCGGGCTCGGCGTGGTGCCCGCCGTGCTGCTCATGGCCGGGATCTACACCCAGCCGGAGAGCCCGCGCTGGCTGGCCGTGACCAAACACGACGAGGCCGGGGCCAAGCAGGTGCTCACCGGGCTGCGCGGCAGCGAGGCCGTCGCCGAGGCGGAGCTGGCCGACATCCGCGCCGGCGCCCGCGCGGCGGCCGAGAGCGAGGAGCCGCTGCGCTGCGCATGCTCACCAGCGGCCGGCTGCGGAAGGTGTTCACCGTCGGCTTGCTGCTGGTGTTCTTCCAGAACTTCGTCGGGATCAACACGATCATCTACTACGCCCCGACGCTGCTGACCAACGTCGGCTTCGGCGCCTCCGGCGCGATACTGGCGAACGTCGGCATCGGCGCCGTCAACATGCTCATGACGCTGCCCGCGATGCGCCTGATCGACCGCGCCGGGCGGCGGCCGCTGCTGCTCGTCGGCGCGCTGGGCATGTGCGGCGCGATGGTCCTGCTGGCCGCGGCCAACCTCGCCGGGATGGCCAAGGGCCCGCTGCTGCTCGGCCTGACGCTGGCGGGCATCGTGGTCTACGTCGCGTCGTTCTCCGTGTCCTGGGGTCCGGTCCAGTGGGTCGCGCTGCCGGAGCTGTTCCCGCTGCGGGTCCGCGCGGCCGCGGTGGGCCTGTGCGTGGTGCTCAACTGGCTGTTCAACCTGGCCGTCGCGCTGGTCTTCCCGCCGCTGCTGGCCCGGTTCGGCGCGGGGCTCAACTTCCTGTTCTTCGCCGTGATGACGGCGCTGGCGTTCGTGTTCGTGAAGAAGCTGATGCCGGAGACGAAGGGCCGCAGCCTGGAGGACCTCGAGCGCGAGCTGGCCGAGCCGAGCCGGACGTACGGTGCCGGTCGTTACTGATCCGACTGCAGCCACGGCGGAAACGGGTTCCTACGAGCAGGTCGGCTGCAGTCCGTATCCGCCTACTTTCGGTCGGATCAGTAAACTGGCCGGGTGCGCACACGACCGACGTTGACCTGGGCCGGCACCGGGGAGCCACTCCCGCGCACCGGCACTCTCGCCGAGGTGGCCGGGGTGCTGGCCGGCGGCCGGGTCGTGGCGCTCACCGGTGCCGGGATCTCGACCGAGTCCGGCATCCCGGACTATCGCGGCGAATCCGGCAGCCTGCGCCGGCACACCCCGATGACCTACGGCGAGTTCGTCGCCGGTGAGGACGGCCGCCGCCGCTACTGGGCGCGCAGCCACCTGGGCTGGCGGACCATCGCGCGGGCGGCGCCGAACGCCGGCCACCACGCCGTCGCCGCCCTGCGCGCCGCCGGGCACCTGTCCGGGGTGATCACGCAGAACGTCGACGGCCTGCACCGCGCGGCCGGCACCCCGGGCGTCGTCGAGCTGCACGGCAACCTCGACCGCGTGATCTGCCTGAGCTGCCGCCGGTCCAGCGCCCGCGAGGAGCTGGACGCCCGGCTGCGCGCCGCGAACCCCGGCTTCGGCGGCACCGCCACCCGGATCAACCCGGACGGCGACGCCGAACTCGCCGAGGACGCCGTCCGCTCGTTCAGCCTGGTCCCCTGCACGGCCTGCGCGGGCGTGCTCAAACCGGACGTGGTGTTCTTCGGCGAGAACGTGCCGCGCGCCCGCGTCGAGCGTTGCTACCGGCTGGTCGACGAGGCCGCCGCGCTGCTGGTCCTCGGCTCTTCCCTCACGGTGATGTCCGGCCTGCGCTTCGTCCGCCACGCCGCGAAAACCGGCAAGCCCGTGCTGATCGTCAACCGCGGCGAGACCCGCGGCGACAGCTACGCGGACGTGCTCGTGGACCAGCCGCTGGGCCTCGCGCTGACCGGCCTGCTCACCCGGCTTGCGGTGCCCGCGGCCGGGCCGCACCAGGGCGAATCCGGCGCAGCACGTGCGCGTCGGCCCAACTCGTGAGTGAAGCAGCAAGTGCGGCGGGCTGGTCCTCGGGAGTGTGATGGCCGGCGGGCACCGGATGGTGTGCCACTTCGAGAGAGGCGTAAGTCTCGGCGCACCACTCGTGCAGGCGCGGCCCCAGCATCGCGCCCGGGCCCGGCTCGAAGGTGACCAGCAGTTTCGGCACCTCCGCGCTGGCCGCCAGCCAGGCGACGTACCGGTCCACCCGGGCGACGACCTCCGCGGGCTCGCCGCCCAGCGGCATCGAACGAGCCCAGCGCAGCAGCGGCCGGCGGGTTTCGGGCGTCGGGTACGGGCGGAGGTAGGCCTCGAGATCGGCGGCGGCCAAGGCGGTCATCGTCGAAGCCGGCAGCGAGTCCCGGAGGAAGCTGTTGTCGTCGAGGACCAGTTGTTCACCGAGGCCCGGGGTCTTGAGCGCGCGGAACAGCTCCTGGCCGCCGGCCGGGAACTCTTGCCACGCCATGGTTTTCACGATCGTCTCGGTGAACGCGAGCCCTCGCACGCGGCCGGGGTGGCGAGCGGCGAAGTCGAACGCGAGCGCGCCGCCCCAGTCGTGGCCGACGAGCACGACCTGGTCGAGGCCGAGTGCGTCGAACCAGGCGTCGAGGTACCGGGCGTGGTCGTCGAAGGTGTAGGCGAGCGGAGGCTTGCCCGACTCGCCCATGCCGATCAGGTCCGGCGCGAGCAGCCGGCCGGGCTCGCCGACCGCGGGCAGCACGTGCCGCCAGAGGTAGGACGAGGTCGGGTTCCCGTGCAGGAAGACCATCGGCGCGCCGGCGCCGGTCTCGCGGTGGAACATCGTCGAATCGAGTACGCGGGTCGTCGGCACGGCGCGCCCCCTACGCGAAGGCCGCGGCGGAACGCGCGGCCCACTCGGCGAACGACCGCGCCGGGCGGCCCAGGATCCGCTCGACGTCGGGGCTGACCCGCTGTTCCGCGGGCAGCGGGTCACCGAGCAAGGCGAGCGTGGCGTCGGCGATCGGGCCGGGCACCTGCGCCAGCATCTCGGCACGCGCGTCAGCCGGGCTCTGCTCGGCGAAGCGCACGGCCGTGCCCAGCGCGTCGCCGATGGCGTGCGCGCGCTCCCGCGGCGTGAGCGGCGCCGGGCCGGTCAGCTCGTAGACGCGGCCCGCGTGCCCGTCGCCGAGCAGCACCTTCGCCGCCACTTCGGCCACGTCGGCCGGGTCGACGAACGGGAGGGCGACGTCCCCGAAAGGCGCGGCGGCCGTCCGGTTCGCGCGGATGCTTCCCTGCCATGCCAAGGTGTTCGTCGCGAAGCCGCCCGGGCGCAGCAGCGTCCAGTCCAGCCCGGAGTCCCGCACGGCACGCTCGAACCCGGCGAAATAAGCGTACGCGTCGGGCCTGGTGCCGGCGCCCTGCGAGGACAGCAGCACGATCCTTCGCACTCCCCCGGCCTTCGCGACATCGACCAGTGCGTCGGCCGGGCCATGCGGGAAGAGGAACAGCGCTTCTGCGCCGTCCAGGACCAGCCGGAGAGTCTCCGGCTCGGCCAGATCCGCGCGCCGGTGCGCGATACCGGACGGCCACTCCGCCGGCTTGCTCCGCGATACCGCCGTCACCTGTGCGCCCGCCGCCGCCAGCGCCGCCACGAGCGGGCGGCCGACATTGCCGGTCGCCCCTGTCACCACGATCATCTTCCCGCTCTCCTCCGTCGGTTCCCCAGTGGCCACGACGTTAGGAAGCGCGTGGCCGGACGGTAAGGACGCACTTCGAAGTAAGCTCACGACATGGAGGAATGGACGCAGTTCAGGGGGCGCTCCGAAGCGGACGGTTATGAGGTGTTTCACACCGACTGCCCGGCGCGCACGGTGCTCGACCACGTCACCAGCCGCTGGGGCGTGTGGGTGCTGATCGCCCTGCGGGACAAGGAACTGCGGTTCTTCGAGCTGCGCCGCGCGATCGACGGGGTCAGCGAGAAGATGCTGTCGCAGACGCTGCGCACCCTGGTCCGCGACGGGCTGGTGTGGCGCGCGGTCGAGGCCACCACCCCGCCACAGGTGAGCTACGGGCTGACCCTGCTCGGGCGTGGCACCGGCGAATCGCTGTCGACGCTTTTCTACTGGCTCCGCGACAACGCCACCGACATCCTCGCCACCCAAAACCAGTTTGACGAGGATGGCCGCCGGCAGAGCGTGTAGGGACTTCTCAGCGCAGGGACGAGTGCAGTTCGGGCGGGCCGCCCAGCTCGTAGCGCAGGGAGAGCGGGGCGCCACCGTCCACATCGGTCACACCGAGGCGCGCGCCCAGCTCGGCGCCGATGAGCGCTCGGCCGGAATAGTGCATGAAGTCGTCCGCGTACAGGGCGGCGATGACCCGGCCGGTGAACTGCGGCGACTCGCGGCGGGCGGTGGGGCGCTTTTCGGGCGGCAGGGACGCGATGTACTCGCGTGCGCGTTCCGTGTCGAGACCGCCCATCCAGATGGAGACGGCGGCGACGTTGTGCGGCCGCAGTTCCTTCGCCATGTCCGCGGCCATCTTGTCGGCGCCCGCTTTCTGCGCGCCGTACGCGGGATTCTGGTAGTAGGCGACCGCGCCGTAGTGGCCGGTGTTGACGATCAGCCCGCGGCCGTTGGCGATCAGCAGCGGTACGGCGTGGTAACTCGCGACGTAGTGCGAGCGCAGGCCGACGGTGATCAGGTCCGCCGTCGCCAGCGGCTTCTCCCAGAACCCGCCCGGCCGCGGCGCGCCGGCGAAGCTTGCGGCGTTGTTGACCAGGATGTCCAGCCGGCCCTGCTCTTCGGCGACGCGCGCGAACAGCGCGGCCACGGCGTTGTCGTCCCCGTGGTCCACCGCGACCGGGACGCCTTTCCCGCCGGCCTCGGTGACGAGCGCGGCGGTCTCGGCGATCGTCCCGCCGTGCGGCGAGTCGCCGGCCGACTGGCTGCGCCCGGTGACGTACACGGTCGCGCCCGCCTCCCCCAGCGCGATCGCGATCCCTTTGCCCGCCCCGCGGCTGGCCCCGGTGACAACGGCGACTTCCGGCATGTTGCTGCTCCTCCACTGTTAGACGATCTTCGAACACTCCCCAGTGTACGATGAGAGTCGAACATGTCGAGCGGGAGGGAGCCGCGATGGCCCGGACACTGGTCCACACCGAGCCGGCCGACGTCACGCTGCAGCAGGCGCTCGAGGCCCTTGCGGATCCGGTGCGGCGCTCGATCCTGCGCGAGGTGTCGACCGAGCCGGACTTCACGCGCGCCTGCGGCACGTTCGACCTGCCGGTGTCCAAGGCCACGGCCAGCCACCACTTCACCGTGCTGCGCGCGGCGGGCCTGCTCGAACAGCTCGACCGCGGCCCCCGCCGTTACAACCGCCTCCGCCGCGCCGAGTTCGACGCGCGCTTTCCCGGTCTGCTCGACCTGGTGCTGGCCGAAAACTAGGGCCGTTCGGTTGCCGATCAGTTTCGGAGAAGCGCCCGGACCCGCTTCCGGCTAGCGTCGGTGCCCATGACCGTTTCCATCAGCCACGTGCACGTCCTCGTCGACGACCCGGACGCCGCGCTCGCCTTCTACCGCGACACCCTCGGGCTCACCGTCCGCAACGAGGTCTCCCAGGGCGGGTTCCGCTGGATCACGCTCGCGACGGCCGCCCAGCCGGAGATCCAGATCGTGCTGTCCCAGCCGCACGCCGGCCGTTCGAAGGAGGACGGCGACGCCCTCGCCGCCCTGCTCGCGAAGGGCGAGCTGCGCCCGCTCCAGTTCAGCAGCGACAACCTCGACGAGACCTTCGAGAAGGTCGCGGGCACGCCCGGCGCCGACGTGGTGCAGGAGCCCGTCAGCCAGCCGTGGGGTGCTCGCGACGCCGCCGTCCGCGACCCCGCGGGCAACATGGTCCGCATCGAACAGAGTTAGCCCGGTCGTTTACTCGAGGGCGCCGCCAGGCCGTCGAGCCACTTCAGCAACAGCTGAGTTTCCTGCTCCCCCAACGAAGTCGGCTCGGTGCGCAGCACCGCGGCAAGCTGCAACGCGGCACCAGGCAGCGGCGCATCGGCCCGCTTCGGGGCGTTCTTGCCGACGGGGACCAGCAGGCTGTCATGGATCGCGTCGCGCACGCGGGTCGAGAGGTCAGGGTCGGTGTACGTGCCCGGCTGGCTGACCAGGCTGAGCGCGACGCCGATGTTCGCCGCCATGATCCGCTGGGCCGCGAGTTCCGCGTCGATCCGCAGCCGCCCCGCCGCGGCGCAGCGCACCAAAACCTCGCGCAACAGCCGTAGCGCCTCCTGCGCCGCGCTCGGCACGTCGACGAAACTCGGCGAATACATCAGCCGGTAGACCGCGGGGTGCGCCTTGGCGAAGGCGACGTGCGTGTCCCAGCCCGCCTTCAGGTCGGCCACCGGATCCGCCGACGGCTCGGCCGCCCGCTTGGTGGCGAGGTACCGGTCGAACCCATGGTCGACGACCGCGCTGAGCAGGCCGTTCTTGTCGCCGAACAGCCGGTAGAGCATCGGCGCGCCGACCCCGACCGCCTCACAGACGGCCCGCGTGGAGATGTCGCGGTCCGGCGAGGCGTCGAGCAGCTTCTCCGCCGCCTCCAGCATCTGCAATCGCACGTCCATGGTCGCCACCCTAGCGCAGATACCGACGTGCCGTAGCAATGTTACGTACGTCATAGCGTCGTTACGAGAAACCACTAGCGCTACTACGACCCGAGCGCGTAACTTCGCTATCAGCAGAGCGAAACGCTGATACGGATGGAGACAGGCCATGAGCAGCACCGAAAACGCCCGGGTCGCGATCGTCACCGGAGGGTCCGGCGGGATCGGCCGCGCCGTCGCGCAGCGGCTGGCCGCCGACGGGATGAGCGTGCTCGTCCACTACGCCGGCAACCCGGCCCGCGCCGAAGCGATCGTCGAGGCCATCACCGGCGCGGGCGGCACGGCGAGCGCCGCGCAGGCGGACGTCGCCGACGAGGCGCAGGTCGCGGCCCTGTTCGACACGGCGGAGCAGCGTTACGGCGGCGTCGACGTGGTCGTGCACACGGCCGGAGTCATGCTGCTGGCGCCGCTGGCCGAACTGGACCTCGACGACTTCGACCGCATGCACCGCACCAACGTCCGCGGCACCTTCGTGGTCGGCCGGCAGGCCGCGCGCCGGCTGCGCCGCGGCGGCGCGCTGATCAACTTCTCGTCCTCGGTGGTGAAGATCGGCCTGGTCGGCTACACCGGCTACGCCGCCACCAAGGGCGCGGTCGACGCGATCACCCTGATCCTGGCCCGAGAGCTGCGGGGCCGCGACATCACCGTGAACGCCGTGGCGCCCGGCCCGACCGCCACCCCGCTGTTCCTCGACGGCAAGGACGAGGAGACCGTCGACCACCTCGCGAAGATGGCGCCACTGGAGCGCCTCGGCGTGCCCGAGGACGTCGCGGAGACCGTCGCTTTCCTCGCCGGCCCGGCGCGCTGGGTCAACGGCCAGGTGCTCCACACCAACGGCGGCGTCATCTGATTTCCCGGTAAAACCCTTTCAGGCAAGGAGAAAAGTCATGTCGAAGACCATAGTGATCACCGGGGCGTCGAGCGGGTTCGGCGCCATGACCGCCCGCGCCCTCGCCGGCGCCGGCCACACCGTCTACGCCGGGATGCGGGCCACCACCGGCCGTAACGCGCCCGCCGTCACCGAGCTGGCGGACTACGCCCGCGAGCAATCGGTTTCCTTGCACGCCTTGGAGATGGACGTCTCCGATCAGTCCTCTGTGGACGCCGCGATCCGGCAGGTGCTGGACGAGGCGGGCCGGCTGGACGTGGTCGTGCACAACGCCGGGCACATGGTGCTCGGCCCGGCCGAGGCGTTCACCGTGGAGCAGTTCGCGCAGGTGTACGACACCAATGTGCTGTCCACCCAGCGGGTCAACCGCGCCGCGCTCCCCCACCTGCGGGGACAGCGGGACGGGCTCGTGGTGTGGGTCGGCTCGAGCAGCAGCCGCGGCGGCGTGCCGCCGTACCTCGCCCCGTACTTCGCCGCGAAGGCCGCCGAAGACGCGCTCGCCGTGAGCTACGCGGCCGAGCTGGCGCGGTTCGGCGTGGACACCAGCATCATCGTCCCGGGCGCGTTCACCACGGGCACCAACCACTACGCACACGCCGGCCACGCCGCCGACACCGAGGTGGAGCGGGCCTACGACGAGCTGTACGCCGGCATCATGGAGGACATCCCCGCGCGCCAGGCCGAGCTCGCCCCGCCCGACGCGGACCCGGCAGAGGTCGCCCGCGAGATCGTGCGTGTGGTCGGCCTGCCCAAGGGCCGCCGCCCGTTCCGCGTGCACGTCGACCCGATGCACGACGGCGCGGAGCCGGTGTTCGACCTCGGCGACCGCATCCGCGCGGAATTCTTCCGCCGCCTCGGCTTCGAGGACCTGCTGACCCCGGCCGGCGCCGAATGACCGCGACCACAGTGGACGCCCGGAGCGTCCACTGTGGTCCGGTTCACCAGAGGACGGGCACGCTCGCCACGCCGCCGGTCAGCCGGTTCGACCGGACGTCCAGCTGCTCGGCGGGCACGGCCAGGCGCAGGCCGGGGAACCGGCGGAACAGGGTGCCGAACACGACCCGCAGCTCGGTGCGGGCCAGGCTGGCGCCGATGCAGAAGTGCCCGCCGTAGCCGAAAGCGACGTGGGAGTTGGGCTTGCGGTCCACGTCGAACTCGTCGGGGTGGTCGAACACCGAGCCGTCCCGGTTCGCCGACGCGGTGGAGATGATCACGGCGTCGCCGGTCCGGATGGTCACGCCGCCGATCTCGACGTCGTCGTGGGCGTAGCGGAGCAGGCCGAGCCCGCCCGGCGCGGACATCCGCAGGATCTCCTCGACGGTGCCGTGCACGCGGCCTTCGGGGTCGGCGATCAGCGCGTCGCGCCGGCTCAGGTCCGTGAGCAGGAGCAGCACGCCGAGGTCGATGCGGTTGGACGTCGTCTCGTGCCCGGCGAAGAGCAGGCCCGCGGCGAGCCGCGCGAGGTCGTCGTCGGTGAACGACGGGTCGTCGGCCTGCGCGGCCACCAGATCGGAGACGACGTCCTCGCCGGGCTCGGCGCGCTTCACGTCGGCCAGCTCGCCCATGTACGCGGCGAACTCGTCCATCGCCACCTGCGCGTCGCCGCCGCTGTCCAGCACGCCGACGCGATCGGACAGGTCGCGGAACTTGGCCCGGTCCTCGTACGGCACGCCCAGCAGTTCGCAGATCACCAGCACCGGCAACGGGAACGACAGGAACTCGTGCAGGTTCACCGGCTCGCCCGGCGCCGCCTCGTGCGCCGCCGCCAGCTCGTCGAGGCAGCGATCGGCCAGCTCCTGGATGTGGTCGCCGAGGCGGCGCATGCGGTTCGCGGAAAAGGCGGGCACGAGGAGCTTCCGCAGCCGCGAGTGGGACGCCTGCTCGGTTTCGTAGTCGCCCTGGGGGCCGGCCAGCACTGCGGCGTCCGAGATCATCGAGGCCTGCTTCGGCGCCGGGTGCGAGCGGCCGAAGCGCGGGTCGGCGAAGATCACCCGCGCCTGTTCGAAGGCGGTCACCAGCCAGGCCGGGTCGCCGGCCGGCGTGGTCACGCGCACGAGCGGGCCCTCGCGGCGCAGCACCCGGTACAGCGGCGCGATCTCCAGCACGTTCGGCCGCTCGAACGGCAGCTGTGGCGCGCGCTCCGTGGTCGTCATCGAAGTTCCTCCTCCAGTAAGGGTTTCCGGGCTCGCGCACGCAGCGTCGCGAGCCAGTCCTGTTCGTCGGCCAGGCGGCGGCCGACCTCGTCGAGCACCAGCCGGCTCCACGGGTCCGCCTGCGCCGCGGCCAGCTTGGCCATCCGGTCCGCCTGCGCGGTCACCGCGTTCACGCGGGCGTCGAGCACCGCGGCCCGCTCGTCCGGCGCCAGCCAGCGGAAGCTGGCCACCCGCGCCAGGAACTCGGCGGCATCGCCGGCCAGCTCGGGGGGCAGGTCCGCGAGCATGTCGTGCAGCAGCTCCCGCCCGACGTCGGTGATCGTGTAGATGTGCCGGGGCGGCTTGCCTTCCTGCGGCTCGGCGGCCCGGGTGACCGCGCCGGCCTCGGCGAACCGGCGCAACGCCGGGTAGAGCGAGTTGTTGGACAGCGCCCGCCCACTCGACTCCTCGACCTGTTTGCGCAGCTCATAGCCGTGCATGGGCTGCTTGGCCAGCTTGGCGAGCAGCAGGACCTCGATCCACAC
>DASXYS010000121.1:0-6263 GCA_036502365.1 Amycolatopsis sp.
ACGACGAGGATCCCGCCGACCCGCAGCAGTCGCGCCGCGACCAACGCCACGAGGTCGCTGGACTGGTCGCCGCCGTGCTCGGGGCGCAGGCTCGTGATGATCAGGTCGGTGTCGGCCGGCGCGTCCTCGGCACCGTCGAAAACCCCGTCGCCGACGCCCGACGCCACCGATGGGAAGACGGTCACGGCCGAGCGATCGGCGTCGCCAACAAGGTCGGCCCAGAACGGTCGCGCACCCGGACCGGTGGCGGTCGGGTCCACCGCGACGCGCACCACGCGGCCGGTCCGGTCAAGCGCCTCGACGGCGGCGAGCGCGTCGGCCAGCGCGTGGTCCGGCTCGGTCGCCGGGGCATGGTCGATCACCCCGTCCGCGCCGACCGGCGCGAGCGGTGCACGGCCGCCGGAGGTCGGCCAGGGCAGCAGGGCGACCCGCCCGCCGGACTCGCTGAACGAGCCGACGATCTTGCTGACGATCGGTTCCGGCCAGGCCGTGTCGAGCTCGATCGGCGCCGGACCGGCCGTCCAGACCGTCGCCGGGGTGGGCGTCGCCGTGGACCCGCGCGACCGGGAGCGGGTGCTCTCCGAACCGGGCTTGGCGGGACTGACCCTGGTGGTGGTCGACGCGGTCGGATAGGGGCGGCGATCCCCGCCTCGGCGGGTACCGGAGCGGGTGCTCGCCGGGCGGGTCGTGTCACCACGCCGCTTCGGTCCGCGGCTCGTGGAGTGGTCGGACTGGGTCATGGAATCCTCGCAGAACCTCTGGGGTGCGCGCCGCGATACGTGGCGCCCTGTGACACCCCCCAACTCCGAAAAACGACCCACTTTTCCAGGGCTGTTACCTAATCTTTATCGTCAATGTTCGCCGCTATTCGGGGCCAAAGAATGTGCATGAGGCTCGCGCGCGTGTGCCCGCGTAGAGCTTGTGTCGAGCTGTCCGCCGAGCAGGCTCCATAGTTTTTCCGACGACCTCAAGACGTGAGAGCAGCCGGGGCCGCATTGCGGCCCGATCCTCGCCCTGTGGGGTATTGCCGGATCGCCACCAAAACGCCACCAAAACACTGTTGTCGCAGTTCGGAGCCTATTACCGGCGATCATCGAATGATCTTGTCCGGCCGTTGGAGCGAGCGCGCGCGGAGGGCCTTAGATGATCTTGGTGGCGGCCGAGAGTGGCTAGTCAAGATCATCGGTGGCGCTTTGGAGGCCATTTGGTGGCGGTTTCGTGGCGTTTTGGTGGACCTCATTTGGCTTCCTTGCCTGGTCACTGTTTCCCGGACCACGCAAAGGAGCCGACATGGCCCCGAATCGCATATTCCGCCGCACGCCTTTCGAGCGCGACTCGCTGCCGCTGGATTCCGCGCGGACGGCGTTCGAGTGGCTGGTCACCGGGCCGAGCCCGGTCTCCATCGAGGGCTGGCGCTTCCCCTGCCTGCCCCGCCGGCGGGTGCCCCTGGACGAGCTGCGGGACCTGCTGCTCGACGCCAACCTTCCGATGTCCACCGTGGACCCGATCTGGGTCCACCTGGTCACCCGCTCTCGCGACGAGGGCGGCACCTGGACGGTGGCTTGTGTCGGCGTCGCACTGCCCGCGCTGTTCGCCATCGCCGCCGAGTTGTCCGCGCCCTACGCCGACGACCACCGCGACATTCACGCCGCGATCCTGACCGGATTCCTGTCCGAGCTGGCGAGCATCGACCTCGCCAAGCCGTGGGTCATGTGGCGGCTGCGCTGCGCCGGGTTGCGCGCGGGACACCTGTTCATCCGCGAAGCGCTCGACCGCCCGATGCCCACCGATGAGGACTTCCACTCCAGCGAGCCGACCCCGCCGTGGGGGCACCCGGACTTCGTCCTCGCCCGCGCCGTCGCCGACGGGGCGATCACCGGCGACGAGGCCGAACTGATCGGTTCCACCCGACTCGAGGACTACACGCTCACCGCCGCCGCGGCCGACCGTGGCGTCAAGGTCACCGCCCTGCACTGGGTCCGCAGCCAGGCCGAGGCGCGCCTGCTCGCCTGGCTCACCGACCAGGCGCCGCACGACGACCCCGCCGACCGCCGCGAGCGCGATGTGGAGATCCGCGCGGTGAACGCGACGGCCATCACCGCCGCCGCGAGTGATGCCAGCCGTGCCGCACTCCGGCCGACCCGAAGGTCACACACGGTGACCAGGATCGGCGGAAAGTCGTTGGTCACGGTTCGGTCACGCGCCTGGAAAACGGCCCCCAAATCCGGAGTCGAGGGCTGCGGGAGGACCCCAGCCGCTCCCGCGCACACCACCTCGCTCGACCGCTCGACCGGAACACCCCGGCGGCTGTCGAGCACGACTCCGGAGGTGCCGCGATGCGCCTGACCCATTCGCCCGTCCGCCGCCGGCCAGACCGTCGCACCAGCGACCGTCGGCCTCGCCGTGGACCCGTCACCCTTCCTCGCGGGGCGGCTCGCCGAGCCCGGCTCACTAGCCCTTGCGCCTCTCGGTCGTCCGTCAACGCGCCCACCACACCTCGGATGTCTTCCGCGTCGACAGGCCGCCGGACCACCCTGCGGCGGAACCTCGCACTGCTCACCGGCGTGACCGTCGTGGCGCTGTTCGTGCCCGCCTCGGCCGCACACGCGGACACCATAGTGGTCGCCCTGGCCGGATCCGTTGATCAGGTTCTGACCAACATCCGCAACTGGGTGATGGGCGTGCTCGCCGGTTTGGCGACCGTTTTCCTGTCCATCGGCGGAGTCCGCCGGGTGATGGGCGGCGGCGATCCCGGCGAGCAGGAAAAGGCCAAGGAGTGCTTCAAAGCCGCCGCGATCGGCTACGGCCTGGCCGCGCTCGCACCCCTGGTCGTCACCGTGCTCCAGGGCATCGTGGGGGCCTGAGCCATGTCCACGACCAGGCCCGCCCGTCGTCGGACATCGGCCGCTCCGACCGTCCACAGCCTGCGCTCCGCCGAGCCCACCCAGGCTCGCCCGGAGACCACCGGCGCCAACCGGGAACTGCTCGCGCCCCCGGCCGCGAGCACGCGGCGTGCCGGTGGCCGGCGCACCCGGCCCGGCCGATGGGTTCGGCGGCTGCGCATGACGCGAAGCCGAGCACTGGTGATGCTGGCGCTGAGCCTGGTCGTCCTGCTGGGCGGCACCCTCGCCGTCAGCGCCGCCGCAACGCCCGGTGGTCCGGCCGTCGTACAGCCAGCGCAGCCCCCACCGCTGCCGTTGCCGACCGGAGACCCGTGCACACCAGACTCGCCGTTGCCGGTCTGCCACCTTCCCGCGCCCACCACCACGCCGCCGCTCACCGGCATCCCCCTGCCGATCCCGACCGGGCCGAGCACTCCGGTGACGTGCTTCCCCGGTTCGCTGCAGTACGAGTGCCTGCACCCGTCTCCTACGACACCGGCTCCTCCCCCGTGCACGGGGGAGGGCTGCATCCCGCAACCGCCGACCTCGGCACCGCCCACCAATCCCGGCACTGGCCAGCCCGGCAACGGTGACAACGGTGAGGCCGACTGCGGGATCACCGACATCGGCGGCTGCATCACCAACGCGATCAACGCGTTCTTCCGGGGCATCGTCACCGCCGCGTTGAACCCGCTCTTGGACTTGCTGTCCAAGACGCTGCTGACCACCCCCACGCCCGACTCGCTGCCGCGGATCGGCGAGCTGTGGACCAACTCCTGGCAGATCCTGCTCGCCTGCTACGGGATGTTGATCCTCATCGCCGGGATCCTGGTGATGGGCTACCAGACCCTGCAGACCCGGCACTCGATCAAGGAGATCGCGCCCCGGATCGTCGTCGGGTTCCTCGCCGGAGCCCTGTCGCTGTGGGTGGCGACCAAGGGCATCGAGATCGCCAACGGGCTCGCCCAGGCGGTCATGGGCGGCGGCCTGGACGCCAGCTCGGCCGGCGAGACGTTGCGCAATCTCACCCTCAGCTCGCTCAACGGCGGCATCTTCATCATCTTCATCGGCATCTTCCTCGCCGGGATGCTGGTCGTCCTGCTGGTCACTTACGTCGTGCGCGTCGCGCTGACGGTGATCCTGATCGCCGGGGCGCCGATCGCGCTGATGTTCCACGCGCTCCCACAAACCGAGGGCATCGCGAAATGGTGGTGGAAAGCATTCGGTGGCTGCCTGGCCATCCAGGTCGTGCAGTCCTTGACGTTGATCACCGCGATGAAGGTGTTCCTCGCGCCCGGCGGGTTCACCTTGTTCGGCCCGACCGTGAGCGGGTTGGTCAACCTGCTGGTCGCGCTCGCGCTGATGTACATCCTGTTCAAGATCCCGTTCTGGGTGCTGTCCTCGATCAAAGGCAGCGGTGGTCGTTCGATCCTCGGCTCGATCGTGCGCGGCTTCATCGCCTACAAGACCTTCGGCCTGCTTGGCGGCCGAGGCGGCGGTAGCCGCAAGCCCCGACCGTCCGGCGGCGGCGGTCGCGGAGGCAACGGGGGCGGCGGCGGTCGCGGAACGACGGACCCCTACGCCCACACACGCACCAACGCTGACGGCCAGTACGTGCTCCCGCTGACCGGGGTACGCCGCAGCCGCCCGGCCGCCAAACCCAAGCCCGCTCCCGCGCCGAAACCGAAGCCCGGTCAAGGCCGCCAGCTGGCTCTGCCACTCGGCGACGACTGGCCGGAGAACAAGCCGATCCTCGGACGCGACGGCCAGTACCGGCTGCCGCTGGACGCCGAGCGCGTCAAGCCGACGCCGCCTCCGGCATCACCCAACCAGCCACGCGGTCGACGCCGGGGCGGACAGCAGATGGAGCTGCAGTTCGACCCCTACCGGGGCAACCGGCCGACTCGCTCCGGGCAGTACCCGCTGCCACTGGACGGCGTGCGCCGCACACCCCGCCCATCGAGCCCGCCGCCCCCGGCCGCACCCCCGGCTCGAGCACGCGGCACTCAGATGGAGCTGCCCTTCGATCCATACAAGGGCAACCGGGCCACCCGCTCCGGGCAGTACCCACTCCCTCTCGACGGCGTACGCCGCACACCGCGCCCGTCGACCCCACCACCGGCGACGCCACCGCCGCGACCGGCCTCGCCCGCCGGGCAGCAACTCCGGCTCCCGCTGGACCTGCCGAAACCACCGCGGCGCCCCTCGCCGCCACCACCCACGCCCGGAGGTAAGTCGTGACTTCGCCTGTTCGCATTCCCGCCGACGTCGACATGGCCGACAAAGTGATCGGCCCGTTGACCGCCCGCCAACTGGCGATCCTCGCGGTGACCGGCCTCGTGCTCTACGCCGGGTGGACCACCACCCGCGCGGTCGTGCCGCTCCCCGTGTTCCTCGCGCTCGCCATCCCGATCGGAGTGAGCGCGGCCGTCATCGCGCTCGGCCAGCGCGACGGGATCTCGATGGACCGGCTGCTGGTCGCCGCGATCCGGCAACGCATGGGACCACGCCACCGCGTCGCCGCCCCCGAAGGCGTTCGCCCCGCGCCGGAATGGCTGACCGCCCAGACCGCCGCCACGAGTGCGAGCCGGACCGTGGGCACAGGCAAGAGCCGGTCGGCCAAGGCCAAGAGCAAGGCACCGGTGCCCGAGCAGATCTCGCCGTCGGCGTTGCGGCTGCCCGCCGAGGCGGTCACCGACACCGGCGTGGTCGACCTGGGCACCGACGGCCTGGCCGTCGTCGCGGTCGCGTCCACCGTGAACTTCGCGCTACGGACACCGGCCGAGCAGGAGTCCCTGGTCGCGTCCTTCGGCCGCTACCTGCACAGCCTGACCGCGCCCGTGCAGGTGCTGGTGCGCACCGAACGACTCGACCTGTCCGGCCAGATCGCCGAGCTGCGGACCCGCGCGGGCGGGTTGCCGCACCCGGCGCTGGAGGCCGCCGCCATCGAGCACGCCGACTACCTCGTGCAGCTCGGCGAGCAGACCGACCTGCTGCGCCGTCAGGTGTTGCTGATCCTGCGCGAGCCGATGGGCGCCGCCGGGCCGACCGATGGGCTCGGCGGCCCCGGCCCGCTGGCGGTGCTGTCCTCGCTGACCCGCGGCAAACGCCGCGCGAATGCCGAGACCACACAGGCGAGCGCCGGGGCACGGCGGGCGGCGGAGTCACGGCTGGTGCGCCGCCTCAGTGAAGCGATGGAGCTACTCGCGCCCGCCGGGATCGTGGTCACCCCGCTGGACGCCGGGCAGGCCACCGCCGTGCTCGCCTCGGCGTGCAACCCCGACACCCTGCTGCCGCCCTCGGCGGCCCTGGCCGGTGCCGACGAGGTCATCACCACCGCCGGCGGCACCGACCTGGACGACGGCGACCTCGCCGACGACC
>DASXYS010000122.1:0-10401 GCA_036502365.1 Amycolatopsis sp.
TCCTTGCCCTCCATACGAACCTTGCCCGCGGCCCGGGCGACGGCCATCGAGCCCGCCTCCATGAGGTCGGCGTACGAGACGATCTCCGCCTTGATGAAGCCGCGCTCGAAGTCCGTGTGGATGACGCCCGCGGCCTGGGGGGCGGTGGCGCCCTGGGGAATCGTCCAGGCGCGGGACTCCTTCGGGCCCGCCGTGAGGTAGGTCTGCAGGCCGAGGGTGTGGAAGCCGGCGCGCGCGAGGGCGTGCAGGCCCGGCTCCGGCTGGCCCACGGACTCCAGCAGTTCGCGCACGGACTCCTCGTCGTCCAGTTCCAGCAGCTCCGCTTCGACCTTCGCGTCGAGGAAGACGGCGTCGGCCGGGGCGACGAGCTTCGTCAGCTCCTCACGGCGTGCCTCGTCGGTCAGGATCGCCTCGTCCGCGTTGAAGACGTACAGGAAGGGCTTCGTGGTCAGCAGGCTCAGCTCCCGCAACGCCTCGAAGTCCACCTCCTTCTGCGCCTGGAACAGCGTGCGCCCGGCGTCGAGGATTTCCTTCGCCTTCTGCGCGTTGTCCAGCGCCGGCTTGTTCTCCTTCTTCGTCCGGGCTTCCTTCTCCAGCCGCGGCAGCGCCTTGTCCAGGGTCTGCAGGTCGGCGAGGATCAGCTCGGTGTTGATCGTCTCGATGTCGCTGGACGGGTCGATCCGGCCGTCCACGTGGATCACGTCCGGGTCGTCGAACACGCGGATGACCTGGCAGATCGCGTTGGCCTCGCGGATGTTCGCCAGGAACTTGTTGCCGAGGCCGGCGCCCTCGGACGCGCCCTTCACGATCCCGGCGATGTCCACAAAGGACACCACGGCCGGCACCGTCTTCTCCGAGTTGTACAGCTTCGCCAGCTCGTCCAGCCGCGGGTCCGGCAGCGGGACCACGCCGACGTTGGGCTCGATCGTCGCGAACGGGTAGTTCGCCGCGAGCACGTCGTTGCGGGTCAGCGCGTTGAACAGGGTGGACTTGCCGACGTTGGGCAGGCCGACGATACCGAGGGTCAGACTCACGACCGGTAAGTCTACGTGCCGGGCCCGGGGCCGGGCCGACCCGGTAACGCGCCGTCGGATTTCCGCCAGTCAGGCCCGCGACCTGCTGGCATCATCGAGGACATGGCCACCACGACCGCCGCGATCTGGCGCGACACCGAGCGCTGCTATCGCGCGGTCACCGCCCGCGACCCGCGGTTCGACGGCCAGTTCATCATGGCCGTCCGCACCACCGGCATCTACTGCCGGCCGTCCTGCCCGGCGCTCACGCCGAAGGCCCAGAACGTGCGCTTCTACCCGACGTCGGCCGCCGCCCAGGCCAACGGCTACCGCGCGTGCCGCCGCTGCCTGCCCGACGCCGTGCCCGGCTCACCCGACTGGAACATCCGCGCCGACCTCGCCGCGCGCGCCATGCGCCTGATCTCCGACGGCCTGGTCGAGCGCGAGGGCGTGCCCGGCCTGGCGAAGCGGCTCGGCTACTCGGAACGCCAGCTCGGGCGCGTCCTCACCGCCGAACTCGGCGCCGGGCCGCTCGCGCTCGCCCGCGCCCACCGCGCACATTCCGCGCGGCTGCTGATCGAGATGTCCGGGCTGCCGCTCACCGACGTCGCGTTCGCCGCCGGCTTCTCCAGTGTCCGGCAGTTCAACGAGACGATCCGCGAGGTGTTCGCGACAACGCCTTCGCAGCTTCGCGCCGCGAGCCTGCGTCGCGGACGGCGCAAGGGCGACGAGCCCGGAGGCGCGACACGGCTCAGCCTGCGCCTGCCGTTCCGCGCACCGTTCGACGCACAGGGAGTGCTTCGTTACCACGCCTCGCGAGCGATCCCGGGCGTCGAGGCCGTCACGGAGGACGGCCATGACATCACCGGTTACGGCCGCACGCTGCGACTCCCGCACGGCGGCGGCGCGGCGTGGCTCGCCCCGCGGCCGGACCACGTCCGCTGCGACCTGGGCCTGGCCGACCTGCGAGACCTGAGCAGCGCGGTCACGCGGGTCCGGCGCCTGCTGGACCTCGACGCCGATCCCGAGGCCGTGGCCCGCACGCTCGGCGCGGACCCGGCGCTCGCACCACTGGTCGCCGGGGCGCCGGGCATCCGCGTGCCCGGCGCCGTCGACGGCCCCGAGCTGCTGCTGCGGACGCTGCTCGGCCCAGCCGCCACGGCGCTGGCCGCAGAGCTGGGCGAGCCGGTCCCGCCGGCCGACCCGCCGCTGGACCCGCTGACCACCCTGTTCCCGACGGCCGCCCAGATCGCCGACGCCGGCGTCGGACCGCAGGCCAAGGCGATCGCCGCGGCGATCGCGCACGGCAGCCTCGACCCGCACGTCGGCCGTGACCCCGCCGAGCTGCGGGCCGAGCTGCTCGCGCACAGCGTCGACGCCCCGACCGCCGACTACGTGCTGATGCGCGTGCTCGGCGCACCCGACGTGCTGCTGACCGCCGACGCCGCTGTGCGCCGCGGGGCAACGGCATTGGGCGTCGACCTGTCCGAATCGGCTCGCGGCTGGCAGCCGTGGAGCTCCTACGCCGGGATGTACTTGGCACGCGCTGGAAAACGCCCCTGAGCGCCGCCTTCTGGTCCACTTGCCAGTCCACTTCGGACACTACGACCGACCCGTTCACCGCCGTGACGGCGGGTGGCGGTGCAGCAAGCCGTCAGCTGTCGCGACACCCCGCCCGCCTGCACCCGCAACGCCGCAGCGCTGTCCGTCCCACGTCACCGCGTTGTGCACACCGGCGGAGCGATCGGCAACTTTCGGTCAAGCGCCGGCAGCTCAGGCACGAAGATGTTCGCTAGGCAGTGCGCACCTCCACCTTCGATCCGGTGCGGGCCTTGCGGACCCGTAGCCGGGTCGGGATGCGCTGCCGTAGTTCCTCGACGTGGGAGACCAGGCCGACCACCCGGCCGCCGGCGCGCAGCTCGTCCAGGATGTTCATCACGACGTCCAGCGTCTCCGCGTCGAGGGTGCCGAAGCCCTCGTCGACGAACAGCGTGTCGAGCAGCGCGCCGCCGGTCTCGGCCGCGACCACGTCGGCCAGCCCGAGCGCCAGCGACAGGGAGGCCAGGAAGGACTCACCGCCGGACAGCGTCTTGGCCGGGCGGATCGCCCCCGAATAGTCGTCCAGCACGTCGAGGCCCAGCCCGCCACGGGTACCGCGCGCGCCCGCCGCGTCGGAGTGCACGAAGGAGTACCGGCCTTGGCTCATCGTGCGCAGCCGGGCGGTCGCCGCGAGCGCGACCTCCTCCAGCCGCGCCGCCAGCACGTACGACCGCAGCGACATCTTCCGCGCGTTCTGCCCGCGCCCGTTGACCACTTCGGACAGTGCGCGCAGCTCGGCGTACTCCTCTTCGAGCGGCGCGAGCCCGGCCAGCGCCTTGCTCATCCGCCCGGCCAGCCTGGTCAGCTCACGATGCTGCGCCGTGACGGCCTGCAGCGTCGAAAACGCTGCCTCCGCCATAGCCCGTGCGGACTTCGCGGCTTCGCTCGCAGGCCCGACCTCCACGACGTCGTCGGGCGAGATGCCGAACAGCTCGGGCTGGGCCAGCAGCTCACGCGCACCCGCGGCCATGGCCTCCGCCTCCGCGAGGCCCTGCTCCAGCTTCGTCACCTGCTCTTCGGACCTCGCCGCGCCGCGCATCTCCTCCAGTGACAGGAATCCCTTGGCGTGCAAGGAGATCTCGACGAGTCCCTGTTGTTCGGCGAGCCGGCTCACCGAACCCGCGACGGCCGTGCGTGCCTCGGCCACCGCGTCCAGCGCTCCGGCCAGCGTCAGCAGATGCCGTCGGCGCGTGGCCACGTCTCGGAACTCGCCGCGGCCGGCGACCAGCCGTCGTTCACGCTCGTCGAGCCGGTCCTGCAACGAGCGGACCTCCGCCGTCGCTTCAGTGGCGGCGGTCTCGGCGAGCCGCCGCTGCTCCGCGAGCTTCTCCGCTTCCTGCTCCAGCGTGACGACCTGCTTCGCCAGCCGATCCTTCCGCGCGGCCTGCTCGGACAGCGCGCTGACGGTCGCCCGCGCCTCAGCCAGCTCGGCCGCCACGGACTCCGCTGTGCGCTCGCCCAGCCGCTCCCGCAACGCCTCCAGCCTGGCCTTCGCCTCCTCCAGCGCCGAGACGACACGCTGCCGCAAGGCCTCCGCCTGCTGCTCGGCCTCCTCCGCGGCGCGTTCCTCCGCCGGGTCGACGAGCCGGGCGCTGTGACTCGCGGGCGCCGGGTGCTCCGCGGAGCCACAGACCGGGCACGCCGCGCCGTCGGCCAGGCTCGCGGCCAACTCCGCCGCCATGCCTTCGAGCCGCCGTTCCCGCAGGTCCAGCCGATGCTGCCGGGCCGTCTGATGACTATCGACGACCTCGCGCAGCTTCGCCTCGCCGCGCCCGGCGCGCTCCACCGCCGGCGGCAGGTCGGCCGCGGCGCGTGCGAGCACCGTCAGCTCTTCGACATGGGCCTTCGCGCCATCGAGCTTCGCCGCGGCTTCGGCGGCTGAAGCCGCTTCGCCGCGCAACGCCGTCAACCGCTCGGGCAACTCCCCGAGCCGGGTCGCCAGTTCGACGGCCTTGTCCTCGGCCGCACCAGCCGCCGTCTTGCGCTCGTCGCGGCGCTTCGTCTCGATCTGCTGCTGCTCGGCCTCGGCGACCAGCTCGGCGAGCGCACCCGCGTCCTCTCGCAGCGAGCCGGCCCGCTCCCGCAGGTCAGCGGGAGCCAGCCCAGCCGAGTCGACACCCAGCTCGGCCAGGGCCCGGGTGTGGTCGGCCTCGGCGGCCCGCGCCTCGTCCAGCTCGGTGGTCCGCCGTTCGAGCAGCTCTGCTTCCGGCGCCACGGCCTCCGCCCGCCGGGCCGCCGCGATCTCCTCGGTCCACCCCGCGCGCTCGTCGGCCTGCTCGGCGATCTGCGCGAGCCGGGTGTGCGCGGTGCGGACGCGCCGGACCTTTTCCGCGTCCTCCTGCGCCTCGTGCAGCGCGGTCTCGGCCTTGTTCGCGACCGAACGTGCTTGCGCCGCTTCGGTTTCCGCCGCGCCGGCCCGCGCCGCGACGTCCCGGAGCACGGCTTCGACCCACTCCGCCTGGTTGTCCTCCGGCGCGTCCTGCTGCGCCTCCTGGGCGTACCGCGCGACCAGCTCGCGCACGTCCTGCTGACGCTCCTGCAGCGCCCGCCCGCGCTCGGCGCGCAGGTCCGCGAACCAGCGTTCGACGTCGGAAAACCGCTCTGTGCCGAACAACCGCTCCAGCAGTTCCTCGCGCTCGCGGGTGTCCGCGCGCAGGAACCGTGCGAACTCCCCCTGCGGCAGCAGCACCACCTGGAAGAACTGTTGCGCTGTCATGCCGAGCAGCCGCACGACCGTGCGCGCCACCTCGTCGATCCGGATGACGCCCTCGGGGGGCAGCCCCGCCGGTGGCTTCCCGACCCAGCTCAGCGAGACCTTCGCCTGCTGCGTGGTGAACCCGTCGCCGCGCTTTTTCGGGCGCTGGTACTCGGGGCTGCGCACGATCCGCAGCCGCTGGCCCTGCACGGTCAGCTCCAGCACGACCTCGGTGACCTGGTCGGGCTCCGCGAGGTCGCAGCGCAGCCGCTTGACCTCGCCGCGCGCGCCCGGGACCTCGCCGAACAACGCGAAAGCGATCGCGTCGAGCAGCGTTGTCTTGCCCGCGCCCGTATCGCCGTGCAGGAGGAAGAGGCCGTCGGCGCCGAGGACGTCGAAGTCGACCACCTCGCGGCCCGCGTACGGGCCGAACGCCTGAACCTCCAGCAGGTGCAGCCTCACAGCTTCGCCACCGCCGCCCGGTCGGCCGCCTCGAGCGCGAGGAAGACGAGCCGCTCCTCGCGGTCGGAGGGCGGGGCGCCACGGCAGTCGTCGAGGAAATTGCGAGCGATCTCGATGTCGCTGCGGCCGCGCACGGCCTCGGCGTACTTCAGCTCCGCGCCCGCGAGCCCGCCCTCCGGCTGCCAGTCCAGGTGCACGGCGTGCGGGAAACGGTCTCGCAACTTGCGCATGGCGTCGACCGGCCGCACGCGGTCGGTCAGCGTGACGGACAGGAAGTGGCCTGCCTGCTCCTCGTGCTCCGGCGCGGAAAGCAGCTCGGACAGCTCGCCGCGCAGGGTGGCCAGCGGCCGCGGCACGGGCAGCTCGTGCCGCCGGACCTCGGCCAGCCCGGCGGCGTCGAGGTCGACGAGCCAAACCGATTTCCGTTGCCGCGCCTCGGAAAACGAGTACGCGAGCGGGCTGCCGGAGTAGCGAAGGTGTTCGGCCAGGGTCTGCGGGCCGTGCAGATGGCCGAGCGCGACGTAGTCCACGCCGTCGAACACCGAGCCCGGCACCTGCTCGACCCCGCCGACGGCGATCGTGCGCTCGGACTCGCTGGCGTTGCCGCCGGTGACAAACGCGTGCGCCAGCACCACGGACCGCGTGCCGGGGCGAGTGGCGAGGTCCTCGCGGACGCGGCGCATGGCCTCGGTGAGGACCCCGGTATGACCGCGCGCCTCCGGGACGCCCAGCGCATGCCGGGACGGCTCCGGCTCCAGGTACGGCAGGCCGTAGAACGCGACCTCGCCGTGCTCGTCCTGCAGCAGCACGGGCTCGGCCAGGCCCGCGACCGTGGCCCGCACGTGCAGGCCGCCGGCCGCAGCGAACTCGGCGAAGGCGCCGAGCCGTGGCCCGGAGTCGTGGTTTCCGGGCGTGATGACGAGCTGGGCGCCGGCCTTGCGGATGCGGGCGAGCGCGGCGGTGGCGACCCGGACCGCCTCGGCCGAAGGGACCGCGCGGTCGTAGATGTCGCCGGCCACGACGACCACATCGACCGCCTCGCTCGTGACGAGGCCGGCCAAGTGCCCGAGGACGGCTTCCTGCTCGGCGAGCAGATCGGCACCATGGAACGTGCGGCCGATGTGCCAGTCGGAGGTGTGCAGGACTTTCACGGCGACCACGTTAAGAGCGGACCCCGACGAAACGCGGGAGACTCGCCGACGAGCCACTCGAACGTGTGTACGAAGCCTATCAGGGGGCGGCCGGACACGCCGACGGCCGAACCGGTGAACCCGCTGGTCAGCTACGGAGTGCGACCGGGCGAACCCGTTTTTGTCGGTGCCGTCCGCCATGATGTCCCCGTCGATCCGCACGGCATCGGCAACGGCACCAGGGACGGCAGCGGAGGGGGTGAGGACCGGGTGGGGACAGTGATCACCACAGCGGCCATCGTGCTCGCGCTGCTCCTGTGCGTCGCGGTCGCGATCCTGTGGCGGCTCTACAACGACGGCATGCGGCGCGCCGACGCGGCGGCTCGGCTCGTGGCGGCGGAGCGCGCGAAGGGCGATGAGCAGCAGCTCGCGCTGCGCAGGTATGAGGTCGCGTTCGCGTCGATCAGCGGGCGTGGCGAGCTGGGCGAGCAAGTGCTTGTGGAGACGGCACGAGCACTGGGGTTGCGCGAGGAGCTGCACTTCACGCTGCAGACCGATCTGGCGGGCGGCGGCAGCGTCAAACCGGACATGGTGCTGCGCGTCGGCGGCGGGCGCACGGTCCCGGTGGACGCCAAGGCGAGCATGGCGATCTGGGCCGAGGCCGTGGACACCGACGACCCGGAGGAGCGGCTCGACGCGTTGCGCGCGCACGTCCGGCAGCTGCGCTCGCGGGCCGCGGAGCTGGCCGGCAAGGGCTATCAGCGCTGGGCCGACGCCATCTACGGCACGATCATGTTCGTGCCGTCCGACGCCGCCGTGGTCGCGGCGCTCGACACCGACCCGGAGCTGCTGCGCTGGCTCATCGACCGCCGCGTGTTCCTGTGCGGCCCCACGGGCTTCGGCGTCCTGGCCTCCGCGGCCCTGTTCGCCGCCAGCGACCGCGCGCTGGTGGAGGACATCGAACAAGTCCGCGCGGGCGCCGCCTCGGCCCACCGCGCGGCGGGCAACGCCGTCGACGCGCTCAACCTCTCCAGCACCCACCTCCAACGCTTCATCTCCGCCCGGCGCCGCGAGCTGGAAGCCCTGGAGAACTTCCGCACAACGGTCGCCCCCCTGACAGACGCCTCGGGCAGCCCCGCTCCGGTCCCGCAGGTGCGGAAGGGGGACGAACTGGCAGCCAGCTGACTGGCTCTCGGCGGAGCCCCTGCACTGTGGAGCGCCAGCGCTTGGCAGGCCTGGGTGCGAACCACCTTCACGCGCCGCGACGGGCCGCACCGACTGCGACGGGTCTCGCCGGGCCGGGCCGCGTCACACCGGGCGAGCCGCATCAAGCCGGAGAGCGCCAAGCCGGAGTGCGCAGCCGTGCGGGTTGGTGGGCCAGGTGTGCGAGCGCAGTGCTTCAGAACCGCAGTGCGACGACTCGCTTCGCGTCCTGAGCCACCGGGCTTCATGACCGCCGTGCTTCATGACCGACCGTGCCCGTCTGATCCGGCGTTGTCATCGCGACTGTGCAGGTACCAGCCAATGGGACGGCCGTTCCGGGAAGCCGGACGTTCCGGAACAGCCCGCCCGCACGCGGACAGGTAAAAAACTCGCAAACTATCAACCGCAGGTCCCGGCGTTCTCCCGGCGCGGCGGGCCGAGCCGGCGCGACCGGGTCGGGGCTGGTCAGCGGCGAGAAGCGGCTGGTCGGCGGGCTGCGGCGCAGGTCGGCGGCCGGGCAGCACGTGCGCGGTCCGCCTGCAACCTGCGTCACGCGGGCGGGTGGCTGGTCAGGGCAGTCTTCGGCCGTGCTGGCAAGATCGTGACAAGTACGGGCTACGGTGTTGCCTCGTGACCGCGATACGCGATCGCCAGAGCGATCCTGATGCCGATGACGCCCCCGTGCCCTGGGACGAGCGTCTTGTCGTCGGCGCGAGGCGCGGGCTGCCTTGGTGGGCGGCCGTACTTGTGGGCTTCGGCCTTGCCGTGCTCGGCGCCGTCATCGACGAGAAGACCAAGGGCAGCCTCGACCTCGTTTTCAAGGCCGGCTATTTCGTCGGGGCCGTGATCGCGGTCGGTGCGGTGCAGAGACGGGCGCTGTTCGGCCCGATGGTGCAGCCGCCGCTGGTGCTGGCCGTCACGGTGCCCGGCGTGGTGCTGCTGACCGGCGGCTCCGGTTCGAGCGGGGACACGCTCTCCAAGCTCTTGGACATCGGCCGGCCGCTGATCAACGGCTTCCCGACGATGGCGGTCGTCACCGGCGTGACGCTCCTCTTCGGCTTCTTCCGTATCTACCGCGAGCGTGATCCCGACGCCCCGGTGAAGCTGAAGGGCAAGAAGGCACCCGCCGACGACGGCGAGCCGGTGGCTGCCCGGCCGCGGACCCGGCCCCCGGGATCCGGCCGCTCGGGCCAGACGCCGCTGCCCGCGGGCGGACGCCGGGGCGCGCCCCGGGACCGGGACTTGGACGCGCCGCCACCGCGACGGCCCCGTCCGCCGGCCGACCCGGGCGCCCGTCCGCGCCGCGACCCGGCCGACCCCGGCCCGCGCGGCACGCGCAAGCCCCCGCCTGAGGGCCGCCGTCCGCGGCCGCCGGAAGCGGACCCGCGCCGACGCGGCGAGCCGCGTGGCGACACCCCGCCGCCGCGTCGCCGCCCCCGGGCCGATGAGCCGCCACCGGGCGCCCGCCCCCGCCCGCCCCGCCGCGAGCCTCCGCGCCGGTCCCGTCCATGGGACGACGAATCCTGACAACCCGACAACGTTGACATCCCGCGGGGAACCACCCGCCGGGACCGGAACACCGAGAAGGGCCGCCGATCCACACCGGGATCGGCGGCCCTTCTCGCTATCCGAGCACATAGTTTTTTCTTGTGAGGCAAAGGAAATAGAATCAAGAGGGTCCCGAAACCCGCGCCGCGGGGCCGGCCACGCGGACCGCGCACCACCGCACAAATTCACCGGACGTACAGATTCACCGGACGCACCACCGGATAGGCAGCACGCTCCGAGTCGAACCTTGGCGGCCGCCGCGACGGGGCCACGCCCGACGAGCAGCGGCGTGGTCAGTCAGCAGCACCGTGACCCGACGAGCAGCGCTGCGGCCAATGAGCGGCGCTCCGGCCAGCAAGCAGCACAGTGACTGAGCGCAGGGCTTGTCACCGCCGGGATCAGCCAGGACTCGAGTCGGGGTCAGCTAACAGCTCGGACCTCGCGACCCATCGCCCAGGCGGGCCGGACAGGCAGAGCGGGGCCGGGCAGGCAGCGCAGGCACGCAGGATGGGCCGGGCAGCCGGGCCGAGCAGGCAAGGCAGGCTGGGCAGGCTGGGCAGGCGGGCCAAGCAGACAAGGCGGACCCGGCAACCGGACCGAGCAGACAAGGCACGCCGGGCAGGCGGGCCAAGCAGACAAGGCGGACCCGGCAACCGGACCGAGCAGACAAGGCACGCCGGGCAGGCGGGCCAAGCAGACAAGGCGGACCCGGCAACCGGACCGAGCAGACAAGGCACGCCGGGCAGGCGGG
>DASXYS010000123.1:0-54667 GCA_036502365.1 Amycolatopsis sp.
GCCAGCCTCGGAGCGAGGCCCAGCGCAGCCGGCCTTCAGCTTCGCGAAGGTGGTGAAGTCTTGGGCGCCGAGGCGGAGGTCGCCGGGTCGGGCAGCCGGCCCTTCGGTATGCGGAGCTTCGCCCACCACAACGACCGCGACCTGGTGGAACGAGCCGATTCCGTCACCCGCACAGTCATAGGTCACCGTCGTGCCCTTCCCGGCGTCAGCGGTGACGCCGTCGAAGATGGTCGTGCGCGTCTGGTGCGGAGGTGTGGCATCGTTTTCCCTCCGGGAGCCCTCAAACAGATATGTTGTGAGCAACAACAAACTAACTCCGCGACCGAGTGTCGCGGGTCACAATTCGGTATCAGAGAGGGCGGGCGGTAACTTTCCTGCCGTGCGCCTCGTTCTCGCTTCCCAGTCCCCCGCCCGCCTCATGCTGCTGCGCAGCGCCGGTCTCGACCCGAGCGTCGTCGTGTCCGGCGTCGACGAGGACGCGGTGGCCGCCGCGCTCACCGACCCCGCCCCCGGCGAACTGGTCACGGCGCTGGCCAAGGCGAAGGCCGAGGCGGTGTTCGAGACCGTCGCCGGCACCCACGCCGAGTCCGTGATCGTCGCCTGCGACTCGATGCTGTCGATCGGCGGCGAGATGGTCGGCAAGCCCGGCACACCCGAGGTCGCCCGCCGTCGCTGGGCGGACATGGCCGGCCGGTCCGGCGAGCTGCTCACCGGTCACGCCCTGATCCGCATCGACGGCGGTCAGCGCGTCAAGGAGGCCGCCGGCACCCGGCGCACGACCGTCCACTTCGGACGCCCGACCAAAGAGGAGATCGAGGCGTACATCGCCACCGGCGAGCCGCTGCAGGTGGCGGGCGCCTTCACCCTCGACGCGCTGGGCGGCTGGTTCGTCGAGGGCATCGAGGGCGACCCGTCGAGCGTGATCGGTCTCAGCCTGCCGCTGGTGCGCCAGCTGCTGGGCGAGGTCGGCGTGAGTGTCGTGGATCTCTGGCGGACGTCCACATCCTGAGAGCACTGTCACCCGAACGATTGGCCAGGAAGAGTTCACGAGGGCCCAAACCGGGCCTAACGGGAACTTTCGACCCTTGGGGGGTGGCCTCGTGTCCTTCGTCCGGACCTACACGCGACCGCGTGTCTTCGCGGCTGCGGTACTCGGCTCGCTCGTCGTCGGCGCCGCAGTCGGCGTCCTCGCGCGGGCAACGGGCGCCGGCTGGCTGACCGATCTGCTGGACCAGATCGGCACGATCTTCACCACGCTGCTGCAGATCGCGGTGATCCCGCTGGTCTTCACCGCGATCGTCGTCGGCATCACCAGCCTGCGCAAACTCGGTGGCGGACGGACGGCCGCCCGGCTCGGCGGCAAGACGGTGCTGTGGTTCGCCATCACCTCGCTGATCGCCTCGCTGATCGGCATCGCCGCCGGGCGGCTGTTCGACCCGGGCTCGGGCGGGCTGGGCGCCGGTGTCGCCGCCACTGCGAAGAACGCCGACAAGGCCGCGAAGAGCGTGAGCAGCTGGGGTTCGTGGGACGCGTTCGTGAACGGCCTGCTGCCGGAGAACTTCTTCTCCGCCTTCGCCGACGGCAAGACGCTGCAGGTGCTCTTCCTGGCCGTGCTGATCGGCGCCGCGGCGTACAGCCTGGGTGACCGCGCGAAGCCGTTCGTGGACTTCACCACCAGCGTCTTCGAAATCGTCCAGCGCTACCTCGGCTGGATCGTCCGGCTCGCGCCGATCGGCATCCTCGGCCTGATCGGCGCGGCGGTTTCGAACTACGGCGACGCGCTGTTCCGCCCGCTGCTGTCGGCCACACTCGCGGTCTATGCGGGCTGCCTGGTGGTCCTGTTCGTCGTCTACCCGATCCTGCTGCGGTTCGTCGCGAAGGTGAGCCCGGCGAAGTTCTTCGCGAAGGCGGGCACGGCGATCCAGTTCGCGTTAGCCTCGCAGTCCTCGTCCGCGACGCTGCCGCTGACCCGTCAGTCGGCGGTGAACCTCGGGGTCGACCCGGCCTACGCGGCGTTCGCCACCCCGCTCGGCAGTGCGACCAAAATGGACGGTTGCGCGGCCGTTTTCCCGGCCATCGGCGCCATTTTCATCGCGAACCTGGCCGGGGTGCAGCTGAGCTTCGGGCAGTACGCGGGCATCGTCGCGGTCGCGGTCCTCGGCGCGCTGGCCACGGCCGGCACTACCGGCTGGCTGACCGCGCTCACCCTGACCACGGCGTTCATCGGCCTGGACGCCAAGCAGGTCGCGCTCGGCATCGCGCTGATCTACTCCGTGAACCCGATCATGGACATGATGCGCACGGCCACGAACGTCGCGGGCCAGATCGTGGTCCCGACGGTGGTGGCGCGCGGCGAGGGCCTGCTGGACGACGAGGTGCTCAACGCTCCGGCCAACCGTCCCCGGAATTCCCGGCAGGACGCGAAAGAAGACGCAGTGCCCACCCCCGCGTAAAAGCTCGTGAGTGTTTATGCCGGTTCTAACCCGGTTCTAACCGGCATAAACACTCACGAGGGGCAGGCGGAAAGCTCGCTGCGCCGGACCTGGACCTCGGGCCAGCCGCGCAGCTGCGAAGGCGACGTCACCTTGCGCGTGCAGCCGAGGATGTCGCCGCTCAGCTGGTAAACCTCGGCGAGCACGGGCGAGGCCTGGCAGGTCGTCGTGCCCGGGGTCGAGCCGGGGCACTCGTGGCGGACCAGGACCAGGTCCGGGCGGCCGTCCTGGTCGACGTCGTCGAGGGAAAGGGTGCCGGCGTCGGCGAAATAGGGCTGGCCGAAGTCGCGCCAGACGCCGTTCGACTCGATCAGCAGCTCACCGAAGGCGCCGCCGCTGACGTCGCCGCGCACGAGGCAGGCGGACGTGGTGCCCGCGATGCATTGGAGCGAGTTCGCCGCGAGTTTCGCCCCCATCCCGCTGATCGCCAGCTCGAACTCGGTGTCCGGCTTCGCGCCGACACGCACGCGACCCCAGCCGCCGGTGGCGTCGGCCAGCAACGAGACCGGGGTGCCGCCGACGGTCATGGCCGCCAGCTCACGGCAGGGCCCCGTGCCACAGGTCGTGACCGTCGGCTGGTCCGTCCCCGGAGCGGCGACCGGCGCCATGCCCGGGGCCCCCTCCTGCATCGGCGGCGAGCGCAAGACGACAACAGTGATGAGCGCCGCCGCTGTCACCAAAGCCGCGAGCAGCGCGGTGAGCAGCGCTGATCGTGGTGCCCGCTTCAGCGAAGTCCCCATATCCGAGACTGTAGGCGACCTTGCGCTGAGTGGCCGACTATGTTGTCCCGGTGACGAACCCCAACCTGCCCCCGGCCCTGTACCTCCCGACCGGTCCGGTTTCCGGCACGACCGACGGCGGCACCGGCGCGAACGTCGAGCTGCGCCGCACCCCGGACGGACGGGTGGCGCTGGTCGCCTTCACCGCGCTCGACCGGCTGGTCGACTGCTGCGGCGAGCACCAGCCGTGGATCATGATCAACACCGAGCACCTGCCACGGATCCACCAGGCCAACCCCTACGACGTGATCGTGCTGGACTCGGAACTCCCGGTCGAACTGCGCCACCGCGCGCGGGTATAACCAGAGCCGGGTGGTCCAGCTCTCATCCCGGCGGGTACGGCGGTCCGTAGACTCCCGGGTTACCAGCAGTGGAGCTGACGTGACACGGGGAGGTACGGGGTGAGCGAGCAGGACGTCGCGAGCACGGGTGGTCCGGTGACCAGGATCCTGGTCGCCAACCGGGGTGAGATCGCGGTCCGCGTGATCAGGGCGGCGAAGGACGCGGGGCTGACGAGTGTCGCCGTGTACGCCGACCCCGACCGTGACGCCCCCCATGTGCGCCTGGCCGACGAAGCCTTCGCGCTCGGCGGCAGCACTGCCGCGGAGAGCTACCTGTCCATCGACAAGCTGCTCGACGTCGCGAAGCGGGCCGGCGCGGACTCCGTCCACCCGGGATACGGCTTCCTTTCCGAGAACGCCGAATTCGCCCAGGCGGTGCTCGACGCGGGTCTCACCTGGATCGGGCCGAGCCCGCAGTCCATTCGCGACCTCGGCGACAAGGTGACGGCGCGGCACATCGCGATGCGCGCCGGCGCCCCGCTGGTGCCCGGCACCAAGGAGCCGGTGAAGGGCGCCGACGAGATCCTCGCGTTCGCCGACGAACACGGCCTGCCCGTGGCGATCAAGGCGGCGTTCGGCGGCGGCGGGCGCGGCCTCAAAGTGGCGCGCACGCGCGAAGAGATCCCCGAGCTGTTCGAGTCCGCCACGCGTGAAGCGGTCGCCGCCTTCGGGCGTGGCGAGTGCTTTGTGGAGCGCTACCTGGACAAGCCGCGGCACGTCGAGGCGCAGGTGCTGGCCGACCAGCACGGCAACGCCATCGTGGTCGGCACGCGCGACTGCTCGTTGCAGCGCCGCCACCAGAAGCTGGTCGAGGAGGCGCCCGCGCCGTACCTCACCGACGAGCAGCGGGCCCGGATCCACTCCTCGGCCAAGGCGATCTGCCAGGAGGCCGGGTACTACGGCGCCGGCACGGTCGAGTACCTGGTGGCCACCGACGGCACCATCTCGTTCCTCGAGGTGAACACCCGGCTGCAGGTGGAGCACCCCGTCTCGGAGGAGACGACCGGGCTGGACCTGGTGCGTGAGATGTTCCGCATCGCGCGCGGCGAGAAGCTGCGGATCACCGAAGACCCCGAGCCACGCGGCCACTCCATCGAGTTCCGCATCAACGGCGAGGACGCCGGGCGCGGCTTCCTGCCGGCGCCGGGCACCGTGACGAAGTTCGTGGCGCCGAGTGGTCCCGGTGTGCGCGTCGACTCCGGGGTGGAGTCCGGCAGCGTGATCGGCGGCCAGTTCGACTCGATGCTCGCCAAACTGATCGTCACCGGCTCCGATCGGGCCAACGCGCTGGAGCGCAGCCGCCGGGCGCTGGCCGAGATAGTCGTCGAGGGCATGGCGACGGTGCTGCCCTTCGACCGCGTGATCGTGGACCACCCGGCGTTCATCGGCGACGAAAACGGCTTCGGCGTTTACACCGACTGGATCGAGACCGAGTTCGACAACCGGATCGAGCCGTTCACCGCGCCGGAGGCGACCGCCGATGAAGAGGCGCCGCGGCAGAACGTGGTCGTCGAGGTCGGCGGACGGCGTCTCGAGGTCTCGCTGCCGGGCGGCTTCGCCCTCGAAGGCGGCGCGGCCACGGCGACGAAAGCCAAGCCGCGCAAGCGTGCCGGCGGCGCGAAGGCGACCGTGAGTGGTGACGCGGTGACGGCGCCGATGCAGGGCACGATCGTCAAGATCGCCGTCGAAGAGGGCCAGCGGGTCGAGGCGGGCGAGCTGATCGTGGTGCTCGAGGCGATGAAGATGGAAAACCCGGTCACCGCACACAAAGCGGGCACCGTCACCGGGCTTTCGGTCGAGGTCGGCGCGGCCGTGACCCAGGGAACGTCGCTGCTGGAGCTCAAGGACTGAAGTTGTGCCGAATGTCGTGGGTCGGCGGGCGCTCGGCGGCATACCATCGATGACGTGACAGAGGTTCCGTCTCCGCAGCTGCGGATCAGCGACCAGGAGCGGGAATCCGCACTGAGCGCGCTCGGCGATCACATGACCGCCGGGCGGATCGACATCGACGAATACGGCGAGCGCTCGGCCCGGATCACCGCGGCCAAGACCCGGGGTGAGCTGGGCGAGCTGTTCGCCGACCTGCCCCAGCCTCACCCGGCGTACGGCGGGGCGGCGGTCGCCGCGGCTCCACCGGCGGACCCGGCTCCGGCTCCCCAGCCGGAGCCGTCGACCGCCGTGGCCGGGCCGCGGGGCTGGTCCGGCGGTCAGCGGCTGGCCGCCTCGATCGTGCCGCTGGCCTGGCTGGTGGCCATCGTGCTCATCTCCACCGGCGTCGTCCCCGCCTGGCCGATGATCGCCCTGCCGATCGCGTGCACCATCTTCGGCCGGGCGCTGTGGGGACACGGCTCCGACCATCATGACGACCGCCGGATGGACCACCGCGAGCACCGGCTCGACCACCGTGACCGGCGTCGTGAGATGCGCGACGAGTTCCGTCGCCAGCGCCGGTTCGACCGCTGAGGATCGCCGTGACCGACATGCGGCTGAGCGACGACGAGCGGCAGGACGCCCTCGACGTCCTCACCGAGCACGTCCGCACCGGACGGCTCGATGTGGACGAGTACGGCACCCGCTCGGCGAAAGTGACGGCGGCGAAACGCGTCAGCGACCTGCTGCCCCTGTTCGACGACTTGCCGTCACCGCGGCCGAGCGCGCTGCTGACCGGGGCGCGGGACAACGGCGCGCCGGTGCCGCGCGCGCCGGGCCGGCCCGTGGGCGAGAGCCCGTTGACGCGATGGGCGCTGCGCAGTGCGGTGCCGATCGCCGTGGTGCTGGCCATTGCGGTCTTCGTGCTCTCGCGCGGGCGGCTGATCCTGGTTTTCGCGCTGCCGCTGGCCGTTCTGCTCATCACCGGCTGGCGACGGCGCTGATCCACCGATCGGTGGATGCCGTGGACGATCGACGGACTCCCGGGCGCGGCCCGGACTGCAAGAATCTGCCCATGATGGGTCTCCGGCCGGGCGAGGTCGACCCGCGGGCCGAACGGCTCGGCGGGCGGATCCTCGGCGGGGTCGGCCTGACCGGGCTCGGCATCTGCACGATCATCGCCGCCTCGCTGCCGCACGGGGATTCCGCCCAGTGGCGGCTCACGCTGGTTTTCGTCGCGGTCACCGCCGCGTGGATCCTGTTGATCGTCCCGGTGTTCCCGCGGCGGCATCGGCGCCCGTGGCTCGCGGCGGTCTTTTTTCTCGGCCTGCTCGCCGGAGCGGCGGTGCTGGGCTCGCGGGTGGAGACGTTCACCGCTTTCGCGTCCGTCGGCTACCCGATCGCTTTCTCGCTGTTCACCGCCCGGTGGAGCATCTTCGCGGTCACTGCCACGGCGGTGGTCCCGATGGTGGCCCACGGCTGGGGTCCGAGCGCCAGTACCCCGGCCTGGGTGGTCGTGGTGTCGGTGATCGGCCCGATGCTTTTCGTCGCCTGGTTCGTGGGCGTGGAGAACGACAAACGCAAGCGGGCCAACGCCGAACTGGCCGAGTCCAACGCCCGGCTGGAAACCGCGTTGGAGGAGAACGCCGGTCTCCACGCCCAGCTGCTGACGCAGGCGCGTGAGGCCGGAGTGCTCGACGAGCGCCAGCGGATGGCGCGCGAAATCCACGACACGCTGGCGCAGGGCCTCACCGGCATCGTCACCCAGCTCCAGGCCGCCGACCGCGCCCCCTCCGAGGCCTCTCGGGAACGGTATCTGGCGCAGGTCCACACGCTGGCGAAGGACAGCCTCACCGAGGCGCGCCGCGCCGTGCAGGCACTGCGGCCCGAGCCCCTCGCGGACTCGCGGCTGCCGGAGGCGCTGGCGGACCTGGCGCGGCGCGTCACAGACACGTCCGGCGTCGCCGTGGCAGCGGAGACCTCCGGCGAAGCGCGCCCACTGCTGCCGGAGCTGGAGGTGACGCTGTACCGCGTCGCGCAGGAAGCCTTGGCAAACGCGGAAAAGCACGCGCGGGCGTCGCGGATCGGCGTCACGCTGACCTACGCCGACGACGTGGTGCTGCTCGACGTCCGCGACGACGGCGCCGGCTTCACCCCCGGCGAACCGGCCCGCGGCGACGGCACGGGCTTCGGCCTCCAGGCGATGCGCCAGCGCGTGCGGCGGGTCGCGGGCACGCTGGCGATCGAGTCCGCACCGGGCGAGGGCACCGCGGTGAACGTGCAGGTCCCGGCGATCCCCCTGGTGAAAGACCCGTGATCCGCGTCCTGCTCACCGACGACCATCCAGTGGTCCGCGACGGCCTGCGCGGCGCGCTCGAGGGCGAGCCCGACATCGAGGTGATCGGCGAGGCCGCCTCCGGCACCGAGGCGCTGGCCTTCGTCGCGCGCCACCATCCCGACGTGGTCCTGATGGACCTGCGGATGCCGGAGCTCGACGGCGTCGGCGCGATCCGGCGGCTGGCCGTCGAGCATCCGGGGGTGCGGGTGCTGGTGCTCACGACGTACGACTCCGATTCCGACGTGCTGCCCGCCATCGAAGCCGGTGCCACCGGCTACCTGCTCAAGGACGCGCCGGTGGCGGACCTGCTGCGGGCCGTCCGCGCGGCCGCCCGCGGCGAATCCGTGCTCGCGCCGAGCGTCGCGGCCCGGCTGATGGCCCCGCTGCGCCGTACCCCGAAGAGAGGGCTGACGCCGCGGGAGCTGGAAGTCCTGCGTCTGGTCGCGGAGGGCTCGACCAACGCGGCGGCCGCGCGCCGGCTGTTCGTCAGCGAGGCGAGCGTGAAAACCCATCTGCTGCACGCCTACGCGAAACTCGGTGTGAACGACCGCGCCGCCGCTGTGGCCGAGGCCTACCGGCGAGATCTCCTCTGACTGCTCGCGCGCGGTTACGCTGGTGGGGTGGAACCCGTGGAGATCAACGCGGGCGCGTACTACCTGCGCCAGCTGCGGGCGGACCGGCACCTCGACGACCGGACCGCGTTGATGGAGGCCTTCGCCGACCCGGCGCACCGGCGGTACGTGCTGAACTACCGGCTGCGGACGCTCGACGAAGCCACCGAGTACATCGCGCTGCGCGCCGCCCAGTGGGCGTGCGACGAGCGGTGCTCGTGGGCCGTCGCGGAGCCGACAACCGGGCGGCTGCTCGGCGAGGTCGGGCTGCGCGAGCTGGACCTCACCTTCGACAGCGCCGAAGCGTCCGTCTGGACTCACCCAGCCGAGCGTGGCAAGGGCATCGCGGCGACGGCGCTCGCCGCGGCGCTGCGCTACGGCTTCGGCGGGCTCGGCCTCCAGGAGATCAGCTACCGGCACGAGGAGAGCAACGTCGCCTCCGCGGCCATCGCGGCCCGGTGCGGCTTCACGCTCGTCGGGCCGGAACGCGACCCGTCGCCGTCGGGCGAGCCCCTGATCCGCTGGATCCGCAAGTCTTGACGCCGCTCCACCCGCCTCCGCCCGGCTCGGACGAACGCAGCGGATGACGCTTTCCCCTCGCTCAGTGCGGGGAAAGCGTCATCCGCTGCATCAGCTCTGGGCTCTGGGGGCCAGGCCGGCTAACTGACGGGCTCGATGATGCCCGCCCTGGCCTCGGGCGCGGCGGCGCGCAGGGCGTCCGCCAGATCGTCCGTGGCCTGCGACTGCGACTCCTTCTCCGCCTGCACCCGGGCCGCGTAGACCTCGACCTCGCGCTCGATCGTCTCCGCCGACCAGCCGAGCACCTCGCCGACCAGCTGCGCGACCTGCTTCGCGCAGTCGACGCCGCGGTGGGCGTACTCGATGGAGATGCGCGTCCGGCGGGCGAGCACGTCCTCGAGGTGCAGCGCGCCCTCGTGGGTCGCCGCGTACACGACCTCGACGCCGAGGTAGTCCGGCGCCGACTCGATCGGCTTGAGCAGCTCCGGCCGCCCGTCGGCGAGCGCCAGCACCTCGTGCACCAGCGAGCCGTAGCGGTCGAGCAGGTGCCGCACGCGGTACGGGTGCAGCCCGTGCTCGGAGGCCAGGTGATCGGCCTGGTTGACCAGCGCGTGGTAACCGTCGGCGCCGATCAGCGGCACCTTGTCCGTGATGGACGACGGCGGGCGGCCGGGCAGGTCCACCACGGCGGCGTCGACGGCGTCGGCCGCCATCACCCGGTACGTCGTGTACTTGCCGCCCGCGATGGCGACCAGGCCCGGCGCCACCCGCGCGACGGCGTGCTCGCGCGAGAGCTTCGAGGTCTCCTCGCTCTCCCCCGCCAGCAGCGGCCGGAGACCGGCGTACACACCCTCGATGTCGTCGTGCGAAAGCGGGGTGGCGAGCACCGTGTTGACGTGCTCGAGGATGTAGTCGATGTCGTGCTTGGTGGCCGCGGGGTGCGCCAGGTCGAGGTTCCAGTCGGTGTCCGTGGTGCCGACGATCCAGTGGTTGCGCCACGGGATCACGAACAGCACCGACTTCTCCGTGCGCAGGATCAGCCCCGACTCCGAGACGATCCGGTCGCGCGGCACGACGATGTGCACACCCTTGCTGGCGCGGACGCGGAACCGGCCGCGGCCGCCGGACAGGCGCTGCAGCTCGTCGGTCCACACGCCGGTGCAGTTGATCACGGCGCCGGCCTGGATCTCCGTCTCACGCCCGTCCTCGACGTCGCGCACGCGCACCCCGGAGATCCGGTCGGCCTCGTGCAGGAACCCGACGACCTGCGTCGACGTGCGCACGACGGCGCCGTAGTGCGCGGCCGTGCGGGCGACGGTCATGGTGTGCCGGGCGTCGTCGGATTGCGCGTCGTAGTACCGGATGCCGCCGATCAGCGACGAGCGCTTCAGCGCCGGCACCATGCGAAGGGCACCCGCGCGGGTGAGGTGCTTCTGCCCCGGCACGGACCGGGCGCCGCCCATCGTGTCGTACATCAGCAGCCCGGCCGCGGTGTACGGCCGCTCCCACACCCGGTGGGTCAGCGGGTACAGGAAGCTCACCGGCTTCACCAGGTGCGGCGCCAGCTTCGTCAGCATCAGCTCACGCTCGTGCAGCGCCTCGCGGACCAGCCCGAACTCGAGCTGCTCCAGGTATCGCAGCCCGCCGTGGAAGAGCTTGCTCGACCGGCTGGACGTGCCGGACGCGAGGTCGCGGGCCTCGACCAGCGCCACCCGGAGGCCGCGGGTGGCCGCGTCGAGCGCGGTGCCGGCGCCGACCACGCCGCCGCCTATGACCACCAGGTCGAAGGTCTCCTTGCCGAGGCGCGCCCAGGTCTCTTCCCGGCGGAGCGGGCCCAGCCGGGCCGCGGCCTGATCGGCTTCGTGCTGAGAACTCGTCACCAGTCACTCCTCCTCGTGCTACCGGAGTCCAGCATCGCACGGCCCGGTGACGACGCGCTCGCCTCGGTGTGACACGTGTGGCGTAACCCTCCAAGATCTTCGTGACAAAGGTGGCGCCGGTGCCTGGAATGATCATGTACGCACAGGTAACGTCCAGCCGATCTGGGTCGGCAACGATGCCGTGGCACCGAGTGATCGACCCTGCGCAGAGTGTCCAGTGTGGAGGTAACGAGCTTGAGTGCCGGAGCGATTTTCATCTGGGAGCTGCTGGGTACAGCAGTGCTGATCCTCTTGGGTAACGGCGTCGTGGCCAACCACGTGCTGCGGAAGAACAACGGTCACAACGCCGGGACGTTGTTCATTACTTTCGGTTGGGCCTTCGGTGTGTTCGCGGGCGCCAGCATCGCCGCGCCGAGCGGCGCGCACCTGAACCCGGCCGTCACCCTCGGGCTCGCCATGGCGGGCAAGACGCCGTGGGCCGACGTGCCGTATTACATCCTCGGCCAGATGGTCGGCGCCATCCTCGGCGCCGTGCTGTGCTGGGCGGCGTACAAGCTGCAGTTCGACGACCACCCCGAACCAGCCGAGACGCTGGGCATCTTCTCCACCGCCCCGCAGATCCCGAACAAGGTGTGGAACCTGGTCACCGAGATCATCGGCACGTTCGTGCTGGTCGGGTGGATCCTGCTGAGCCCGGTGTACGCCACGAGCGGGGGCACGCCGAACTTCGGCAACTCCGCGCTCGGCTACGCGGGTGTGTCCTTTGTGGTCTTGGTCATCGGCATCTCGCTCGGCGGGCCGACCGGCTACGCCATCAACCCGGCGCGTGACCTCGGCCCGCGCATCGCCTACTCCTTCATTCTCCCGATCAAGAACAAGCGCGACGGGAACTGGGGCTACTCGTGGATCCCCGTCCTCGGCCCGCTGGTCGGCGGCACGCTGGCCGCGCTGCTGTACCTCGCCGTGCACAACCTGACCTGACCCCGACCGCCCAGCCATTCGGAGCGAACTTATGACCTCGTACGTAGCCGCGATCGACCAGGGCACCACGTCGACCCGCTGCATGATCTTCGACCACTCCGGCCGGGTGGTCGCCGTCGACCAGCGTGAGCACGAGCAGATCTTCCCCAAGGCGGGCTGGGTCGAGCACAACGCCGAAGAGATCTGGGAGAACACGCGCGCCGTCGCCGCCGGCGCGCTGGCGAAGGCCGATCTGAAGCCGAGCGACATCGCCGCCGTCGGCATCACCAACCAGCGCGAGACGGCGCTGGTGTGGGACCGCAACACGGGCAAGCCGGTGTACAACGCGATCGTCTGGCAGGACACCCGCACCGACAAGATCGTCGCCGAACTGGGCGCGCTCGGCGGTGGCCAGGAGCGGTACCGGCAGAAGGTCGGGCTGCCGCTGGCGACCTACTTCTCCGGCCCGAAGGTCAAGTGGATCCTCGACAACGTCGAAGGCGCCCGCGCGAAGGCCGAAGCCGGTGACCTGATCTTCGGCAACATGGACACCTGGGTGCTGTGGAACATGACCGGCGGGGTCGACGGCGGCATCCACGTCACCGACCCGACCAACGCCTCGCGCACGTTGCTGATGGACCTCGACACCCTCAGCTGGGACGAGGGCATCGCCGCCGAGATGAGCATCCCGCTGTCGATGCTGCCGGAGATCCGGTCGTCTTCGGAGGAGTACGGCAAGGTCCGCGAGCGGGGCGCGCTCGCGGGCGTGCCGATCGCGGGCATCCTCGGCGACCAGCAGGCGGCGACGTTCGGCCAGGCCTGCCTCTCCCCCGGCGAGGCCAAGAACACCTACGGCACCGGCAACTTCGTGCTGCTCAACACCGGCACCGAAAAAGTCATGTCGGACAACGGCCTGCTCACCACCGTCTGCTACAAGATCGGCTCGAACGAAACGGTGTACGCGCTGGAGGGCTCCATCGCGGTCACCGGCTCGCTGGTGCAGTGGCTGCGCGACAACCTCGGCCTGCTCACGAACGCGGCCCAGGTCGAGGAGTACGCCCGCACGGTGGAGGACAACGGCGGCGCGTACTTCGTGCCGGCGTTCTCCGGCCTCTTCGCCCCGTACTGGCGCTCCGACGCGCGCGGCGCGATCGTCGGCCTCACCCGGTTCGTCAACAAGGGCCACCTGGCGCGGGCGGTGCTGGAGGCCACGGCGTTCCAGTCGCGTGAGGTGATCGACGCGATGAACGCCGACTCCGGCGTGCCGCTCAAGTCACTGAAGGTCGACGGCGGCATGGTCGTGAACGAGCTGCTGATGCAGTTCCAGGCCGACATCCTCGGTGTGCCGGTGATCCGGCCGGTGGTGGCCGAGACGACCGCGCTCGGCGCCGCGTACGCCGCCGGGCTGGCCGTCGGCTTCTGGGAGTCCGAGGACGACATCCGCACCAACTGGGCGCAGGACAAGCAGTGGGACCCGTCGATGGACGACGCCCGGCGCGAGTCCGAGTACCGCAACTGGAAGAAGGCCGTGACCAAGACCTTCGACTGGGTGGAGGACTGAGCACTCGGCACGCCTGAAGGCAAGGCCCCGCGCACACCCCCCGACCGGGTGAGCGCGGGGCTTTTTACTTTTCCCCGGCCGGCCGGGATTTCGCCCGAAACATCCGGTTTTTATTCAGTCCGATGAATGGCAGTTCACCTATGTGACACCACCCATTTCCGGGCCGGAAAATCAGTGTCCATCCCTTGACCTTTTTGGTTCAGACCACACACACTGGTCCGCGACGTGATCCGGAACACGGCAGAAACCGCTCACTCTCCCTCCCCCACCAGGAGAATTATGTCCACCATTCGCGTGGCCCGGGTGCTCGCGTGCTCCACGGCCGTGGTCCTCGGTGCGCTGGCCGTCCAGGTCATCCCCGCTTCGGCGGCCTCACTCGACCCGGGCTCCCCTCCCGGCAGCAACTTCGACCTGTCCCTCTGGGAACTGCAGGAGCCCACCGGCTCGCCGGGCAGCCCCGACACCATCTCGCCCTCGAAGCTGAAGGGCGGCTTCCAGGACAGCTACTTCTACACCGACTCCGGCGACGGCTCGATGACCTTCTGGGACCCGGAAAACGGCGTCACCACACCGAATTCGAACTACGCGCGCTCCGAGCTGCGCGAGATGACGTCCTCGGGCAAGGCGGCGAGCTGGAGCGTCTCCGGCACGCACAAGCTCAACGCCACCGTGAAGGTCAGCGAGGTGCCCGACCACGTGTGCGTCGGCCAGATCCACGTCGCCGAGGGCAGTGGCTCGACCAAGCCGGTGGTGGAGCTGTACTACTACCAGAACGGCGACATCAAGATGGGCGTCGAGCGCGGCCCGGGCGGCGGCCAGGACCAGCACACGGTCGGCAACGTGCCGCTCGGCACCCAGTGGTCCTACACGATCAGCCTCACCGGCGGCAATACGCTCGGGCTCACGCTGAACGGCAAGAACACGACCTGGCCGCTGCCGTCTTCGTTCGACAGCTACCCGATGTATTTCAAAGCGGGTGACTACGACCAGACCAGCGGAAGCAGTTCTTCGGTGGGCGCGCGAGTGCATTTCTATTCACTCTCGCTTTCCCACAGCTGAATGGTGACCGGGTGCGCCGGGGTTGTCCGGCGCACCCTGCTTCCGGTCAGCCGTTCACCGTCAGCCGGCCCGGCCCGTCAGTCGGTCCAGCCCTCGGGCTTGCCGGACTGCTCGTTCGGCGCCATCAGCCGGAACGACACACCCTGGTTGTCCGCCGCCGTCACCAGACGGCCGTGCGGGGTGTCGGCCGGCGGATCCACGACCTGGCCGCCCAGCTCGGTGATCCGCGCGGCGGCGGCGTCGGCATCGGCCACCCAGAAGTACGTGAGCCAGCTCGACGGGACTTCCGCCGGCACCTCCGAGGGCAGCTGTCCCAGCCCGCCCACCGGACGGCCGGACAGATCCAGGGTCGCATACGTGAAGCCACCGCTGGAGATGTCACCGAATCCGTAGCCGAAAACGTCTCCGTAGAAGGATTTCGCGGCGGCGAAGTCCCGGCTCATGCACTCGTTCCAGGCCGGCGCACCGGGCGCGTCGAGCACCTGCGTGCCGTAGTGGTCACCCGACTGCCACAGCCCGAAGACGGCACCGGCCGGGTCCTGCGCTATCGCCATCCGTCCCGCGGTCATCACGTCCATCGGCGGCGCCAGCACGGTGCCACCGGCCTCGGTGACCGCGGCAACGGTCTTGTCCACATCGGACACAGCGAGGTACGTCGTCCACGCGGCCGGCATGCCCTCCTGGCCCGGTGGTATCTCCCCCACACCCGCGACCGGGCGCCCGGCCACCGCCGCCATGCCGTAGAACCCCGTGTCGGCACCGCCGACCTCGACCTGCCAGCCCAGCAGGCTCTGGTAGAACTCCACGGCCTTCGCACGGTCGGGCACCATCAAGTCCACCCAGCACGGCGTGCCGTCCGCCCAGCGCTCGTCTCGGAACAACATTCGCCTCTCCTGCCGTTCGATTGTGTCAGTGACCACAGTCTTGCACCGGGCACCGACAAAACACGGCTTCGAGCCGAACTACCACGTACGTGGTGCGATCAGTGACCGTCGGCGACGAGTCCCGCGTAGACGATGATGTTGTCCACGTAGTTGTGCGAGCCATGGTCGAACACGCCGCCGCAGGTGATCAGGCGCAGTTCGGGGCCCGCGGTGTCGCCGTAAACCGCGTCGCTCGGGAAAACGTCCTTGGGGACTTCGTCCACCTTGGTCACCTTGAAATGCGCGGTGGTGCCGTCCTGGCGCGCGATCACGACCTCGTCGCCGGGCTTCATTTCCTTGAGCCGGTAGAAGATGCCCTTGTGCTTGTTGCCGTCGACGTGCCCCAGCACCACGGCCGGGCCGGTCTCCCCCGGCGTCGGCCCGAACTTGTACCAGCCCGCCTGCAACGGGGAGCTGACCGGCGGCACCTCGACGGTGTTGTCAGCGTTGAGCCCGAGCGGCACCAGCGACGAATGCGCCCCGATGCTCGGGATGTCCAGCGAAACCGGGTCCGACTTGGGCATCTCTGCCACGGCCGTCGACGGGGCCGCGGCCTGGACCGGCGTGGCGGGCGGCGCCTGCGCGGTCCCCGGCCCGGCCCCGCACCCGCCGAGCAGCAGGGCCGCCCCGATCACCACCGCGGCGAACGACTTCCTGATCATGTCTCCCCCTCCAGCTCCGAAGGCCGAGTGGAACGGCCCCAGCCAACCAGCCCGGCCTTGCCTGCTTCCGCGCGGGCCACCCGGCACCACCCCGGTCGCGGGCCCGGCACACCCCTCCGGCGCCGGGCCCGCGACCGGGCGGCAGTTCACCCGTCAGCGACGGATCCTGTGACGCACCAACGCGATTCCGGCGCTGCCGAGGGCCAGCACACCCATCGCGGCCGCCGCCGGATACTCGTCATCGCGGTGCGGAGCCGAAGCCGTTGCCGTGGCCCGGTCCGCCGGTTTCCTTCAATCGACGACGTAGCCGTCACTGCCGCCGGTCTGCGGAGCGCCCGCCGGCACCTTCACGACCTGCTTCGGGGCCTGCTTCGCGGGCAACACAGTGAACTTGGTGGCGATCTGCGCGCCGCCGCATTCGTAGGACGCGGTGTACGTGCCCGGCTTCGCGTTCTTCTTCACCGTCGCCGTGCCCTTCGAGACGGGCGCGATCTTCAGGCCGTCCTGCGGGCCGGCGGTCAGCTTGCCGAAGTCCAGGACGGGCGAGCTCAGCTTCTCGATGTACCCCGCCTCGCAGCCCACGCGTACCGCGATCTGGGAGCCGGGACGGCCGGCCGCCGGCAGCAGCCGCAGGAACGCCTTCGGGACCCCCGCGTTGTCGTCCGTCGGAGTGGTGGTCGGCGAGCTGGTGGGCGTGCCGGTCGCCGAGGTCGGCGGCGCGGTGGGGGTGCTGGTGCTGCCGGCAGCGAACGCCGGCGCCGCGATGAGCATCCCCGCGGCCAGTACGGACGAGAAAACAACAATACGCTTCATTATTTACCCCGATGAATGAATTCTTCCTGATATCCGACACGGAGATCCCCGCACCCGCCGCGCAGTTCCCCCTGCCGTCCGGTGCTTTTTCCTCCGACACCCTGAAGACGTCTCGGCTGGTACCGGGGTTGCCAGCCGGTCCGGAGAAAAAACGAAAGAGCCGCCGGGAACGGATTCCCGGCGGCTCTTGATCGTTCGGCTTGCCTATTCGGCGAGGCTGCCGTCGCCCGCTTTCGCGGCACCCGCGGGCACCTTGGCGACCTGCGCGGCCGGGACAGTGAACTTGGCGCTGTAGGGCTTCCCGCCGCAGTTCACCGTGAGCGGGTAGCTGCCCGCGGGTGTGCCCGGCACCAGCAGCGCGTCGGCGCTCACCGTGGCCTCCACCCCGATGAACGGGCCGAAGTCGTAGTTCGCGAAGGTCAGCACCGGCGAGCTGAACGAGGTGGCGCCCGCCTTCGCGCCGGGGCACTGGGCGAGCGCGACGTTGTCGTCACCGCGCTGGAACTTGTTCAGCGTCTGCTGGCCCGCCGTGTCCTGGTTCAGCTGGACCGACACCGCCGAAGCGGGCTGGGCCGGAGCCGACCCGCCGGTCGCCGCCGTCGCCGGACCGGCCACCGCGACCGCCGCCACCGCAACGAAAACCGCCCTCTTGCGCACCCTCGGCCCCTTGTCCCGCAGCTAGCCATCGCACCTGTCACCGAGCAAGACGCGGGGCTCCTCGACGGGGTTGCCCGCGCCGGGGAGATTCAGTCCAGATCGTCGTGGCGCATGAGCTGGCGGCCCGCCTCGGTGATCGACCCGGACAGCGACGGGTACACCGAGAAAGTCAGCGCCAGGTGGTCCACGGTCAGCTGGTTCTGCACCGCGAGCGCGATCGGCAGGATCAGCTCGCTCGCCGACGGCGCCACCACGACGCCGCCGACCACCACCCCGGTGGCGGGGCGGCAGAAGAGCTTCACGAAACCGCGGCGCAGGCCTTCCATCTTGGCGCGGGCGTTGGTCGCCAGCGGCAGCATGATCGTGCGCGCCGGCACCTCGCCGGAGTCGATCGCGTGCTGGCTGATGCCGACGGTGGCGATCTCCGGGTGCGTGAACACGTTCGCGGCCACGGTCTTGAGCTTGATCGGCGCGACGCCCTCGCCCAGCGCGTGCCACATCGCGATGCGGCCCTGCATGCTGGCCACCGACGCGAGCATCAGCAGGCCGGTGCAGTCGCCCGCGGCGTAGATGCCGGGCACGCTCGTGCGCGAAACGCGGTCCACGGTGATGAACCCGCCGGGGCCGGGCTCGATGCCGACCCGGTCGAGGCCGACGTCGGCGGTGTTGGGGATCGAGCCCACGGTCATCAGCGCGTGGCTGGCCTCGATCACGCGGCCGTCGGCGAGGTGGATGGAGACGCCCTTGTCCGTGCGCTCCACCCGCTCCGCGCGGGCGTGCTTCGCGACCGTGGTGCCACGCTGGGAAAAGACCTCCTCCAGCACGGCGGCGGCGTCGGCGTCCTCGTGCGGCAGCACGCGGTCGCGACTGGAGATCACGGTGACCTTGACACCCATCTCGGTGTACGCCGAGGCGAACTCGGCGCCGGTCACGCCGGAGCCGATCACGGCGAGGTGCTCGGGCAGCTCGCTGAGGTCGTAGAGCTGGCGCCAGTCGAGGATCCGCTCGCCGTCGGGCACGGCGCCGGGCAGCACCCGCGGGGTGGCGCCGGTGGCGATCAGCACGACGTCGGCGTTCAGCGCCTCCGTCGTGCCGTCCGTGTGCGTGACCGCGACCTTGTGCGTGGCCAGGCCCGGCTCGTCGTCGCAGAAACGCGCTTCGCCGATGACCACCCGGACGCCCTCGCGCTGCACCCGCGCCCGGATGTCCGCGGACTGCGCGAGCGCGAGCCCCTTGACCCGGCCGTGCACGGTCGGCAGGTCGACACTCGTGTCGGCCATGTCGGTGTTGATGCCCAGCTCGCCGAGGTCGTGCATCTTGGCCAGGGCGCCGGAGGAGGCGATGAACGTCTTCGAGGGCACGCAGTCATAGAGGACACACGCGCCGCCGAGACCGTCGCGTTCGACGATCGTCACGTCCGCGCCGTGTTGCGCGGCGACCAAAGCGGCCTCGTAACCTGCCGGGCCCCCGCCCATGATCACGATCCTGGTCACCTGAAGTCCTCCTAGCCGGGGCGTGCTTGCGGTGCTCTAACCGTACGCGGAGGCGTGCCGGTAATACTGAGTGGCCGGACACGGCACGTGCTTCCGCTCGGGCGGCGGGTGGGTCGCTAGGCTGTCGCCCGTGCCGTTGTATGCCGCTTACGGATCCAACATGGAGCCCGCCCAGATGCTGGAGCGCGCCCCGCACTCGCCGATGGCCACCACCGGCTGGCTGGAAGGCTGGCGGCTGACCTTCGGCGGTGAGGACCTCGGCTGGGAAGGCGCGCTGGCCACCATCGTCGAAGACGCCGGCTCGCGCGTGTTCGTGGTGATCTACGACGTCACCCCGCTCGACGAGGAACGCCTCGACCGGTGGGAGGGCGGCGAGCTGGGCATGCACACCAAGCTCCGGCTCCGGGTCCAGACCATGGACGGCTCGGTGCTGCCGTGGCTGTACGTCCTGGACGCCTACGAGGGCGGCCTGCCGTCGGCCCGTTACCTTGGCGTGCTGGCCGACGCCGCCGAGGCCGCCGGCGCCCCGGCCGACTATGTGGATGACCTGCGCACCCGGCCGTGCTCCGGGATCACCGGCTGACCCAGCCTGTGGATAACTCGGTGGCTCAAGCCGCCGACCAGGGCATCATGAACAGCGTTCACCATAATCGGGATCAGGTCGGGCACAACTTTCGCGCCCGGTTTCGCCGCGGGTGTTGCCCCGGGGCTTCCGCGGATCTTGGCGCACCGCCCTCGCGATGGCGGAATCCGTTGGGGCGCAAGGGAAATTGGCCGTCCACGGCGGGCCTTCGAGGGGTCCCGCGGGGGTGCGGAATCACCCGCGGTGAATAGATCATCCACGGTCGTGATCATGCGTCACGAGACCGGGTGAAATGGCCGCCCACAGGGCTGGGGATAGCGGCGGAAATCACCCACCGGAGTTGTCCACAGCCAAGGGTCGCCTGTGGACAACCTGGGCCGGGGTGGCCGGGTCGACTGTGGACAGCTGTGTGGATAACCGAGAGGCGGCGCAGGTCACAGACAGTGCTCGACCACGGCTCGAGGCTTGTCGGCGACCCGCCGAACTCCGGGCCCCGCTGGCAACCCGCCGGGCGCCGGATCCGGTTGTGTGATCCCGCACCGCACGGGCCGGAACCCGATCGGTGGGCGCTCCACCCTGCGGGCCGGAACTGCCGTGAAGGCTTCCTTCACCGCGTCCGACGCGGGTAAGGAAGCCTTCACGGACGTTGAGCGGCACCGCGGCCGCGGCCCGAGATCAGGCCAGCGTGGCCAATGCCGTGTGCACCAGGGTCCGGACCCCCACCAGCAAAGCGCGCTCGTCGAGGATGAACGTCGGGCGGTGGATGTCGGATTGCGGGGCCGGGGCGCCCGGCCAGACGCCGAGGCGGGCGAAGGCGCCCTGGACGTGTTCCAGGTACCAGCCGAAGTCCTCGCCGCCCGAAGACTGTTCCGTGCCGGCCAGGCCCTGCTCGCCGAGGGCGGCCTCGACGCCGGCGCGCATCAGCGTCGTCGACTCCTCGTCGGAGACGACCGGGGGGACGCCGCGGCGGTAGTCCAGCGAGAAGCCGACGCCGGTGGGCGCCAATAGCGACTCCACCGAGGCCGCGACCAGCGGCTCCAGCTGCTTCCACACCTCGTGGTCGGCGGTGCGCAGGGTGCCCCGCAGGACGCCGTCCTGCGGCACGGCGTTGGCGGCCTGGCCGGCGTGCACCGCGCCCCACACCAGCACGGTGCCCGAGCGCGGGTCGACCCGGCGTGAAAGGACCGAGGGCAGCGAGGTGATGACGGTGCCCAGCGCGTACACCAGGTCGGCGGTCAGGTGCGGCCGCGAGGTGTGCCCGCCGGGCGAGGTGAGGCGCAGCTCGATCAGGTCCGCCGCGGACGTCAGCGGGCCCACCCGGGTGCCGACCTTGCCGACCTCCAGCCGCGGATCGCAGTGCAGTCCGTAGATCCGCTCGACGCCGTCGAGCGCGCCGGCCGCGACCATGTCCAGCGCGCCGCCGGGCATGACCTCCTCGGCGGCCTGGAAGATCAGCCGCACCCGGCCGGGCAGCTCCGGGGCACCGGCCAGCGCGCGGGCCGCGCCCAGCAGGATCGCCGTGTGCGCGTCGTGGCCGCACATGTGCGCGGCGCCCTCGGTGGTCGAGGCGAACGGCAGGCCGGTGTCCTCGGTGAGCGGCAGCGCGTCCATGTCCGCGCGCAGGGCCACGCAGCGGTCGCCCCTGCCGATGTCGCACACCACGCCGGTGCCGCCGGGCAGCACCCACGGCTTCAGCCCGACCGTGCGCAGCAGCGAAACGACGAGCTCGGTGGTCGCGAACTCGTGCCGCGACAGCTCCGGGTGGGCGTGGATGTGACGGCGCCAGGCCAGCACGTCGGTGGCGTTGGCCCGCAGCCAGTCATCCAGCCAGAACGGTCCGCGACCTGCGCCGAAATCCTCCACGGGTGCCATGCTGACTCCGGCTTCGGTGATCAGCGCGGCGGGCACCTCGTTCGGGTTGGCAATAGGACCCTGGGGGTCGCCTGGAACGTCCGGTCGTGAATCAAGCACAGTCACGCCGCGCCTCCTCCCGCAACACGGGTGGCCCAGGGGTCACGCAGCGTGCCGATCGTTGCAGTCTTACGCATCTGCCGACGATCGTGCACCATGCAGGTGGCAACAGTCGCGCCGCCGGCGGCCGTCCGAGACGGCCGGTACCGGATCTGCGTTGAACGGCTTGCCGGAATTCGGTCAGGGCGAACGGAAAGCGCTACTTGCCCGAGGCCTGGTCCTTGCTCTTCTTGCGCTTCTTGGCGCGGGACCGCCGTCCGAAGAAGACGATCGCAAGCAGCACCACGGCGACCCCGCCCGCGACCAGCTTGTTCCGGGTCTTGGCGGCGTTCGCGGCGTCGGTCTGCGCCGGGTCGATCACCGGCCCCGGCTGCACCTGCCGCGGCGCGATGAGCAGCGATTCCCCGCTCACGGCGGCCCGGGCCGGCACCGTCGCGGCCCTGGCGGGCACGACCACAACGGCCTGTGCGGGCGGCGCACAAAGCAACAGCACGCCCAGCAGCCCCACCAGCAGCAGACCCCGCACCTTCGCCATGACTTCCCTTCTACGGCACTGAAGGGCATTGTGCCCGCCGAACGGCCGCTGCGTCAGCCGCCACGCGGTGGAGACTCCCCGCTCGGCCCCCGTCGCCGACCGCCGGGCGCCGCCGGACGGTCGTTCGCCGTCCGCCGTCCGGCGGAGCGGTTCATTCCCCGGCCGGCGTGGCAAAGGCGTCCAGGATCCGGCCGGCGGCCAGCGTGGCCGTCAGCTCGCCCGCCCGCACCGCGCGTTCCAGGTCGCCGACCAGCGCCCGCACGCCGGGGTGCGAGGTCAGGCGGTCGAGCAGCTGCTCGCGGACCATCGACCAGGTCCAGTCGACCTGCTGCTGACGGCGGCGGGCCGCCAGTTCGCCGGACTCGGTGAGCTGGTCGCGGTGCCTGCCGATCTCGCTCCACACCTGGTCGAGGCCGGTCGCCTCGAGGGCGCTGCAGGTCAGCACCGGCGGTGTCCACGGCGCGTCCCGGCCGTAGATCATCCGCAGCGCGCCCGAAAGCTCCCGCGCCGCCCGTTTCGCGTCTTTCTCGTGCGGCCCGTCCGCCTTGTTGACGGCGATGACGTCGGCCAGCTCCAGCACGCCCTTCTTGATGCCCTGCAGCTGGTCGCCGGTGCGGGCCAGGGTGAGGAACAGGAAGCAGTCGACCATGTTGGCCACGGCCACTTCGGACTGTCCTACACCGACGGTCTCCACCAGCACCACGTCGAAGCCCGCGGCCTCCATCAGCACGATCGTCTCGCGCGTGGCCCTGGCGACGCCGCCGAGCGTGCCGGACGTCGGCGACGGGCGGATGAACGCCCGGTCGTCCACCGCGAGCCGCGCCATGCGGGTCTTGTCGCCGAGGATCGAGCCGCCCGTGCGGGTGGACGACGGGTCGACCGCCAGCACCGCGACCTGGTGCCCGGCCCCGGTCAGGTCGGTGCCCAGCTGGTCGATGAAAGTCGACTTGCCGACCCCGGGCACGCCCGTGATGCCGACCCGCTGCGCGCCCCCGGCGTGCGGCAGCAGCTCGACGAGCAGTTCCTGCGCCTGCGCCCGGTGGTCGGCGCGCTGGGACTCGACCAGCGTGATCGCCTTGGACAGCGTTCCGCGGTCACCGGCGAGGACGCCCTTCGCGTACGCGGCGACGTCGATCTTGCGCGGCAAGGCTCAGGACTCCTGCTTGGCCAGCTGCTCGAGCAGGCCGATCGCGGCGTCCGCGATCACCGTGCCCGGCCCGAAAATGGCCGCGGCGCCGGCGGCGCGCAGCTCGTCGTAATCCTGCGGCGGGATCACGCCACCGACCACGACCATGATGTCCTCGCGGCCCAGCTCGGCCAGCTCGTGGCGCAGCGCCGGCACCAGCGACAGGTGCCCGGCGGCCAGCGAAGACACGCCGATCACGTGCACGTCGGCCTCCGAGGCCTGCCGCGCGACCTCCTCGGGGGTGGAGAACAGCGGGCCGACGTCGACGTCGAAGCCGATGTCGGCGAAGCCGGTGGCGATCACCTTCTGGCCGCGGTCGTGCCCGTCCTGGCCCATCTTCGCGACCAGGATGCGCGGGCGGCGGCCCTCGTCCCCGGCGAATTTCGCGACCAGCTCACGGGCCTTCTCGACGTTGTCCGACTTCCCCACCTCTTCCCGGTACACCCCGGAGATCGTGCGGATCTGGCCGGAGTGGCGGCCCCAGATCTTCTCCAGCGAGTCGGAGATCTCGCCGACGGTGGCCTTGGCCCTGGCCGCGTCGATGGCCAGTGCGAACAGGTTGCCGCCGTTCTGCGCGCCCTCGGTCAGCCGGCGCAGCGCATCCTCGGTGGCCTGGGGGTCGCGCTCCTCGCGCAGCCGCCGCAGCTTCTCCAGCTGCTGCGCCCGCACGCCCGCGTTGTCGACCTTGAGCACGTCGATCTGCTCTTCGTCCCCGGTGACCTGGTACTTGTTCACGCCGATCACGGGCTGGCGGCCGGAGTCGATCCGCGCCTGGGTGCGCGCGGCCGCCTCCTCGATGCGCAGCTTCGGGATGCCCTCGTCGATCGCGCGCGCCATGCCGCCCGCGCCCTCGACCTCGGTGATGTGCCCCCACGCCTTGCGCGCCAGGTCGTAGGTCAGCTTCTCGACGAAAGCGCTGCCACCCCACGGGTCGATCACGCGGGTGGTGCCGGATTCCTGCTGCAGCAACAGCTGTGTGTTGCGGGCGATGCGCGCGGAGAAGTCGGTGGGCAGCGCCAGCGCCTCGTCGAGAGCGTTGGTGTGCAAGGACTGTGTGTGCCCCTGAGTCGCGGCCATCGCCTCGACGCAGGTGCGGGTGACGTTGTTGTAGACGTCCTGCGCGGTCAGCGACCAGCCCGACGTCTGCGAATGTGTGCGCAGGGAAAGGGACTTCGGCGATTTCGGGTCGAACTGCTTGACCAGCTTCGCCCACAGCAGCCGCGCGGCACGCAGTTTCGCGACCTCCATGAAGAAGTTCATCCCGATCGCCCAGAAGAACGACAGCCGCGGCGCGAACTTGTCCACGTCCAGGCCTGCGTCCACCCCCGCGCGGATGTACTCGACGCCGTCCGCGAGCGTGTACGCCAGCTCCAGGTCGGCGGTCGCGCCGGCCTCCTGCATGTGGTAGCCGGAGATCGAGATGGAGTTGTACTTCGGCATGTGCAACGAGGTGTAGGCGAAGATGTCGGAGATGATCCGCATCGACGGCTGGGGCGGGTAGATGTAGGTGTTGCGGACCATGAACTCCTTGAGGATGTCGTTCTGGATGGTCCCCGCGAGCTGCTCCGGCTTCACCCCCTGCTCCTCCGCCGCGACGACGTACAGCGCGAGCACCGGCAGCACGGCGCCGTTCATGGTCATCGACACGGACATCTTGTCCAGCGGGATGCCGTCGAAGAGCTGGCGCATGTCGTAGATCGAGTCGATCGCCACGCCGGCCATGCCGACGTCGCCGGAAACCCGCGGGTGGTCCGAGTCGTAACCGCGGTGGGTGGCCAGGTCGAAGGCGACCGAAAGGCCCTTCTGGCCGGCTGCGAGGTTGCGGCGGTAGAAGGCGTTGGACTCCTCGGCGGTGGAGAACCCGGCGTACTGGCGGATGGTCCACGGCTGGTTCACGTACATCGTCGGGTACGGCCCGCGCAGGTAGGGCGCGATGCCCGGGTACGTGCCCAGGAAGTCCACATCGGACAGATCGTCGGCGGTGTACACCGGCTTCACGCCGATGCCCTCGGGCGTCTCCCAGGCCAGCGCGTCCGGCCCCTTGCCGGTGGCGTCCTGCACGGCCTGCGCCCACGCGGCGCGGCCGGCCGGCTCGGGCGTGCCGAGCGGCACGTCGGCGAAATTCGGGACGCTCATGCCGTCGCCTCCATGATTCGCTTGCAAGCTGCGCTCATGCGGACACTCCCAGCTGTGCGTGGATGCCGGTCAGGACTTCAAGCGCGTCGCAGCCGGCGAAGATGTTGCCGCTCACGCCGTCGTAGCTGCCTTTTCCGGCCAGCAGCACGGATTCGGCGCCGAGTGACGCGGCGACGTCGGCGGCCTGCTGCTCGTACGCCCCGTCCGTGCCACAGATGCAGGCGATCGTCGCGCCGCTCTTGGCGAACGCGCCGGGCAGGTCGTCGGTCGCGCCCGGGTTGACCACTTCGATCCCGCCCGCGGCGAACAGGTTCGCGGCGAACCCGGCACGCGTGGTGTGCGCGGCGACCGGGCCGAGCGTGGCGAGGAAGACCTTCGGCCGCTCACCGTGCGCGGCCAAGTACGCGTCGGAAGCGTCGCGCAGCTTCTCGAAGCCCTCGGCGTAACGGTGGCGCGGCAGGCCACCCTCCTCAGTGGACAGTGACAGCGGATCGCGTCGCACGGATTTCTCGGCCAGGTTGGGGAACTCGCTGACGCCGGTGATCGGGTCGCGGCGGGTGGCCAGACGCTTGGCGCGCTTCTCCCAGGTCCCGGCGAGCCGTCCGGCCAGCGCACCGGAAGCCAGCTCGGCCTCGGCCCCGCCCGCGGCCTCGATCGCGGTGAACTCGGCCCACGCCGCGTTCGCCAGGTCGTCGGTCAGCTTCTCGACGTACCAGGAGCCGCCCGCCGGGTCGATCACGCCGCCGAGCCGGGACTCCTCCAGCAGCACGGCATTGGTGTTGCGGGCGATCCGCGAAGAGAACGCGTCCGGCCGGCCGATCGCGGAGTCGAACGGCAGCACCGTGACGGCGTCCGCGCCACCGACACCCGCGCCGAAGCACGCGACCGTGGTGCGCAGCATGTTCACCCACGGGTCACGCTGGGTCAGCATCGCGGGCGAGGTGACCGCGTGCTGGTGCATGCCGCGCGCGGCCGGCCTGGCCCCGGAGACCTCGAGGACGCGGTCCCACAGGCGCCGGGCGGCGCGGAACTTGGCGATGGTGAGGAACTGGTCGGCGGTCGCGGCCAGCCGGAACTCCAGCTGCGCCGCGGCGGCGTCGACGTCCAGGCCCGCTTCGGTGAGCGCTCGCAGGTATGCGACGCCGACGGCGACAGTGGCACCCAGCTCCTGTGCGTCGGACCCGCTCGCTTCGTGGAACGGCAGGCCATCAGCGACGAGCGTGCGCAGCTTCGGGTACTTCGCGGCGACGCGCGCGGCCAGCTCGGCAGCCGGGGCGACGGGCTGGGCCTCGCCGGTCCGCGCGGTCACGCCGATCGGGTCCGCACCCAGCGTGCCGACCGCCGCACTGGCCGGGATCTCCCGCTCCGCGAACACGTCCAGCAGCGCCTGCGCCGCGGCCTCGTACTCGGTGCCGGCGTCCAGCACCACGGGCGCGAGGTCGACGTAGACCTCGTTCAGCGCTTCGGCCAGCGCGGTCACCGGCAGCGCGCGCTCGCCGAGCCGCAGCCACACCGAGCCGGCGCCGCCTTCGAGGTCGGCGAGCACGGCGGCGTTGACGGCCTTCGCGTCGGAGCCGCTGTGGCGGACGCGGACGTCCCAACCGGTGCTGATCACGCCTTCGGGCTTGGCCCCGCGGACGAACGGCGGCAGGCCGGGAAAACCGAGGTCACCGCCAGTCCTTTCGCCGCCAGTGTCTTCGCGGGTGTAGAGCGGCTGGATCTCGATCCCGTCGTACGTGCGGGTGACGAGCTTGCTCTCCGGCGCGCCGTCGAAGTCCTCCGGCAGGCGCCCGCTCTTGCGCAGGACGCCGGCCACGAGCTCCTGCCACCGGTCCCGCCCGGCAGCCGGGAACTCGGCGGCGAGGGCGAGCTCGGGTTCGGAGATCGGCACTGACTCCGGGCCAGCCACGTTCGTCATACCCAGTGATGGTAGAGGCACGCCAGTCCCGGCACCTGTGACTCTAGTCGCCTGCCGGAAGTATCCAGGGGTACCCCCGATTTGGGCCGGAAGGGCTGGACACCCCCACTGAGTCGAAGACTGTCGGTGCCTTACGACACAATCAGGGGGTGTCGTCCTCGAGCGAATCCTCTTCCCGCGAGACCTCGCGAGTGGTCGCCGGCCGGTACCGCCTGCGGTCGGTGCTCGGGGCCGGCTCCATGGGCACCGTCTGGTCCGCCTACGACGAGTTCCTGCACCGGCCGGTCGCGGTCAAGGAGATGAAGCTGCCGCCGGGCGTGCCCGCGGCGCAGGCCGACGAGCTGCGCGAGCGGACCCTGCGCGAGGCGCGCGCCATCGCGGTGCTCTCTCACCCGAACGTGATCATCCTGCACGACGTGGCCCGCGACAACAACGAGCCGTTCGTGGTCATGGAGCTGCTGCCCTCGCGCAGCCTCGCGCACATCCTGCGCGACCACGGCCCGCTGAACGTGGAGCAGGCGGCCGCCGTCGGCATCGCGGTCGCCGCGGCGCTGGAGGCGGCGCACGCGGCGGGCATCACGCACCGCGACGTGAAGCCGGGCAACGTGCTGGTGGCGGGCGACGGGCGGATCAAGCTCACCGACTTCGGCATCGCCCGCAACGTCTCCGAGGCGACGATGACGCGCACCGGGATCATGCTCGGCTCCCCCGCGTACATCGCGCCCGAGGTCGCGTCCGGCGGCGCGGTCACGCCGAACGCGGACCTGTGGGGCCTCGGCGCCACGCTGTTCGCCGCCGCGCAGGGCGCCCCGCCGTACGACGCGGACGGCGATCCGCTGGAGACGGTCGGCAAGGTCGTCAACGGCAAGGTGCCCAAGCCGAACCCCGGCCCACTGGCCGCCGTCATCAGCGCGCTGATGAAAAAGGAGCCGGAGAAGCGGATCTCGCTGCGCGAGGTGCGCCACCGGCTGTACCCGTTGCAGGGCAAGACGGCGCTGGACCTGTTCGGGCCGGAGCTGTTCCGCACGCCGGACGGGAAGAAGACGTCGGCGCACCTCGACGCCACCGACACGCAGGTGATCAAGACCGTCACGCCGGACGCCGAAGCGGAGCCGAAGGCCGCGGCCAGCACCGAGCTGGCCGCGGACCCCGGGCCGCTGCCGTTCCTGCGCGGGTCGTCCGGCGCCTCCGGGTCTTTCGGCCCTGGGGTCTCCGGTTCCGGGGCATCCGGGGCCGGCTCCGGGACGTCCGGCATGGCGTCGCTCGGCGCGGCGCTGTCCGGTCTCGGGCCGGCCGGCGCCGGATCATCCGGCTCCGGGGTTTACGGCCCCGGAGCACCCGGCGGCGGGGCGTACGGTCCGGGGCCTTCCGGCACCGCGGCCCACCCCCCGGCCGCCATTCCGGTGCCGGCGCCCGCGCCCGCCCGTCGTGGGGCCGCGGCGTCCGTGGTGCTGGTGCTGGCCGCGGTGGTGCTGTTCCTGGTCGCCGGCGGCGGCGGGTTCGCGCTGGCCCGGGTGGTCAGCGGGCAGGATCTGCTGCCGCCGGAGAGCGTCCCGTCGGGCAGCCAGAGCCCCCAGATGAACACGCAGCCGCCGGCGCCGCTGAAGCTGGTGCCGCAGAAGGGCGACGCGAGCGACACCGCGAACCCGACGCCGGACAGCCAGTACACGGTGTCGGTCCCGGACGGCTGGAAGCGGTTCGTCGCCGGGCGCACCAGCCAGCTTGGGCCATCGACCGTCGTCCAGTACGTCTCGCCGGACGGCCGGCAGTCGCTGCGGCTGGAGCGCTTCCCCGGTTACTTCGCGTCGCACGAGATCAACGAATACGTCAAGAACCTGCCGCTGACCTACGGCCCGGACTCGTTCAGCATCGCCAAGGAGCCCACCGCCACGGCCGACGGCCTGGAGCTGACCTACCGCAACGTCGAGCACGCCACGCCCAGCCGGCAGGAGCCGACGCCGGTCACCCGCGCGACGTTCGCGAAGTTGCGACAGGACGGGAACAACTTGTGGGTGCTGTCGCTGACCGTGCCCTCGGAGCAGGAAGACACTGCGTCAGACACGTACAACCAGATAGCGCCGACGCTGGTGCTTTCTTCCTCCTGAGCTGAGTCAGCCCCGCTGAGGCAGGAAGCGGCGGGCTGATTCGGCGCTCTGGGCCAGGCGCCGCAGGGCGGAGAAGAGCCGATCGCCCAGGACGGTGCCGATCACGGTGGCTTCGACGATGCGGTCCAGCGACGGCAGCGACGTCACGGTGTCCAGATCCACCTCGGCGGTGCGATCGGCGAGGGTGGCGTAGTCGTCCAGGCGGGCGAGCAGGCCGTCGTGGGCCTGGGCCAGGTCGCGGATGGTGCACAGGGTGAGGACCAGGGCGGCGACCGTCGGGCTCTCCGGCTCGGCCTTCCAGCCGTGGCGGGCGGCCAGGTCCGCGACCACGTCCAGGGCCCAGGCCCGTGACTCCTCGTCGACGCCCTTCGCCGAGCCGACCAGAACGTTCTGCGCCAGGCCCAGCACCTTGTGGGTCGGGGCATGCGAATCAACCGCGGCGAGGACCTCGCCGACCGTGGCCACCGAGAGCCCGCCGACGTCCAGCAGGGCCCGGATCAGCTTGAGCCGCTGGACGTGGTCGTCGCCGTACCGGGCCTGGTTGGGGCTGGTCCGCTCGCCGGGCTGCAGCAGGCCTTCGCGCAGGTAGTACTTCACCGTGGCCACCGGCACGCCCGACGCCGCACTGAGTTCCGCCATCCGCACGTGACACGACTCCGATCTCAGGGACAACCCTGAAGACTTCTCAGGATGGATAGTTTAACTTCCCATAACGGAGAGCTTCACTATCCATTCCGGGAGGACCGACCATGACCATCCTGACCGATCTCCGAGACCGGACGAGCACGTGGCACCGGCCGTCGACCCTCTTCGCGGGCGCGCTGGCGGTGATCGCCGTCGGCTGCATCGCGCTCCTGCTGCTTGACCAGCGGACCCTGCTGGGCGCCCCGGTCTGGGCCAAACCGTTGAAGTTCGCCATCTCCGGCGCCCTGTACTTCTTCACCTGGAGCTGGCTCGTCTCGCTGCTGCCGCGCTTGCGCCGCAGCGCCGGGATCGCCACCAACGTTGTTGTCGTGCTGTTCGCCGGCGAGTACGTGCTGATCGTGTTCCAGGCGGCCCGCGGCCGGGCGAGCCACTTCAACAACGCGACGCCGTTCGACAACGCCCTGTTCCAGGTGATGGGGGCCATGGTCGCCGGGATCTGGCTCGCCACGCTGGTGCTCACCGTCCTGCTGATGTTCAGCCGGATCGAGGACCGCGCGACGTACTGGGCGGTGCGGACCGGCGCGGTGCTGTCGCTGATCGGGGCCGGACTCGGCGCGCTGATGACCCGCCCGACGCCGCAGCAGAGCGCCTCACTGAAGGCCACCGGGATGTCCGACCTGATCGGCGCGCACAGCGTCGGCGTCACCGACGGCGGGCCCGGGCTGCCGCTGCTGGGCTGGAGCACCACCGGCGGTGACCTTCGGATCCCGCACTTCATCGGGATGCACGCGCTGCAGGCGTTGCCGCTGCTCGCCCTCGCACTCGGGCTGCTCGCGACGCGCCTGCCGCGGCTGCGGGAAAGCGCCGTCCGCACGCGGCTGGTGTGGGTCGGCGCGGCGGGGTACGCGGGGCTGGTCGCGCTGGTCGCCTGGCAGGCCGAGCGCGGCGAGTCGCTGGTCCACCCGGGCGGCGCGACACTCACGGCGCTCGCTCTGCTGCTCGGCGCGGTCGCGCTCGGCGGCCTGGTCGCGGTGTACCGGCCGGCCCGGGAGCTGGCCCGATGACGGATCTGACGGTCTTCGCCTGGACGTTCCCGATCGCCGTGCCGTTCTGGGCCCTGATGATCTTCCTGCCGGGCTGGCGGTGGACGCGGCGGATCCTGGTCTCACCGTGGGTGCCGCTGCTGCCGTTGGCCTGCTACTTCGTGCTCGCGCTGCCCCATTTCGGCGAGCTGTGGGCAGCGGTCAGCCGGCCGGATCTCGGGGTGCTGCAAGCGTTTGCGGGCTCGTCGTACGGGGCCGCGCTGCTCTGGGCGCAGCTGATCGCGTTCGACCTGTTCCTCGGCCGCTGGATGTTCTTCGAGGCGCGGAAGCACGGTGTCCCGTGGTGGGTGCTGAGCCCGGTGCTGGTGCTGACGATCTTCCTGTCGCCGTTCGGGCTGGTCGTGTTCCTGGCCGTCCGGAGTGCCCGGATACGCTCGGCGGCATGAGTAACCACGAGGAGGCGGCTGCCGCCGTCATCGCCGAGCGCACCGGCGTCGAGAAGCACGACATCGCCGTGGTGCTGGGCTCGGGCTGGCGCCCGGCCGCGGACGTGATCGGCACGGCCGAGGCGGAGATCCCGTTCGGCGAGCTACCCGGTTTCACCACTCCCGGAGCCGTAGGGCACGGCGGCACGGTGCGCTCACTCGACGTCGGCGGGAAGCGCGCGCTGGTGTTGTTGGGGCGCACGCACTTCTACGAGGGCAAGGGCATCGACCCGGTGGTGCACAACGTGCGCACGGCCGCCGCGGCCGGCGCGCGCACGGTGCTGCTCACCAACGCGGCCGGCGGCCTGCGCGAGGGCTTCCGCGTCGGCCAGCCCGTGCTGATCTCCGACCACCTCAACCTCACCGCGCGCTCGCCGATCGCCGGCGCGAACTTCGTCGACCTCACCGACCTCTACTCCGCCCGGCTGCGCGGCCTGGCGAAGGAGATCGACGGCTCGCTGGAGGAGGGCGTCTACGCCGGTCTGGTAGGCCCGCACTTCGAGACCCCGGCCGAGATCCGGATGCTGCGCACGATGGGCGCGGACCTGGTCGGCATGTCGACCGTGCTGGAAGCCATCGCGGCCCGCGCCGCCGGCGTCGAGGTGTTCGGCCTCTCCCTGGTGACCAACCTCGCCGCGGGCATGACGGGCGAACCGCTGAACCACGAAGAGGTTCTGGAGGCGGGCCGCAATGCCGCCACCCGGATGGGCTCACTGCTCCGGGAACTCGTCAGCCGCGCCTGAACCGCTCGTGAGTGTTTATGCCGGTTCTAACCGGCATAAACACTCACGAGTCTTTCGCGGGTAGCGGACGGGCGCGCCACAGCGAAGCCCCCGCCCACGGCGGCTTCGATCTGCGTCTCGTTCCACCACCTGCGGACCTGCGCATCCGCCGCGGCAACGCCGATCAGTGGGCCGTAGTGCGGCCGGATGTGCGCCTCGCCGAACCGGCAGACCGCCGCCACGTCGTCGTGTCCGGCTTCCCGCACCGCTGGTTCGGCGCTCGGCGCCATCACGTCCTCCGACTTCAGACGTACTGCGGCAACTGCGCCGCCACCTCGGCCGGTGACGGCATGCCCGCGACCTCGTCAGCCAGCCCGCGCACAGCGTCGGCCACGGTCGAATCGGCGAGGAGGCGGGCGGCGTTCTCGTGCACGGACTCGGCTGTCACCTCGTCGCCGAGGAGGCGGGCGCCGACGCCGGCCGTCTGCACCGCTTCGGCGTTCGTGAACTGGTCCGCGCCCTGCGGGAGCACGAGCTGCGGCGCGCCGGCCGTGAAGGCCCCCAGCGTCGTGCCGCTGCCGCCGTGGTGGACCACCAGGTCGACATGCGGCAGCAGCGCCGACTGCGGCACCCAGGCCGCCAGCTGAACGTTCGGCGGCACCTCGCCCAGCGACGCGGGGTCCAGCGACGGCCCGGTCGCCACCAGCACGTCGGCGTCCAGCCCGGACAGGCCGGTGATCGCCGAGGCGAGGACGCCCGGCTGGCTCATCGGGGTGGTGCCCAGCGTGAGGTAGACGAGCGGACGCGAGCGGTCCCGGTCCGCGACGCCGTCCGGCAGGTCACCCGAGTCGCTCCAGCCGACCGGGCGCAGCGGCACGCGGCGGGCGCTCGCGAGGAATTCGGGCGCCTGCACCGAAGGCGGGCAGATGTCGACGAACGGAGTCCCCCACGCGGGGCCTTCTTCGGTGATGCCCAGCTCGTCGGCGTACTCCCGCATCGAACGGTCGATCTCGGCCATCAGGCCATCGGACGAAACCCGGCCGAATCCGTGGCCTATCGCCGGAATCCCGGCGGTCTTCGCCGCGAACGCCCCACCGGGATTGCCGACTTCGTAGACGACGAGGTCCGGCCGGCGCTGCTCGAACAGCGCCTGGAGGTCCGTGGCGAACCGCTCCGGCATCACCCGGCCGAAGACCTTGCCGATCGTCGCGGCCAGCGCCTCCGGCGGCAGCTCGCGGCGGGCCCGGCCGGGGTCGCCCCCGGGGAACTGGTCGGCGAAGGCCTCCCTGATCATCAGGCCCGCCGAGGCTGGTTCGAGGCCCGCTTTTTCAATCGTGGCATGGAAATCGTCGGCCGTCGCGAAGACGACGTGATGGCCGGCTTCGCGCGCGGCGACCGCGAGCGGCATCAGTGGGAAGAGGTGGCCGTGGGCCCCGAGGGCGGTGAAGAGCAATCGCACTGTCCCGACAGTAGCGGCATCCGGCCCGCCGTGGCCGCGGAACGCAGCGGATGACGCTTTCCTCGCGCTGAGTGCAGGGAAAGCGTCATCCGCTGCATCACGGGCGAGCGGGCGAGGCGGCGAGCGAGCGGCGAGGCGGCGAGGTGCTCGGGAGGGGTCGTAGGCTGGCGCGGTGCCGAAGAACCTCACCACCGAGCTGCGCGACGCCACCTACCGCTGGATCGCGGACGACCCCGATCACGCCACGAGTGACGAGTTGCAGCGGATCCTCGCCCGCGCGCTGGGCCAGGAGCCCGGCGCGGCCGACGAACTCGCCGACCGGATGGCGGGCCCGCTGGAGTTCGGTACCGCCGGCCTGCGTGGGCCGGTGCGTGCGGGGCCGAACGGCATGAACGTCGCGGTGGTCACACGCACCACCGCGGGAGTCGCGGACTGGCTGGTCGCACACAGCCACGCGAGTGGCGTCGTGGTGGTCGGCCGCGACGCGCGGCACGGCTCGGAGGCCTTCGCCACGGCCGCCGCCGAGGTGCTCAACGCCGCCGGCTTCGCCGTGAAGGTGCTGCCCGAACCGTTGCCGACGCCGCTGCTCGCGTACTCCGTGAAGCACTACGGCGCGGTGGCCGGCATCCAGATCACCGCGTCGCACAACCCGCCCGCGGACAACGGCTACAAGCTCTACGACGGCACCGGCGGCCAGATCGTGCCGCCCTCCGACGGGGAGATCGAGCGCGCGATCCACGCCGTGCCGGCCGCGGTCAGCGTGCCGCGCCTGCCCGGTGCCGAGGTCGTCGACCCGCGCGCCGCGTACCTCGCGGAAGTCGCCGCCCTGCCGCACGGCTCGGCGCGGGAAATCCGGATCGCCGCCACCGCGCTGCACGGCGTCGGCGCGGAGACGGTCCGCGCGGCGCTGGCCGCGGCCGGGTTCACCGACGTCCACCTGGTCACCGCCCAGTCCGAGCCCGACGCGGACTTCCCCACGGTCTCCTTCCCCAACCCGGAGGAGCCCGGCGCCACTGACCTGCTGCTGGCGCTGGCGTCCGAAGTGGACGCCGACCTCGCCGTGGCCCTCGACCCGGACGCCGACCGCTGCGCCCTCGGCGTCCGCGACCGCGACGGCGGCTGGCGCATGCTCCGCGGCGACGAGACGGGCGTACTGCTCGGCTCGCACCTTCTGTCCACAACGGACAGCACGGACCCGCTGGTGGCCACCACCATCGTGTCGTCCTCGCTCCTCGGCGAGCTGGCGAAGGCCGCCGGCGCCCGTTACGCCGAAACCCTGACCGGCTTCAAGTGGCTGGTGCGCGCGGGCGAGGGCCTGGTCTTCGCCTACGAGGAAGCGCTCGGCCTCTGCGTGAACCCCGGCTTCGTGCGGGACAAGGACGGCATCGCCGCCGCGGTGGTCGCCGCCGGGCTGGCCGCCTCGCTCAAGGCCGAGGGCCGGAGCCCGCTCGACGTGCTCGACGAGATCGCCGTCCGCCACGGAGCGCACCTCACCGACCAGGTTTCCTTGCGGGTCACCGATCTCGCCGTGCGCGGCAAGCTGATGGCCGGGCTGCGCGCGCAGCCGCCGTCTTCACTCGGCGGGGTCCCGGTGATGCTGGAGGACCTGCTGCCGGACGCCGACGTGCTGCGCCTGCGCGGAGAGGGCCTGCGAGTGGTGATCCGGCCGTCGGGCACCGAGCCGAAACTCAAGGCTTACCTGCAGTCGGTGCAGCCGGTGACCGACAGCCTCGACGCGGCGCGGGAGACCGCGGCCGCCCGCCTCACCGCGGTACGGGCGGACATCAACGAACTGCTGAGCTGACCGGCGCCGAAGGCAGGGACGGGCCGCCCCCGTCCAGCAGGTCCGGCCCGAACAGGCCGACCACGTCGATCACCAGCAGCACCACGAAGGCGGCGACGAACTCCCGACGCCGCAAAGCGAACGCGCCGACCAGCCCCAGCACGGCCGGCAGCAACCAGGGCCACAGCTCACGCAGCTGCTCGGCCCAGCCGTAAGCGGGCCGGAAGAGCACGGACAGGAACGCGTCGACGATCAGGACCAGTGTGGCCGCCAAGCCGGCCAACCCCAGCACTACCAGCACGACGACTTCAAGCCGCCGACGGTGGACTTCCCCCATCATCTGCGCAGCTTGCCCGCGCGCGGACGCCCGCACAAGTGGCAGGCTCTGGCCATGGCCACGCTGTTGATCGTGCACCACACGCCTTCGCCGTCGATGCAGGCGATGTTCGAGGCCGTGCTCGCCGGCGCGAAGCACCCGGATATCGAAGGGGTCGACGTCGTCCGCCGTCCCGCGCTCGGCGCGACCGTCGCCGACGTGCTCGCCGCCGACGGTTACCTGCTCGGCACGCCCGCGAACCTCGGCAGCATGAGCGGTGCGCTGAAGCACTTCTTCGACACCGTCTACTACCCCTGCCTCGACGCCACTCGCGGGCGGCCGTTCGGCGCGTACGTGCACGGCAACAACGACACCGCGGGCACGGTCCGCCAGCTCGACGCCATCACCACCGGCCTGGGGTGGGAAAGGGTGGCGGAACCGGTACTCGTGACGGGCGAACCAGGCAAAACGGAATTGGCAGCACTTCAGGAATTGGGCGGCACATTGGCCGCGACACTGATGTCCTGAACCGGCCGGAAATGCTCATTTGAGCGGAAACAAAGCCGGCTACCCAAAAAGCCCCGGAAAAAGTAAGGGGCCTGTCACCGGAAGCCCTGGGGGTCGACCTCCGGCAACAGGCCAAATCAAGGGTTCGCAACGAGGCGATCGACCTTGACCAGCCAAGCGTACTACAGAGAGGGCGATCATGACGAGCCAGGCGGCAGGACAAGATCCCGCTCCGGGTTCCGGACACCCCCAGAGTGCAGACCTCCGGAGCGGGACGCGGCCACTGTAAACCACTGCATACAACCTCTGTCAACAGGTGCGTACAGTGGGCTCGGAGCTATTATCCGGTCACTGAGGGAGAAGGGGGGGCGGGCATGCCATCGCAGCGCACCTTCGCGGAGAAACTGAGCACGTTGATCGACTCCGCCCGCGCCGGCGGCCACGCGCCGCACAGCTATCGGGAGATGTCGGCGGCGATCGAGCGGGCCGGTGGTCCCGCGATGTCGCCGGCGTACCTGCAGCAACTGGCCACGGGCAAGCGGGTCAACCCGAAAATCCACTATGTCGAGGCGCTCGCGAAGCTGTTCGCCGTGCCGGTGACCTACTTCTTCGAAGACGAGGCCGAACGGGGAACCGGGACCGGCGCCGCCGACGTCGAAGCGAAGGTGATGGCCATGCGCGCGCAGGAGCTTTCGCCGCAGGGCCGCCGTCAGGTGATGGCGTTGCTGGACCTGGTGGAGCGCTACGAGAAGGCGGATCGGGAAACCCCGGGGGGCATGTGAAGGAACGCGAACTGCGCAGGCGCTGCCGGCGGCTGCTCAAGGACCTCGACATCAGCCCGCCGCTGGATGTCGTCCAGCTGTGCGAGCGGCTCGGCGCGAGCCGGGCGCGGCCGATCCGGCTCATGGCGTACCCGCTGGAGGTGCCCGGCCCGTTCGGCTGCTGGATCGCGACCGGTTCCGCGGACTACATCTTCTTCCAGCAGGAAACCACCAAAGCCCACCAGGACCACATCATCCTGCACGAGCTGGGCCATCTGCTCGCCGAGCACGAGCCGGGCGGCGACGCCGAGCCCGCCGACTTCCTGCGCGGCCCGGCCACCGGCCTCGAGGACGACGCCGTGCACCGCGCCCTGCGCCGCACTTCCTACGACGAGGCCCACGAGTGGGAGGCCGAGACGGTCGCCACGATCATCCTGGAGTGGGCCTCGGTGCTGAACTACACGATCCCGCGCCGCGCGGCCGACCACGACCTGCGCCGGATCCAGGGCGTGCTCGGCGACCACCAAGGCTGGCTGTGAACTCCGGATCGCTGCTCGCCCTCCTGCTCTTCGTCCTCGCGCTCGGCTGGCGGGTGTACCAGCTGGTGCGCTCGCCGCGGCTGCCGAACTGGGCCGTGACGGCCACCATCGCCGCCTTCACCGCGGCGTTCCTGTTCCAGCAGAAGGGAATCTCGGACTGGTTCGACGCGCTGACCGCCCCCGGCGGCTCGCGGCTGGCGAACAACGTGCTGCTGGCGTGCGCCGCCTGCGCGCTGCTGGTCTTCTTCCACGGCTCCGCGCTCGGGGCCGGCCACGTGCGCCGAGTCTTGCTGGAACTGGTGCCGCTCGCCGCTGCCGTCGTGCTGATGTTCGTGGCGACGGGCCTGACGCCGGTGCCGCTGCGGGGCGCCGCGTTGAGTCCGGCCACCGTGCACGTTTCCGGCATCGCGCTGTTCTACCTCGGCGCCGGGCTGTACCTGATCTACGCGATCACCGCGTGCGTCTGGTGGATCACCCGGTACCAGCGCACGGCGGACCGGCACCTGCGCACCGGCCTGCGCCTGGCCGCGACGGGCCTCGCGTCGGCGGCGGTCGGCAGCGTGTTCCGCGCGCTATACATCGTGGTCGCCTGGGCGTTCGGGCCGGCGGTGCCCGCGCTGCTGTTGCTCGGCGTGCCGTTCGTGATCCTCGGCAGTGTCCTGTTCCTGGCCGGGATCAGCTATCCCGGCGTCCGCGCGCGGTTCTCGGCGCTGGGCCGCCGCCGTCGCCGCCGTGACGACCTCGAGCGGCTCACTCCACTGTGGACACTTCTGGCGACGGCCTACCCGACCATCGTGCTGCGTACGCCGCCGGGCGGGGTGCGCGACCGGCTCGCCGTGCACCGCCGCTACTACCGGCGCGTGATCGAGATCCGCGACGGGCTCGTGCAGCTCAGCCCGTACCTCGACACCGACTTCGCCGCGCTGACGGCCGAAGACCCGGCTGCGGCGGCAAAAGCGCTGCGGCGGGCGCTCGACCGGCATGCGGCGGGCGAGGCGAACGACGGCCGCGCGAAGCTTGTCCTGCCCGGCGGCGCGACCGACCTGGAGTCGGACGTCCGGCCGCTGCTGGCACTTTCGGTGGCCGTATCCGGAAAGGACGATTGAAACTGTGGACACCCTGATCACCGCGGACCGGGTGCTGCCCCGGCCCAACACACCGCTGGAGCACGGCGCGGTGCTGGTCCGGGACGGCGAGATCGTCGCCGTGGGCCGCCGCGACGAGGTGACGCCGCTGGCGCTGGACCCGGTGACCCGCGACTTCCCCGGCGGGACCGTGCTCGCCGGGCTGTTCAACGCCCACGTGCATCTGTCGTTCGACGCGAGTCCCGAGATGCTGCCGAACTTCCTGGCCGCGGACCAGGAAACCCTGGCGGACGGCGCGCGAGACCGGCTGGAGCAGCTCGTCCGCAGCGGGGTCACGACGGCCCGGGACCTGGGCGGCCGCACCGTTTCGAAACCCGGCATCGGACCGCGGCTGCTGACGTCCGGCCCGCCGTTGACCGTGCCGGAGGGCCACTGCCACTTCTTCGGCGGCGCGGTTTCCGGTGACAACGAGATCCGCGCGCTGGTCGACGCCAACGCCGCGGCCGGCGCCGACGTGATCAAGGTGATGGCCAGCGGCGGCCAGATCACCGAGGGCGGCGCGGACATGTGGGAATCGCAGTTCGACGCCGCCGCCTTGCGGGTGGTCGTCGAGCAGGCGGCCCGGCACGGCCTGCCGGTGGCCGCGCACTCACACGGCGCGGACGCGATCGCGGACTGCGCGGACGCGGGCGTCGCGACGATCGAGCACTGCACCTTCATGACCGGGCCGGGACAGACGGACCTGCGCCCGGACGTCGCCCGGCGGATGGCCGCGGCGGGCATCTCCGCCTGCTCCACCAGCAGCCGGAACTGGCGGCGGATGGCCGAGCGGATGGGCGAGGAGCTGGCCCGGCGTGTCTACGGCCGGCTGCCGTGGCTCGAAGAGCACGGCGTGCGCCTGATCGCGGGCACCGACGCGGGCCTGCCCGGCTCGGTCTTCGACGACCCGGTCGGCGCGCTGGAGCTGTACGAGTGGCTCGGCTTCTCGCGCCGCCGCATCCTGGAGATCTCGACCGAAGACAGCGCCAAGGGCCTCGGCCTGGCCGAAGTCACCGGCCGCCTGGAGGCCGGGCTGGCCGCGGACGTCCTCGTCGTCGACGGCGATCCCCTCGCCGACCTCGACGCGCTGCGCCACCCGCTGCTGGTCATGGCCGAGGGCCGCGTCGCCTGAACCACGTCACAAAGCCTTTCGATACGCCGGTGTATTGAGTACGTTGGCGTATCGGAAGGGGCTCACTCATGACCACTCGCGTGCCCCGGCGCCGGACCGAGACCCGGCGACGGCTGCTGGACGCCGCCCTCGAAGTGTTCGCCGAAGCGGGCTTCGGGCGGTCCACTGTGGAGCAAGTCTGCGAGCGCGCGGGTTACACACGCGGCGCGTTCTACTCGAACTTCGCCTCGCTGGACGAGCTTTTCCTGGCCATGTGGGAACAGCGGTCCGCGACGATGATCGACGGGCTGCGCGCGGCGTTCGACGAGGCGGGCGCGGGCGAAGTCACCGATGTGCGCTCCACCGTCGAGCTGCTGCTGCCGGCCATCCCCGTGGACGACGCCTGGTACCGCGTCAGCGCCGAGTTCACCGCGCACGCCCTGCGCAACCCGGGCCTGCGGCGGAGCATGACGGCGCGTGAGGACGCGATCGCCGAGGCGCTGATGCCGTTCCTCGAAGGCCTGCTCACGCGGATCGGACGGACCGTGCCCGACCGCGCCGCCCTGGGCCAGGCCCTGATCGCGGTGCACGACGGCACCACCGTGCAGTGCCTGATGGAACCCGACGACCCCGTGGTGTGGCAGCGCCGCACCGACCTCGCCGTGCACGTCGTGACGGCTTACAGCACCCCAGGAGTGTGAAATGACCTTCGAACCGGACGTCATCGTGGTCGGGGCGGGCCTCGCCGGGCTCGTCGCGACGCACGAGCTGGTCAAGGCGGGCCGCCGGGTGCTCGTGCTGGACCAGGAGAACCGCGCCAACCTCGGCGGCCAGGCGTTCTGGTCGCTGGGCGGGCTGATGTTCGTCGACAGCCCCGAGCAGCGCCGGCTCGGCGTGAAGGACTCCTACGAACTCGCGTTGCGCGACTGGCTCGATTCCGCGGGCTTCGACCGGGAGGACGAGGACCACTGGGCGCGGAAGTGGGCCGAGGCGTACGTCCGCTTCGCCACCACCGAGAAGCGCCAGTACCTGCGTGACCTGGGCCTGCGCGTGACGCCGATCGTCGGCTGGGCCGAGCGCGGCGGCGGCGCGGCGGGCGGGCACGGCAACTCCGTGCCGCGGTTCCACCTCACCTGGGGCACCGGCCCCGAGGTGGTGCGGGTGTTCGCCGAGCCGGTGCTCGACGGCGAGCGGCGCGGGCTGGTCCGGTTCGCGTTCCGGCACCAGGTGGACGAGCTGGTCGTCGAAGACGGCGCGGCGGTCGGCGTCCGCGGCACGGTACTGGTGCCTTCCGACGAAGAGCGCGGCCACAAGTCGTCACGCGAAAAGGCGGGCGAGTTCGAGCTGCGGGCGAAGGCGGTGCTGGTCAGCTCCGGCGGCATCGGCCACAACCACGAGCTGGTCCGGCGCAACTGGCCGGTCGAGCGGCTGGGCCCGGTGCCCACCACGATGATCCCGGGTGTGCCGGCCCATGTGGACGGTCGGATGATCGCGATCACCGAGACGGCGGGCGCGAACGTGGTGAACCGCGACCGGATGTGGCACTACACCGAGGGCATCCACAACTGGGACCCGATCTGGCCGGACCACGCGATCCGGATCATCCCCGGCCCGTCCTCGCTGTGGTTCGACGCCACCGGCCACCGCCTGCCCGCGCCGAACTTCCCCGGCTTCGACACCAACGGCTCACTGAAGACGATCCTCGCCACCGGCCACGACTACTCGTGGTTCGTGCTGACGCAGACGATCCTGGAAAAGGAGTTCATGCTCTCGGGCTCGGAGCAGAACCCGGACATCACCGGCAAGGACCTCAAGCAGACGCTGGCCTCGCGCGCGGCCAAGGGCGCGCCGGGACCGGTCGACGCGTTCAAGCGCCACGGTGTGGACTTCGTTGTCGCGCAAGATGTTCCCGCGCTCGTCGAGGGGATGAACAAGCTCTCGCGCGGGCCGCAGATCGACGCCGCGGAGCTGGAGCGCCAGATCGTGGCCCGTGACCTGGAGGTCGGGAACCCGTACTCGAAGGACCTGCAGCTGATGGCCGTCGCGAACGCGCGCCGGTTCATCGGCGACCGGCTGGCGCGCGTGGTCAAGCCGCACCGTTTCCTCGACCCCGCGCACGGGCCGTTGATCGCCGTCCGGCTGAACATCCTGACCCGCAAGACCCTCGGCGGCGTCCAGACCACTTTGGACTCCCAGGCGGTCCGCGCCGACGGCTCGCCGTTCCCTGGCCTGTACGCCGCGGGCGAGGTCGCGGGTTTCGGCGGCGGTGGCGTCCACGGGTACAACGCGCTGGAGGGCACTTTCCTGGGCGGCTGCATCTTCTCCGGCCGCGCCGCGGGCCGGGCGATGGCCCGGGCCGTGGGATGACGGCGCCGCTGCACGTCCGCGAGGACGGGCCGCCGAACGCGCCGGTTGTGCTGCTGGTGCACGGGTTCTGCGGCTCGGTGCACTCGTACGACCGGCTCGTCCCGCTGCTCGCCGAGGACTACCGCGTGGTGCGCGTCGACCTGCGCGGGCACGGCACGACGGGCGGGCACACCGGCCTCGACGCGTCCTCGCAGGCCGCGGCGATCGCGAACACGCTGAAGGAACTCGGGCACCCGGCGGTCACGGCCGTCGGGCATTCCTTCGGCGCCGACGTGGTGCTGGCCCTGGCCGAGCGGACCGGCCTGGTCGAGCGGGTCGTGGTGATCGGGCAGGCGCCGGACTACGGCTACGCGACGTTCCCGCCGGGCCACGGCCTGCTCCCCTTAGCCGGTGGTGCGCTGCGATTACTCGCGTCCATCCCGTTGGTGCGGCGGTTCGGCGCCGACTTCGCCGCAACCAGTCCAGCCATGGACCGCACCATCCTGGTCGACCGGCGGCGGGTGCTCGCGGCCCGGCCGCTGGACGTCCAGCTGCGCGAGCTGGGCCTGCCCGCGCTGGTGATCCTCGGTGCCCGCGACCGTTTGTACGACTGCGCGAAAACCGCGGCCCGTTACGCGGCGGTGGGTGCGCGGGTGGAGGTGGTGGCGGATGCGGGCCACTCCGTGGCGAGCACCCGGCCGGCCGAAGTCGCGTTGCTACTCAGGAAACTGCTCGTGAGTGGCTACGACGGTTAGAACCGTCATAGCCACTCACGAGCAGTTACGGGGCGAGCAGTGCGGAAACCACGCCCGGCACCTCCGCCAGCGCGACCTGCTGCTGTTCACGCGTGGCCAGGCCCCGGACGGTCACGTAACCCGCCGCCCAGTCCTCCTGGCCGACGATGACCACGGCCGCCGCCCCGGCCTTGTCGGCACGGGTCAGCTCCTTGCCCAGCTTGCGCGGCTCCAGCGGGGTGGACGTGCGCAGGCCCGCGCGGCGCAGCGACGTCGCGACCTGACGCGCCGCGTCCGCCAGCTGCTCGTCCACCGGGATCACCACCACGTCGACCTCGCTGCGCGGTGACGGTGTGAGGCCGTGCGTGCTGAGGAAGTCCATCAGCGTCACGTCGCCCATGCCGAAGCCGATGCCGGGGATCTGCTCCTTGGTGAACAGCGACGCGAGGTCGCTGTACCGGCCGCCGCCGAAGAGGGCGCGGCGGTTCTGCGGCGAGGTGTCGAAGACCTCGAACACGGTGGACGTGTAGTAGGCCAGCCCGCGCACGATCATCGGCTCGAAGCGCACCAGGCTCGCGGCGCTGCTGGACAGCACCCGCACCAGGTTCGAGTTCTCCTTGACCTCGGCGGGCAGCTCGTCGAGCAGCGCCGGGCCTGCGGCGAGCGTCTCGGTCAGCTTCTCGAACTGCTTGTCCGCGAGCCCGATCTCCGACGCGCTCGCGGCCAGGTCGTCGGCTGCCGTCTTCTCCCAGCGGTCCACCAGCGCGAACACCTGGGGCAGCTGCTCGGCGCTGACGCCGACCACGTCGGTGAGCGCCGAGGAGAGCAGGTTCCGGTCGTTCACCCGCACCGCGAACATGTCCGGCGTCGCTCCGAGCGCGCCCATCAGGTCGTGGATCAGCTCGAACATCTCGATCTCGCAGTTCGCGCTGTCCGAGCCGAAGATGTCCGCGTTGATCTGCCAGTGCTCACGCACGCGGCCGCGCTGCGGGCGCTCGTAGCGGTGGCAGTTCGGGTGGCTGTACCAGCGCACCGGGAACGAGAGCGACTTCGCGTTGCCCGCGATCATCCGCGCCACCGACGGCGTCATCTCCGGGCGCAGGGCCAGCCGCTCGCCGCCCCGCGTGGTCAGCGTGTACAGCTGCTGGTCGGCGATCTCCTGGCCGGACTTCCGCTCGTAGACCTCGGCCTGCTCCAGGATCGGGCCGTCGTAGCGGAGGAAGCCGTAGCTCTCCAGCACCTCGTAGAGATGGCCGAACACCTGCGTGCGGACGGACATTTCGGGGGGGAGGAAGTCTCGGGTCCCCTTGACAGGCGCGGTCGACAGGTATTCAGGCACGTCACCAAGCTTAACGGCCGGCTGCGAGCGCATTCTTCAGGGGAACGCGACGCACGCCACCGCCGATGCAGCGGATGACGCTTTCCCTTCGGTCAGTGCGGGGAAAGCGTCATCCGCTGCGCCGAGCTGGGGCTAGCGAGCCGCGCGGGTGAAACGCAGGGTGAAGGTCGCGCCCACACCCGGGGCGCCGGCGGCCGCGATGGTGCCGCCGTGACCGGTGACGACCTCGTGGACCAAGGCGAGGCCCAAGCCGAACCGGCGACCCTCCCCGTTGGTGCCGTGGGCAAAACGCTCGAAGAGCCGCTCCGCGTCACGCTGGGCGAAACCCGTTCCGGTGTCCTGGACGCGCAGTTCCACGTGCCGGTCGTCCGGGTTGTCCAGGCTCACCTCGATCGAGCCGCCCGGCGGGGTGTGGCCGATGGCGTTGTCGAGCAGCGCCGAGAGCACGCGGCGCAAGGCCGTGGGCACGCCGGGGACGACGTCGGCCAGCCCCGGGGAACGGCGCACACAGATCCGGACCCGGCGGTCGCCCGCGCGGACGGCCTCGGCGGCCACCGCCTGGTCCGCCAGCAAACCCAGCTCCACCGGCTCCAGCGACGGGCGCTCGCACCCCGCCTGCGCCGACAGCAGCAGGTCGTCCACCACCTCGCCCAGCTCGCGGGTGCCGTCGACCAGCATGTCCAGGTCCTCCGGCGACACCGGAGCCGACGCGGAACCCCGCGCCCGGCGCGCCATGAGCTGCGTACGCGTGTGCAGGCGCGTCAACGGCGCGCGCAGCTCGTGCGACGCGTCCGCCACGAAGGTCCGCTGCCGCCGCAGCGCCTCGCCCAGCGGGCGGATGGCGCGGCCGGCCAGCAGGTAACCGCTGAACACGGCCACCAGCAGCACCACCAGCTCGGCCACGGCCAGCCCCAGCACCAGCTGCTCGCGGTCCGAGATCAGGTAGTACTCGTCCATGAACACCTGCGAGACCTGTCCGCCGCGGTTCACCGTGCGCATCGTGTACGTCCCGCCGCCGAGCGAAAGCTCCTGCGTGACAACGTCGCCGTCGTGCGGCACCGGCGCGGGCGGCGGCACGGTGAACGGCATCGGCCCGGACGGTGCGTGGCCGGCGGGCGTCACCAGGTAGACGCAGCCCGGCGGCGTCGCCGACAGGCCGCGGGCCAGGGTGGTGTTCAGCGTGCGGTCGACCTCGTCGTTCTGTCCGCGCAGCAGCACCCAGTAGGAGATCCCGCCCGCCGCCAGCACCACCAGCGTGATCACCACGGCGATCTGGCCCGCGATCCGCCGCCGCGTGCGCCGCAGCACCCGCGTGTCCGGATCGACCACCGCCGTCACATCGACACCGCCGTCACGTCAGCACCGCCGTCACATGGCCCCGATCTGGTAACCGAGTCCGTGCACGGTCTTCACCACGTTCCGGCCCAGCTTGCGCCGCAGGTAGTAGACATAGGTGTCCACAATGGACTCACCGGTCGAATCGGCGAACACGTTGGTGCGCAGCGCGGCGCGCGGGTGGATCGACTTCGGCCGCTGCGCCAGTGTGCGCAGCAGCTCGAACTCGCGTCCGGACAGCGTCACGCGCTCGCCGCGCGCCAGCACCACCTCGTGGCGCAGCAGGTCCAGCGCCGCCGTGCCGAGCGGGATCGACTCGGCGCCGTCGAGGTCACGACGGCAGAGCGCGCGCAGGCGCGCCAGCAGTTCGTCGGTCTCGAACGGCTTCACGAGGTAATCGTCGGCGCCCGCGTCGAGGCCGTTCACGCGGTCGGACAGTTCACCCAGCGCCGAGAGCACCAGCACCCGCGCCGTGACGGCCTTGCGCCGCAGCCCGGCGAGCACGGCCAGCCCGTCCATCACCGGCAGCCGGCGGTCGATGACGATCACGTCGTAGCGCCCGGTGAGCCCGAGGTGCAGACCACGCTGGCCGTCGTGCGCCTGGTCGGTTTCGTAGCCCTCTTCGCGGAGCAGCCCGGCGAGCATGCCGGCCAGTTCACGGTCGTCCTCGATCAGGAGCACCCGGGCCGGAGCCTGAGTTTCCACCGCTTCGTACACATACCCATACTGGCAGTGAATCTCTAGATTGAACCCTCAACTTTCGTCGGGAATCGGTCATGATCGGGCCGGTTGCGCCGAACGGAGGAATTCCGGCAGCTCCTGGCCCGCGTACCGGCGCCCGTCGCGGCGGTCCAGCCAGCTCAGGAGCGGCGCGGTCATGATCGTGGTGACCAACGCGACCAGCACCAGCACCGTGAACAACGCCGGTGAGACGATTCCGGCCTGTAACCCGACGTTCAGCGCGATCAGCTGCATCAGCCCGCGCGCGTTCACGAGCACGCCCACGCGCAACGCGATCGGCTGCGACTCCCCGGCCAGGCGAGCGGCGGCCCACGAAGCGCCGAGCTTCCCGATCACCGCGACCACGACGACAACCACCGCGTACGCCAGCAGATTCGGGTCCGCCAGCAGGGCGAACCGGGTGTTCAGGCCGGAATAGGTGAAAAACAGCGGCAGGAACACGATTCGCCCGATCGGCATGAACTTCGCGAGCACGGCGTCGGCCGCCTCGCCCCGCGGGAACGCGATGCCGAGGACAAACGCGCCGAACACCGCGTACAGCCCGATCACGTCGGTGAACCAGGCGGCGCCGAACAGGAGCACCGCCGTGACGAGCATCCGCTGGTCGGCGTTCACCCGCGGGCTGGCCATGGTCTTCGCCAGCACCCGGCGCACGACCAGCCACACCAGCAGCGCGAACAGGACCCCGCCGCCGACGGCCGTCACGACCGGCCCGGTCGAGCCCGCGTGCATGCCGAGCACCACGGCCAGCAGGACCCACGCGAGCACGTCGTCGAGCGCCCCGCAGGCCAGCGCCAGCGAGCCGAACCGGGTGCCGCCGAGACCGCGCTCGGTGATGATCCGGGCGAGCATCGGGAACGCCGTGATGGCGATCGCCACCCCGACGAAAACGGCCGAGACCGCGGGCGACACCCCGGGCTTGAGGATGCCGACCCAGTTCGCGCCCAGCACGCTCACCCCGATGCCCAGCACGAGCGGGACCACCGTGCCGGCCGCCGAAACCGAGACGACGGACTTCACCGAGCCCTTGATCGCGCCGACGCGGAACTCGTAACCCGCGCCGAACATGTAGATCACGAGGCCGATCTGGCCGCCCAGGTACAGCAGCATCCGCACGGTGTCGGGGAACAGCGCGGCCTGCACGCCGGGCAGCACGAGCCCGAGCAGCGACGGCCCGAGCAGCACGCCCGAGACCATCTCGCCGACCACCGGCGGCTGGCCGATCTTCACCGCCAGCATTCCGACCAGCCGGCACACCACGAGGATCACGACCACCGCCAGGAAAAACGCGGGCGCCGCCTGGGTCGGGGTCATCATTCGCCTCCGGGGTCTTCTACGCTCTGGGTCTCGAAGTACTTGGCGCACAAGCGTTTGTGCCGGGCGTCGAGCACCATGTAGGTGCCGAAAACGAGCTGGGCCACGCTGCGCCAGACGTCTTCCCAGCGGTCCCGGGCGGCGAGCCGGGCCAGCGCCGCGCTCGACGGGGGACGCGAGCCACGCGGGGTGAGGATCACCGGGCCGCGGTTGGGGATCGAGCGGGTGTGGGCGGCGCTCGACGCCAGCGAGAACCGGCGCAGAACCTCCCGCGTCACCACGCGCATCGTCACCGGCGCGAGGCCGCGGGCCGGGCACGCTCGGTTCTGCGCGACGCCGAACGGCAGGAAGTTGACGTCCTTCTTCGCCGGCACCGGCGCGATCGCGGTGCGGGCCGGGAACCCGGCGGGGACACTCGCCGGATTCCAGCGCTCGGGGTCGAACTCGTCCGGCCGCTCGAAGCCGGCGTGGTGGAAGTCGGGGTAGCTGAACAGCAGCACGGTGCCGGCGTCGATCTTCGTGTGCTCCAGCTCGATGTCGTCGGTGGCGATGCGGTGGGCGATGCCGAACAACGGGTACGTGCGCAGGCCCTCGTCGATCACGCGGTCCAGGTACTCGTCGTCGTCCGGGTCCGCGACCAGCCGCGCCTGCACGTCCGGGTGCTGGGCGATGACCATCAGCAGGTGCGCCATCGCCTCGGACATCTGCACCACGGCGGTGTTGAAGAAAGTGCCCTGCAGATAGAACACCTGCTCCTCGGGGGTGAGCCGGGTCGGCATGGGGTGCGGCACGTCGGCCAGGCGGCGGCGCAGGTACGCGGTCAGCCGCGCGCGGCGCCGCATGTTCCGCGGCCGTACGCACTTCAGCGCCGACACGACGTCGTCGGCATGCCCGACGATCAGGTCCCGCGCCTGCGGCGGGCAGGGCTCGCCGAACACCAGCTCGTAGTACAGCTCGGCCCAGACGGGCATCATCTCGTCGCGCAGCCGGATCGTCCGGCCCTCACCGACTTCCAGCCCGTCCAGTACGTGCGCGGCGCAGCGGCGGGTCAGCTCTTCGGACTCCGCCTTGGTCTTCACCAGGATGTGGCGGGTGGTCTTGGCGACCTCGTCGTAGCGCGGCCCGGCCTCCAGGTGCTCCTGGTGCACCTGCGGACCGGGCGCGAGCCAGTACCAGAACAGGTCCGACAGCGCGGCGCCCTTGCTCCGCCCGCCGGCCGCCGGGTCGGCGTACACCCGCCGGAAGTCCTCGACCCCGATGCGCTCGCCGGGGATCGGCAGCCCTTCCTCGCCGTTGACCAGCGCGAAGATCTTCATCCGCAAGGCCACCACCCGGCCCGGCAGCCAGCGGGGCAGCGTCACGACCAGGCCGGCGAGCAGCACCCGCACCAGGAGCCGGGTCATCGGACGAGGTCCGCGGTCAGCTCGGCCGGCGTCCCCGCCCCGCACAGCGCGAGCGTGTGGTCCAGCTCTTCCCGCAGTCGTTCCAGCACTTCCGCCACTCCTTCCCGGCCCGCCGCGGCGAGCCCCCACAACACCGGACGGCCGATCCCGACGGCGTTCGCACCGAGAGCCAGCGCCTTCACCGCGTCCGTGCCCCGCCGCACGCCGCCGTCCAGCACCAGCGGGATCGCGCCGCCGACGGCCGCGGCCAGCTCGGGCAACGCGTCCAAAGTGGACACCGCGGTGTCCAGCTGACGGCCGCCGTGGTTGGAGACCACCAGCCCGTCGACCCCGGCGGCGACGGCCAGCCGTGCGTCTTCCGGATGCAGGATTCCCTTGAGCAGCACGGGAAGCGAGGTCGTCTCGCGTAGCCAGGCGATGTGCGCCCAGGACAGCTCGGCCGACATCTCGATGTCGCGAACCCGACCCGAGCCGTCCCTCATGTTCTCCACGACCAGCCCCGGCGGCAGATCGTGGAAGCCGTTGCGCTGGTCGCGCTCGCGCCGCCCGAACACCGGCGAGTCGACGGTCACCACCAGCGCCCGCACCCCCGCGCCCTCGGCGCGGCGCACCACGGACTCGGTGAAGTCGAGGTCCGGCTGCAGGTACAGCTGGAACCACAGCGCCGGGTCGGCCGCGACGGCCCGGGCGGCGGCCGCGACCTCCTCGATCGCCGTGGTCGCGGCCATGCTCACCACCATCACGGTGCCGGCGGCGGCCACCGCCTCGGCCGTGGCGCGCTCGCCGTCCGGGTGCGCCAGCCGGTGGAACGCCGTCGGCGAAACCAGGACGGGCAGCGAAAGCGGCGAGCCGGCGATTTCGACCGCCAGGTCCCGTTTTCCCTTGCCGCGCAACACCCGCGGCACGAGCGAACGCCGGCTGAACGCCGCTTCGTTGGCGCGCAGGGTCAGCTCGTCGCCCGCCGCACCCGCGAAGAAGTCGTAGTGCGCCGGTTCGAGCCGCTCGCGCGCCGCGGCTTCGAACTCCGCGATCGTGCGCATGGTCAAGCCAGCTGCTTCGTGAGGAACGCCGTGAGCGCGTCCACGTGCACCTCGCGGTTCCACTCGTTTTCGAGGTTCTCCGTGACGTGGTGGGTCGCGACCAGCTCACCGCGCCGGTAGTGCCGGACGATGGGGTGCAGGTAGTGGCCCTCGCCGGTGTCGTTGGCGACGTCCTGGCTCGCGCGCTTGACGGTGAAGTCGAACGGGTCCACCTTGTCGTGGTCCGGCCCGTAGTCGAGGGTGATCACCAACGCGTTCTCGACGTCCGGCGACCGCTCGGCGACCCGCGCCACCGGCACCTCCTCGTAGTACCGCGCCTGCCCGCGTTCGAGCACCAGCACGTCGGCCAGGAAGCCGAACTGCTGGTACAGCGCGGAACTGCGGTTGATCCGGGTGATCACGGCCTCGACCAGGTCGCCGATGTCGGTCTTCAGCACCGTGTGCGGCCACTCGCGGCCGTGGTAGCGCTCCTCGAAGATCTTCGACAGCGCGCGCACGCCGTAGCGGAAGCCGTGGATGAACGCGCTGGTCGCCTTCTTGAAGTCGCGAACCTGCGTGATCGTGCCGGCGAAGTACAGGCCGGGCACGTTCACCGACTCCCAGGACGAGGTCTGCGCCGGGAACCGGTCGCCGATCGTCAGCTCCGGGCGGCAGTCCTCGTCGAAGATCGAGGCGTCGAACCGGAAGCCGGTGCAGGCGATCACCCGGTCGTAACGCAGCTCCTTGATCACCTCGTCGGCGCGGAAGAAGGCGAACTTCACGTGGTAGCCGTCTTCACGCTTGGTGATCTCGCGGACGTCGCCGTCGAGGATCGCGTGCTGCAGCTTGAGCTGGTACATGTCCAGCACCCCGGCGTTGAACGCGCGCAGGTGCCCGACGAAGTGCGTGCGCCAGGCGAGCTTCACCGGCCGTGGGCCCGAGACGTGCAGGACGGCAGCGTGCGCGTTGAGGCTGTCGGCGGTCTCGAACGCCGAGTTTCCCTTGCCCAGTACCAGCACTCGCTGGTTGGTGAACTGCGCCGGGTCGGTGTCGAAGTCGGCGTACTGGTCGACCAGCTCCATGCCCGGGACGTCCGGGACGTGCGCCTTGGTCACACCCGTCGCCACCACCAGCCGCCGGGCGGTGAACGCGGTGCCGTCCTCGGCCTTGGCCACGAAGTTCCCGTCGGCGCGGCTGATCCGGCTCACCCGGGTGTCGTACCGGATGGCGATCTTGTGCTTCGCCGCGTAGTCGGCGGTGTAGCGCAGCAGGGCCTCGGCGGGCGGGAACATCTCCGCGCTGTAGTCGGTGAACAGCAGCGGCTCCGGGTCACCCTCGGCCAGCAGCGAGTTCCAGTCCATCCGGAGGTTCAGCTCCGGGTCGGTCCAGCCGGTGTACTTCTTGTTGACCGAGATCAGCGTGCGGTGCCGCGGGAAGGTGCGGAAGAACGTGGCCGGGCCCGAGCCCGCTTCGAGGACCAGGTAGCTGTGCCCCGCCCGGTCGAGCTGCTGGCCGAGCTGCAGGCCCGCGGGCCCCGCGCCGACCACCAGGTAGTCCAGAACGTCCTCCGACACGAAAGCCTCCTGCGTCCGATCCCGGTCACCCGATCGGCGTCAGCCTGGACCGGAGATCTCAGAAAAGGCTCAGAGTGCCGCGATGGCCCGCATTCGTCCCGATAGCCGGGACGAATACGGGCCGTCGTGGTGGCCGGTTCAGCGCGAAAGCATCCGCATGGCGGCCTCGGGATAACGGGTTCCCGCCACCGCGTCGGCCGGGAACGCCGCCTCGATCGCCTTGACGTCCTCAGTGGACAGTTCCAGCGCCACGGACGCGACGTTCTCCTCCAGGTACTTCCGCCGCTTGGTGCCCGGGATCGCCACGACGTCGTCGCCCTGGGCCTGCACCCACGCCAGCGCCAGCTGCCCGGCCGTCACGCCCTTCTCCGCCGCCAGCGCGCGCAGTGCCTCGACAATGGCGAGGTTCTTCTCGAGGTTGCCCTCGGCAAACCGCGGCTGGGTCTGCTGCCGGAAGTCGTCCTTGACGAAGTCGTCCTTCGAGGTGAACCGGCCGGTCAGGAACCCGCGGCCGAGCGGGGAGTACGGCACCAGGCCGATGCCCAGCTCACGGCACGCCGGCACCACGGCCTCCTCGATGTCACGCGACCACAGCGACCACTCCGTCTGCACGGCTGTGATCGGGTGCACGGCGTGCGCGCGGCGGATGGTGCCCGCGCCCGCCTCCGACAGCCCGATGTGCCGGATCTTGCCTTCCCGCACCAGTTCGGCCATCGCGCCCACGGTGTCCTCGATGGGCACGCTCGGGTCGACCCGGTGCTGGTAGTACAGGTCGATGTAGTCGGTGTTCAAGCGCCGCAACGACTTCTCGACCGACGAGCGCACGTACTCCGCGTCGCCGCGCACACCCCGCTTGCCCGGGTCGTCCGGGTCGCGCACGATGCCGAACTTCGTGGCCAGCACCACCTGGTCACGCCGGTCCGCGATGGCCCGGCCGACCAGCTCCTCGTTGCGCCCCATGCCGTACATGTCCGCGGTGTCGAGCAGGGTGACGCCCAGCTCCAGCGCCCGGTGGACGGTGGCCGTCGACTCGGTGTCGTCGCCCTCGCCGTAGAACTCGCTCATGCCCATGCAGCCCAGGCCCTGGGCGCCGACTTCCAGCTCGCCGAGCCTGCGCGTGGGCAGCGTCGATCCACTCATGTTTTCTCTCCCGCGGTACAAAACTCTGGTTACTTGCCGGCCGCGCGCGCGAGCCGCTCGGGGTAACGCGCCCCGGCGAAAGCGGTCTTCGGGGCCGCCTGCTCGATCGCGGCGATGTCCTCTTCGGACAGTGCCAGCCCGGCCGCCGCGACGTTCTCCTCCAGGTACTTCCGCCGCTTGGTGCCCGGGATCGGCACGACGTCGTCGCCCTGGGCCTGCACCCAGGCCAGCGCCAGCTGCCCGGCGGTCACGCCCCTCTCCGCCGCCAGCGCCTGCAGCGCCTCCACGATGGCCATGTTCCGGTCGAAGTTCTCCTCGGAGAACCGCGGCAGGCCGCGCCGCATGTCGTCCTCGGGCAGGTCCTTGAGCGAGGTGAGCTGGCCGGTGAGGAACCCACGGCCCAGCGGCGAAAACGGCACCAAGCCGATGCCCAGCTCACGACAGGTGCCGAGGATCTCGTCCTCGATCCCGCGCGTCCACAACGACCACTCGCTCTGCAGCGCGGTCACCGGGTGCACGGCGTGCGCGCGCCGGATCGTCGCGGCGTTGGCCTCGGAAATGCCCGCATACCGGATCTTTCCGGCCTGCACGAGTTCGGCGAGCGCGCCCCAGGTCTCCTCGACCGGCACGTTCGGGTCGACCCGGTGCTGGTAGTAGAGGTCGATGTGGTCGACCCCGAGGCGTTGCAGGGATTCGTCACAGCTCTGCTTCACGTACGCCGCGTCGCCGCGCGCGGACATGCCGTCCTCGGTCCAGACGATGCCGAACTTCGTCGCGAGCACCACCTGGTCGCGCCGGTCCGCGATCGCGCGGCCGACCAGTTCCTCGTTCACGCCCGCGCCGTACACGTTGGCGGTGTCCAGCAGGGTCACGCCCAGCTCCAGCGCGCGGTGGATGGTGGCGATCGACTCTTCGTCGTTGTCGCGCACGCCGTAGGCCTGGCTCATGCCCATGCAGCCGAGACCCTGAGCGCTGACTTCCAGCTCGCCGAGCTTCCTTTTGCTGATCACGCGGAGATCTCCTCCATAGCCGGCCGCTGGCCCAGTGCCTTGCGGTCGATCTGGTCGTAGTGGCTGATCTTGTAGTCAAGGATGTCCAGGCAGCCCTGGAGTTCGGCGATCCGGTCGGCCACGGACTGGCGCTGCTCGACGAGGATCGCCTTGCGCCGGCCGGCGCTGGCCACCCCGTGGCGGCGCAGGGAGGCGTATTCACGCATGCTCTTGATGGGCATGCCGGTGAGCCGGAGCTTGGTGAGGAACCCCAGCCAGTTCAGGTCGTCGTCCGAGTACGCGCGCCGCCCGGCGCCGTCGCGGGCCGGCGGGTCGAGGAGCTTGATCCGCTCGTAGTACCGGAGGGTGTCGATCGACAGGCCGCTACGTCGTGCGGCTTCCGCTATCGAGTAGCTCATGCGCTCGACAGTACGACCTGGAGTGCGCTCCAGGTCAAATCCGCGACCGGGGAGCTTCAGCCGGTCAGGGCCGCCGAGATCCGGGCCAGCTCGTCGACCACGTCAGCCAGCGGCGCCCGGTCCTCGGTGGCACACCAGTCCTGCAACAGGCCGTTGACCGCGCCGATGTAAGCGCTCGCGGCCAGCCGATAGTCACGGCCGGGGATCTCGCCGGCCGTGACACCCGTGCGGAGCAGGTCGCGGATCAACCCGGCCCAGCGGGCGCGCGTGGCCATCCGGTGCGCTTCGACGACGGGATTCACTCCGATGATCTCCACGTACGCCACCCGCGCGCGGCGTAGGTCGGTCGCGGTGCTCAACGCGTACGCGGTCAGCGCGACTCGGATCCGCGTGGCCAGCGGCTGGCCCTCGGCCCCGGCCAAGGCGTC
>DASXYS010000124.1:0-28910 GCA_036502365.1 Amycolatopsis sp.
GGGCCGTCCGGGGGCGGGAGGTGGTCGTCGCCCCAGCGCATCAGGACGACCAGGGCCGGGAAGATCGCCTTGCCCGCGGCGGTGAGGCGGTATTCGAAGCGGTCCGGGTCCGTCGCGTACACCACGCGGTCCAGGACTTCCAGCTCCACCAGGCTTTTCAGGCGCGCGGACAGGGTCGGGCGCGGGATGCCGAGGTTCCGCGCGAACTGCGCGTACCGCCGCACGCCGAAAAACGCCTCGCGCAGGATCAGCAGGGTCCAGCGCTCCCCCAGCACCTCCAGCGACCGGCCGACGGATTCGGCGGTGAACCGTTGGCGCAGCTCGTGTTCCGCGGCCATCACGGCGCCAGCTCACGCAGCAGCGCCCGGCCGGCCGGGTCTTCCGCCGTCGCCGGGACCAGGCCGACGTGGTCCGCGCCCGCCGCGTGGTACTCGGCGATCCGCGCGCGAACCTGCGAAACGTCACCGATCGCGCCGACCTCCGCGGCCAGCTCCGGCGGGACGGCGGCCGCCAGCTCGGCGCGCGCCGCACCGGATCGCGCCGAAGACACAAGCGAACCGTAACCCAGTGACGCGAACATTTCGCCGTAGCCCGGCGGGCTCAGGTAGACGCTGAGCTGCGCGGCCAGCTGCCGTCGCGTGGCCGCGCCGGGGTCGAGCGCCACCGGGATCCACACCGCCAGCCGCGGCGGCGTCCGCCCGGCGGCGACGGCGTGCGCGTCCACCGCCTTCCGCGTCGCCGCGACCCGCGCGGGCGGAACCAGGTTGAGCACGACCTCGTCCGCCACCTCCGCGGCCACCCGGGTCATCGCCGGGCCGAACGCCGCCACCGTGATCGGCAGCTCCGGCACCGGCTGCCGCAGCCGGAAACCGTCGCTGCGGACGTGTTCCCCGGCAACGGAAATCCGTTGTCCACTCAGGACTGTACGCAGCGCCCCGACCGTCTCGCGCATCCGGCCCGCGGCGTGTTCCCACGGCCGGTCGTGCCAGCGGCCGACGATCACCGGGCTCGAGCCGCCGAGCGCGAGCCCCACCGGCCGGCGCGCCAGCCCCGCCACCGACGCGACGCCGAGCGCCATCGAAACCGGCGTGCGGACGCCGATCGGCAACGGGCCGACACGCACGCCGATCCGTTCCGTCCGCAGCCCGACGGCCGTCGCCAGCGCGAACGCGTCGAACGTCGCCATCTCGCCGATCCACAGCTCGCCGAAGCCGTTGCGGTCGGCCTCGATGGCGATCTCGACCGCCTCGGCGTCCGGCCGGTCGAGCCAGAACGGCGTCACCACCCCGATTCCGCTCACAGCTGCGCCGTGTCAGCCGGGAGGCCGAGCAGGACCCGGCCGGCCAGCTCGTAGGTGGCGGGGTTGACCTGGAAGTGCGCGGTGGCCGTGTGCGCGTCGCGGAACCGGCGCTGCAACGGCGAAGTCTCGTAGATCGCCGAGCCGCCGCCGAGGTCGTACATCGTCCGCGCGACCTCCGCCGACGTCCGGACGGCATGCGTGCTAGCCAGCCGCAAGGCCAGCCGCAGCTCTTCGGCGACCACCGTGGCCCCGGAAGCGGCGGCCTGCCAGGCGTCGTCGATGGCGCGGTAGTAGAACTCACGGGCCGCGCGCAGCGAGGCCTCGGCCTCGGCGACAGCACCCTGCGTGGCCGAGCGCTCGGCGAGCGTGCGACGCGAACCGCTCGGGTTCTTCACCCCGGCCAGCTCGACGAGGTCCGTGATCGCGCCACGGGCGTTGCCGAGCGCGGCCGCGGCGATCGACGCGGCGAAGAACCCGAAGAGCGGAAACCGGTGCAGCGTACCGGCGTTCGCGGGCGGTCCATCCATAATGGACAGCAGCCGGTGAGCGGGGACGAAGACCTCCTCCGCGCTGACGTCGTGGCTGCCGGTCCCGCGCAGGCCGGAGGTGCGCCAGGTGTCGTGGACCGTCAGCTGCCCGGCCGGGATCGCGGCGACGACCAGCCGGCCGCCGTCGCCCTCCGGCCGGACACAGCCGAGGAACACCCAGTCCGCGTGCGGCGCCCCGCTGCAGAACGGCCAGCGCCCGGAAACCGTGACGCCGCCGTCGGCCGGGATCGCTTTCCCGCGCGGGGCCCACACCCCGGCGGCGATCGAAGCCGGGTCGCCGAAGACCTCGTGGCCGCCGCGGGCGGGCAGGTACGCGCCGAGCAGGCTGCTGGTGGCCGCGATGGAGACGCACCAGCCGGCCGACGCGTCGGCCTCGGCCACCTTTTCCGCGGCCCGCAGCACTGCCGCCACGGACGGCTCGGCTCCCCCGAGCGCCGCCGGCAGCCCGGCGCGGAACAGGCCCGAAGCCCGGGCCGCCTCGACCACGGCGGGGGCCAGCGCCCGCCGTTGCTCGGTCTCCGCGGCATGGTCCCCGGCCAGCTCGCCGAGCTTCGCCGCCGCATCCGGCAACTCGTCCTGTGGATCCATCCGACGCCTCCAAACCGGTTCAGGTTTCTTACCGGTTCATTATTCTTACCGCCTGCCGGGCAGCTGTCAACGCCGCCGGTTCAGCCGTGAAGCGCCGTCAGGGCACGACGACCACGGGCCAGTGCGCGGCGCGGACCAGGCGGTTCGCCACCGAGCCGACCAGCCGGTGGCCGGACTGCTCGGACGCGCCCACCACGACCATGTCCGCGCTCTGGTCGATCGCCGCCTGCTGCAGTTCGGGGAAGGCCTCGCCGCGGCGGACCATGAAGGTGATCGGCACGCCCAGCTCGTGGGCCCGGTTGCGCAGCTCCGTGCGCAGCTCCTCGATCTCCTCTTCGAAGGTCTGCTGCTGCATGTCGGCCACGGCGGCCGCGGCCAGCCCGGCCCAGATCGACGGCGCCGCCACGTACACGATCACCAGCCGCGCCTTCTGCCGGCGGGCCAGGCCGCCCGCGTAGGACGCCGCGCGCAAGCCCGTCTGAGACGTGTCCACGCCGACCAAGATCACCCGCGGGCCGTCGGTTCCCCGCTCGTACGGCCCGGGCTCCCAGCGGGGGCCGTACTCCTCGACCAATTGCTCCACCCGGACATTATGGGACCCGGCGGCGACCCCGCCCGACAGCACACTCTCCCCAGGCCCGCAGCGCGATCATGACCGCTTGACGGAAAATTCCCACCCGGCGGATCCGGGGTCGTTCGGAGTACCAGAGCTGCCCCATTTGCTGATAGCGTGCCCCCGACCTGAACGCGTGTCCGGTAAGGGACCGGGGAGCACAACGCGCACGGCGACTGAGGCGGATCGCATGCGAGACGATGTAGTCGAGGCGAGCGCGATGGCCGGGCATCCGCCCGACCAGGTGTGGCAGATCATCGGGTCGCCCGAGCTGTACCCGAGGTTCGTGCCGGCGATCAGCTGGTGCGAGGTGACCGAGGCGGCCGCGCGCGGCCGGGGCCCGCGGTGCCTGATCCGGCTGGCGCCGGACCGCGAGACACTGGTGGAAGGCACCATCCACGCGGTGGTGTACCGGCCGAACGAGCACGTGGTCTGGTGCGGGCTGCCCGACGAGCGCAACTGGGTGTCCTTCGAGCTGCGCGCGATCGAAGGCGGCCGCACCGAGATCGTGCTGCGCCTGATGCTCCCCTCACTGCCGCCGGAGCGCCGGGACTTCTTCTCCCGGTCCGCGGTCAAGAGCCTGCTCAAGGAGCTGACTCGGCGGATCGACCAGCAGCTCGCGGGTGAGGCCGCCGACCCGTTCCCGCAGGACCGCGCGACCGCGTTGCGCACGGCGAACGTCCTGGTCCGCGCCGGGGTCATCGCCGCGGGACGGCCGGACAAGGTCATCCGGCAGCTGAACTCCCTCTCGCAGTGGGGCGCCACCGTCGCCGGCGGCTACCTGGCCGCCACCGCGCGCGGCGCCGACGAGATCGCGGTGCACGACGAACGCAACACCCGCACCTTCCGCGAAATCGACGAACGCAGCAACCGGCTGGCCAACGCGCTGGCCAAGCTCGGCGTCCGGGCCGGCCAGCGGGTGGCGCTGATGTGCCGCAACCACGCGGCGATGATCGAGGCGTTCGTCGGCTGCAGCAAGCTCGGCACCGACGTCATCCTGCTCAACACCGGCCTGTCCCCCAGCGCTGTGGAGGACGTGCTCGCCGACCACCGCCCGGCCGCGGTGCTGGCCGACGACGAGTTCGCGCGGACTATCTCCGACGTGCGCGGCGACTTCCCGCGCGTCAGCACCTGGGACGACGCGGAGCAGGGCTACCGCACCGTCGAGGAGCTGATCCACGACACGCCCTCGAACAGACCGAAGCCGAGCGAGCGGCCCGGCCAGATCGTCGTGCTCACCTCCGGCACCACCGGGGCGCCGAAGGGCGCGCGCCGCCCCACCCCCAAGGGCCTCGGCACCGCCGCGACGATCCTGGCCCGGATCCCGTTGCGCGCCAGGGACAAGATCGCCGTCGCGGCGCCGATGTTCCACAGCTGGGGCCTGGCCGCGATGCAGGTCGGCATGGCCCTGCGCGCGGAGCTGTCGCTGATCCGCCGGTTCGACGCGGAGCAGACGCTGCGGATGATCGCCGAGCATCGGTGCGACGCGCTGTTCGCCGTGCCGATCATGCTGCAGCGCATCCAGGACCTGCCCGAGCGCGTGCGCAGCCGGTACGACCTCTCGTCGCTGCGGATCGTGGCCAGCAGCGGCTCGGCCATGTCGGGCACCTTCGTGACCACGTTCATGGACACCTTCGGCGACATCCTCTACAACTTCTACGGCTCCACCGAGGTCTCCTGGGCGAGCATCGCCGACCCGGCCGACCTGCGCGCCGCGCCGACCACCGCGGGCCGCTGCCCGCCGGGCACGCGGATCGCCGTGCTGGACGAGGACCGCAAGCTCGTGCCGCCCGGCGACGAGGGCCAGATCTTCGTCGGCAACGACATGCTCTTCGACGGCTACACCAACGGTTCCAGCGTGCCGCGCGCCCAGGACCTGATGGCCACCGGCGACATCGGCTACACCGACGCCGGGGGACGGCTGTTCATCACCGGCCGCGCCGACGAGATGATCGTGTCCGGCGGCGAGAACGTGTTCCCGCGGCCGGTCGAGGAGGCGCTCGTCTCGCTGCCGGGGGTCTCCGACGCCGCAGTGGTGGGCGTGCCCGACGACGAGTACGGCCAGCGGCTCGCCGCGTACGTGGTGCTTCGCGACGGCGCGCGGATGCATGCCGAGGACGTGCAGCACTACATCCACCAGAAGCTCGCGCGCTTCGCCGTCCCGCGGGACGTGTTCTTCGTGACCGAGCTGCCGCGCAACGCGACGGGCAAGATCCTCAAGCGGCTGCTGAACGACGACATGTGGCCGGTCTCGCCCCAAACCTGATCACAGCTGTCCCGCGATCATCGTGACGCCGAGCGCGGTCATGGTGACGGCGATCAGCGCGTCCAGTGCCCGCCACGCGGCCGGGCGCGCGAACACCCCCGCGAGCCGGCGCGCGCCGAAACCCAGTGCGCAGAACCAGAACGCGCTCGCCAGCACGGCGCCGACGCCGAACAGCCAGCGGCCGTCGCCGTGTCCCGCGGCCACCGAACCGAGCAGCAGCACGGTGTCCAGGTACACGTGCGGGTTCAGCCAGGTCAGCGCCAGACAGGTGAACACGGTGCGGCGCAAGGACTTCACCTCGGCCACGCCGGTCGTCAGCGCGCCCGGCCGGACCGCGCGGCGCGCGGCGAGGAAGCCGTACGCCACCAGGAACAGGCCGCCGGCCACGCCGATCACGCCGACGGCGGCCGGCCAGCGGCCCAGCACGGCGCCGATCCCGCCGACCCCCGCGGCGATCAGCACCGCGTCCGACAGCGCGCAGACCAGCACCACCGGCACGACGGCCGCACCGCGCAGGCCTTGCTGGAGCACAAAGGTGTTCTGCGCGCCGATGGCGACGATCAGGGACAGGCTGGTGCCGAAGCCGGCGGCGAGGACAGGAAGTACGGGAAGCACAGGAAGCACGCTGTCGAACGTAAGCGGGCCGCCCGTCATGAGACCAGCTAAAGATTCTTACGTAGCATTAGCGATCGTGATGTCAGATCTGCCGCTCGACCAGGTCCGGACGCTGCTCGCCGTCGTCGACGAGGGGTCCTTCGATGCGGCCGCCGCGGCGCTGCACGTGACGCCGTCGGCGGTCAGCCAGCGGGTGAAAGCACTGGAGCAGCGCACCGGGCGGGTGCTGGTCCAGCGGTCGAAACCGGTGCGGCTCACCGAGTCCGGCGCGGTGCTGGTGCGGTTCGCCCGTCAGCTCACCCGGCTGGAGGCCGACACCCGGGCGGAGCTGGGCCTGGCGGAAGCGGGTGCGCCGACGACGCTGCCGATCGCGGTCAACGCCGATTCGCTGGCCACCTGGTTCTTGCCCGCGCTCGCCGACCTGCCCGGCGAGCTGCGGGTGTGTTTCGACCTGCGCAGCGACGACCAGGACCACACCGCCGCGCTGCTGCGGGAGGGGCTGGTGATGGCGGCGGTGACGTCCGCTCCCCACCCGGTGCAGGGCTGCACGGCGACGAGGCTGGGCCGGATGCGGTACCGCGCCGTGGCCTCGCCGGAGTTCGCCGAACGCTGGCTCGGCGACGGCCCGCGCGCGCTCGTCGACGCGCCCGCGGTGCTGTTCGACCGCAAGGACGACCTGCAGGACCGCTTCCTGCGCGGCCTCACCCGCCGGCGCACCTCCGGCGGAACGCGCCACTACGTGCCCGCTTCGGAGTCGTTCGCCGAGGCGGTGGCCGCGGGGCTCGGCTGGGGCATGGTTCCCGAGGCCCAGCTGGCCCGCCGCGGCCCGCTGGTGGACCTGGCGCCCGACCGCCCGGTGGACGTGCCGCTGTACTGGCAGCAGTGGAAGCTGGACTCGCCCGCGCTGGCCGCGGTGGCCGCCGCCGTCACCCGCGCGGCGGCCCGGGCGCTGGCCCGCTGAACCGGACGTCCTCAGTGGACACTCCACCCCTGTGGACGGGCGCGTGGCGCGGGGTGGTTGGATCGCGCCGTGGAGAAGACGAGGTCCCCCGAACGGCTGGTGTTCTTCACCGACGCCGTCGCCGCCATCGCCCTGACCCTGCTGGTGCTGCCGCTGTCGGAGATGGTGCCGGAACTGAGCGCCGAGCACGCCCAGGCGATCCAGGTCTTCACGGACAACCAGTGGAAGATCTACACCTTCCTGCTGAGCTTCGCGGTCATCGGGCGCCTGTGGTACGCCCACCACCAGATGTTCGAGCACGTCGAGGCCTACAACGGGCCGCTGGTCTACCTGAACTTCGGCTGGATCTTCACGATCGCCCTGCTGCCCTTCCCGACGCAGATCGTGGGCGGCTTCCAGACCAGCCGGTTCGCCGTGCTGTTCTACATCGGCACCATCCTGGTGAACAGCCTCTGCTACACCGCGATGGTGCAGGTCATCCGCCGCACCCCCGAAGTCCACGGCGACGCCGAGCCCATCACCGACCAGGCGCTGGTCAACTCCCTACTGACCAGCGCGGCGTTCCTGGTGGCCTTCATCGTGGGCACGATCTGGCCCCACCTCGGCTACTGGGCCCTGCTGCTGGTCGCGGCCGCCCAGTGGATCGCCCGCTGGATCAAGCCGCGCCCGGCTCCGGCCCCGCAGGGCTGACCGGGCGGGCTTGCGCCGACGGCGTCGGCACCGCGCGCAGGCCCCAGCGTTCCCGGAACGCGGTGATCGTCAGCCAGGCCAGGCGAGCGTTCACCGGGAAGAGCTGACGCGCCGACGCGAGCGAGTCGAACGAGCCGTCGCCCGCAGCTTCGCCCCGGGCCAGGTCGGCCGGAGCGAACTCCGGGCCGAACACCTCGAGCACCGTGCCCAGGTAGTACAGGTAGCCGAGGGTTTCAGTCTGCAGCCGCAGCAGGTCGGCGTGCTCCGGGACGTCCGTGGTGATCGGCGGCGCTTCCGCGGCGGCGATCAGCTCGCCGGAACCGGCGCCCGCGTGCGCGTCGATGTGCCGGACGAGGTCGCTCACCAGGGTGTCGTCGTGCCCGCCCCGGCTGACCACCGTCAGCAGCCCGGCCCGCTTGGCCGCGAGGTCCTCGGCGACCACCCTGGCCGCGACGTCCACCAGTTCCCCGTGGCCGGCGAGCACCTGCCGGGCCACCCGGATCAGCTCCCGGGGCAGCCCGCCGGACAGGCAGTGGCACAGGCAGAGGAACGGCTGGGGCAGGCCGATCACGCGGCTCGACAGCACCAGCCGCGCGTCGTCGAGGTTGAGGTACTCGAGCCGGATGATCAGGTCGAACGCGCTGTCGAAGGCGTCCCGGACCGGCAGCCCGCGGCGCTCGAACGCCGCCAGCGCGTCCTCCGACACCGACACCAGGAACAGCAGGCCCGGAACGTCGGTGGTCAGCAGGCCCTTGACCTCGTTGATGAAGTCCTGGGCGACGTCCGGGGTGGCGATCTTGTCCAGCTCGTCGAGGATGATCACCATCGACGGGCTCGCGACGCGGTCCAGCGCCGCGAGACAGCGGCTGGTCTGCCGAAGGAACTCGCCGAACTCGTGCACGATCTCCGGGTAGGTCTTCGGTTGCCGGGTCAGCTCGCGGGAGCCGGTGACGCCCGCTTCCGCGCCGGCCACGCCCACCTTCCCGGACCAGCCCGACGTGTGCTTCTGCTGGAACCGGATGTCGTCGAGCGACCACTCCGCGCGGGCCCGCAACGCCTTCACGTCTCCCGGCGGAACCGGCGGCGGGGCCGGTTCGCGGGACGGCGCCGGCCGTGCGCCTCGCCGCGCGGCGAGGTAGAGCATGCTCGACGCGCCGAGTAGGCACACCAACGGCCACCAGAGCGTCGCCGACCACGCGGCCAGGTCGAAGCGCGAGCCGAGGGCCAGCACCGACCCGGCCACGCCCGCGGCGGCCCACCCGAGCGCGACGGCGACAAACGGCCCGGCCCGCCGCCAGCCGCCCCGGCGCACCGGTTCCGCCGCTGCTGCCGCGCCCCGCAGTTCGCAGAAGTCCGCCACCGCACCGCAGGTCCGGCCGTAGAGGTGCAGCATGAACTCCCGCGCGTCGTACCGCACCGGCACGCTTTCCAGCACCGCGATGTGCTCGTGGCGGGGGCCGTCGAGGAATTTCCCGTCCCGGTAGGCCTCGAGCAAGGTGGACTTGCCCGCGCCCCGCGGTCCGGCCATCCCGACCGCGCCGCTCTTGATGCCTGCCAGCAGCGCACGGAGGCGTTCTCCGACGGCGATGGTGATGACTGTCCGGTCCCCGGCGCGCATCTGCCCCAGCGCGTGGTGGTCGTAGGGTCGCAGCGTCGTGGTGAACGCCAGGCCCAGCACCTCGTTGACATGGATCTTGAGCAGCGGCTCGAGCGGTGTCCTGGCGGCCTCGGTCCAGGCACGGTAGGCCATACCCACATTCTCGCTCAGTTCGTCCCGCTGCAGCTTCCAGCCCGGGCTCTCCGGGCGGGTCGGGTCCCGCGACCAGGCCGCGGGGACCAGGCGGAAGCTCAGCGGGGCGGCGCCGACCAGGATCACCAGCGACCCGACATCGGCCAGCACGAACCGCACCCAGGGCGAGACGGGCAGGGGCAGGACCTGGAGGACGAGAAAGGCCACGACGGCAGCGAGGACCGCAGCGGCGAGGCCACGCCGGATCACGATTCCGGGTGGCGGCCGCCGGGCGGGCTCTCCCTCTTTCGGCGGGTCCGCAGCGAGACTGCCCGCCACTGCGGCAGCGAACGCCGCGACCAGACCCGCGACGATCCACACGACCACCGACCAGGTACTGCCCATCGCTTCACGGCTTGATGGCCCCAGCCGCCACAGCAGCAGGAGATAGAGCGTCGCAAACCCGGTCACGAAGCTCCACAACGCTCCCGATGTCAGGGGTTCGTCGCCGAAGCGCCGGCCCGCGCGGGCAATCAGCCGCCCTGCGAGCCAGACCACGAAAACCGCTGCGGCGAGCAACCCGACCACGGTGAGGAACCAGCCGAAGCCGGTCGGGCCGCTCTGGTTCAGCTCCCACCACACCAGCGGGTAGACAATCCCGAGCCACAGCACGAAACCGAAGGCGGCGTGCCCGGCCGGATCCCGCGGGCCTGCCCCGGCCCCGGGCGGCGACTCGTGCTCGGCGAGCGCCTGGTGGGCCCCGCTCAGCTTCGAGATCTCGGGCCTGGTCGCCTGAAACACGCGGTGGCGGTCGCCGACTACCCCGGCCACGATTTTGTTGTACGAAACCTCACGATCGGGCTCCGGCACCGCGAGTGCATCCTCCTGCACCGCCAGTGCCTCCCAGGCCAGTTTCTTCAGGCGGTCCCGCAGGTCGCCGAGCAGGGCTTCCTCGCTCTCACGCTGAGCAGGCAGCACGGCGTCGTCCGGCACAGTCATGGAGGCGGATAGTAACGAGCGAACCGTCGCGGCGGAGGCAAACGGGCGGATCGGCGACCGGCTGATTCCGCCACTGCTCCAGCACGTTCTGCAAGAGGTCGGCCCGATGGGTGGGGTGGAGCAGTCCGTCGCGCTGCGACCTGGCCACCCCGCCGGACACGGTGAAGATCGAGTTCGGTGTGAAGCTCACCGCCGAGGCCGGGGTGGTCATCGCGAAAGCGGCCACGGAGGCGAACTTCAAGCTGTCGCTGGAATGGTCCGCTGGCAAACGGCAGCCGGCCGCCCCGACCGACCCCCCATCACCCGCCTGACCGCTACTCAGCGCCGCCACCGGACATCCGGGAACCGAACGGACCGACGAGACATTCAGCATTGCTAATAGCTCTGACTCAGAGCTACATTCGCGGCCATGACCAGACCCGCGGACCCCGTGCTCGCCGAGCGGCTGATGCTGGCCGTGCTGGGGGTCCGGCGGGTGGTGCGGCGCCGGGTGCGCGCGGAGCTGTCCGTGCCGCACCTGCCCGGCTCGCAGGTCGAGCTGCTGCGGGTGGTGGACGAGCAGCCCGGCATCGGCGTGGCCGTCGCGGCACGGAAGCTGAATCTGGCCGGCAATTCGGTGAGCACGCTGGTGAACCTGCTCGTGGAAGCCGGGCTGCTGCGCCGTGAGGTCGATCCCGCCGACCGGCGCGCGGCCCGGCTCGAAATCACCGAAGCCGCCCGCGAACGCATGGCCGGCTGGCGCCGCGCGCGCACCGGGCTGGTGTCCGCCGCGCTCACCCGGCTGTCCGAAGAGGACACCACGGCGATCGACGCCGCCCTGCCCGCGCTGGAAAAGCTGATGGGAATCCTGAAGGAGGACGGATGAGCGACACCGGCAGCCCGCCGCCCGCCGTGCGGTGCACCGGGCTGGAGCATTCGTTCGGCACCACCAAGGCGGTCGACGGTGTCGACCTGGAGATCGCGCCCGGCGAGGTGTTCGGGCTGCTCGGGCCGAACGGCGCCGGCAAGACCACCACGATCCGGATGATCACCACCCTGCTGCCCATCCCGGCCGGCGAGGTGAGCGTGTTCGGGCTCGACGTCGCGCGCCGCAAGATGGCCGTGCGACGGCTGATCGGGTACGTGCCGCAGCAGCTGTCCGCCGACGGCGCGCTGACCGGGCGGGAGAACGTTTCGCTGTTCGCCCGGCTCTTCGACGTCCCCCGCGCCGAGCGGGCGGAGCAGGTGCGCCGCGCGATCGGGCTGGTCGGCCTGCTCGACGACGCGGACCGGCCGGCCGGCGGCTACTCCGGCGGCATGATCCGCCGGCTGGAGCTGGCGCAGGCACTGGTCAGCTCGCCGCGGCTGCTGATCCTCGACGAGCCGACCATCGGGCTCGACCCGGTGGCGCGCTCGGCGGTGTGGGAGCGGATCTCCGAGATCCGCGCCGAGACCGGCATGACCGTGCTCGTCACCACGCATTACATGGACGAAGCCGAGCAGTACTGCGACCGCGTCGCCCTGATGCACGCCGGGCGCATCCGCGCGCTCGGCACCCCCGCCGAACTCGAGGCCGGCCTCGGGCCGGACTCCACTTTGGACGATGTATTCCGGTCCGTGACCGGCGACGCGCTCGCCGGCGAAGCAGGAGGGATGCGCGATGTCCGTGCCACTCGCCGCACCGCCCGCCGTCTCGGCTGATCCCGGGCCGCTGGCGCAGCTGCGAATCCTGGCTTCACGCGTCGGCGCGATGTGCCTGATCGAGCTGCAGAAGCTGCGCCGCGACCAGACCGAGTTGCTCACCCGCGCGATCCAGCCCGCGCTGTGGCTGCTGATCTTCGGCGAGACCTTCACCCGGCTGCGCGCGATCCCGACCGGCTCGATCCCCTACCTCGACTACCTCGCGCCCGGCATCCTCGCGCAGTCGGCGTTGTTCATCGCGATCTTCTACGGCATCCAGATCATCTGGGAGCGCGACGCCGGGGTGCTGGCCAAGCTGCTCGTCACGCCGACGCCGCGGGCCGCACTGGTCGCGGGCAAGGCGTTCGCCGCCGGGGTGCGCGCGCTCGTGCAGGCGCTGATGGTGCTGATCCTGTCCGCCATCCTCGGCGTCGGGCTGACCGCGAACCCGCTGCGGCTGCTGGCCATGGCCGTGGTCGTGGTGCTCGGCTCGGCGTTCTTCTGCTGCCTGTCCATCGTCATCGCGGGTGTGGTGCTTTCCCGGGAGCGGCTGATGGGCATCGGGCAGGCCATCACCATGCCGTTGTTCTTCGGCTCCAACGCCCTCTATCCGGTGAACCTGATGCCCGGCTGGCTCAAGGTGCTGAGCCACGCCAACCCGCTGAGCTATCAGGTGGATGCCCTGCGCGGGTTACTCATCGGCACTCCGGCCAACCTGGGACTGGACTTCGGCGTCCTGGTAGGTGCCTCCGCGATCGCGATCGGCGTAGCCTCGGCTCTGCTGGGAAGGTTGGCCCGATGAAAGAAACGTCTCACCCCACGCCCTGCTCACCCGGGCGGTTCTAGCGTGGCGTCCGTGGCTCGAAGCAAGGGGATCGCCCCGTTCCTCGGATTGTGTGTGCTGGCCGGGATCCTGGTCGCCGGCACCATGGCGCCGGTCGCGATCGGCGCCGGTGTTCTGTCCAATCAGGTCAGTGACTCGGTCGACACCATCTCGGCCGACCTCGCGCATGCGGACCCGCCTTTGGTGACAACGGTGACGGACCGGAATGGCGGCGCGATCGCGACTTTGTACTCACAAGACCGTGTTCCGGTCACCGCGGCACAGATCGCCACCACGATGAAGGCCGCGATCGTCGACATCGAAGACCGCCGCTTCTACACCGAGGGCGGCGTCGACCCGCAGGGCATGCTGCGCGCCGCGGTCAACAACAGCTCGGGCGGCAGCACTCAGGGCGGGTCGACGATCACCCAGCAATACGTGAAGAACTACCTGATCAACGTGGTGGACCGCGGGAACAAGAACGCGCAGGCGCAGGACCGCGAAGACTCGCTGGCGCGCAAGCTGCGCGAGGCGAAGATGGCCGTGCAGGTGAGCCAGACCGTGTCGAAGGACGACGTGCTCGCCGATTACCTGAACGTGGTCGAGTTCAGCGGCACCGTCTACGGCATCGGCGCCGCCGCGCAAGCGTATTTCGGGACCACAGCGGACAAATTGACCGTGCCGCAGGCCGCGCTGCTCGCCGGGATGGTGAACAACCCGAGCCTCTACAACCCGTACAGCCACCCGGACCAGGCGCTCAAACGCCGCAACCTGGTCATCGACTCGATGGTGAGCGCCCACTCGCTGCCCGCCGACTACGCCGCCACGGCGAAGGCGAGCCCGCTGGGCGTGGTCGGCACCCAACCGCAGACGCCGCCGAGCACCTGCATGGGCGCGGCGCCGGACGCCGGGTTCTTCTGCGCCTACGCGGTGAACTACCTGGAGAAGGCCGGCTTCACCGCCGATCAGATCGACACCGGCGGCTACGTCGTCAAGACCACCCTGGACCCGCACGTGAGCCAGGTGACCAAGGACGCGGTCGACGCGAACGTGCCGACCACGCAGGACGGCGTCGCCAACACCTTCGCCGTGATCCAGCCGGGCAGCAGCCAGCACCAGGTGCTCGCGATGGTGTCGAACCGCAACTACGGCACGGACCCGGCGCAGGGCGAGACGTCCACGGACATCGTGGCGGACGCGAGCAACAAGTTCGGCGCCGGCTCCTCGTTCAAGATCTTCACCACGGCCGCCGCGATGGTGGCGGGCAAGGCCGGGCTGAACACCCCGCTGCCCAACCCGATGAGCAACTGCTTCACCCCGCCGAACGCGAACCAGTACACCCACTGCTACCCGGTGAGCAACGACGGCACCAGCTACCCGGACCCGATCACGGTCGCGAACGGGCTGGCCACCTCGCCGAACGTCGCGTTCGTGGGCCTCGAGAGCCAGGTCGGCATGCCCGCGGTGCTCGACATGGCGCGCAAGCTCGGGCTGCGCAACACCCTGGCGACCAACGACGCGGGCAACCCGCCGATCACCGACCCCGGCAACGCGCTGTCGAAGAACCCGCAGTACAACCAGCCGCAGTCGTCGTACTTCCAGAACCTGCTGTCGTTCACGCTCGGCAACAGCCCGGTCAGCCCGCTGGAGATGGCGAACGTGTCGGCCACGCTGATGAGCGGCGGCACCTGGTGCCCGCCGGACCCGATCCTGTCGGTGACCGACCGGGACGGGAAGCCGGTGACGGTCCAGCAGCCGGCCTGCGAGCAGGTGATCCCGCAGGGCGTCGCGGCCACGCTGGAGTCCGGGCTCAGCCAGGACACCACCATCGGCACCTCGGCCAGCGCGGCGCGCAACGCCGGCTGGACCCGGCCCGACATCGGCAAGACCGGGACCACGCAGCAGAGCGAGTCGGTCGCGTTCGTCGGCGGTGTGGACAACTTCGCGGTTTCGTCGATGGTGTTCGCCGACGGCCCGCACCCGGCGGAGATCTGCCCGGGCACCCCGGTGCACCTCGGCAACTGCGGGCACGGCGCGTTCGGTGGCACGGTCGCCGCGCCGCCGTACTTCAGCTCGATGAGCACCCTGCTGGCCGGCCAGGCCGACATCCCGATCCCGCCGCCGGACCCGGCCTACCTCGACGCCCGCTCCTGAACCCGGCCGCCGCGAGGCGATCCTGGCCGCCACACCGGCGATCTGCTCGGTGCCGGTGGTCTTCGACCTCGTCCATTCCGGCGCAATCCATTCCGGCGCAAGGGAAACCGCGCCCGTCCCGGTCATTGCCACGGGCGACAACGTGGGTAAGCCACCCGCCGGCGACTGAAGCGGAGCGCGGCAGCCCGGCCTTTGTTGCGTCTTCCTGACGATCGTAAACTGTATTACAGTGGCGTTCTGGTGCCGGACTGCACCGGAAGCGAGGTTTACCGTGCCGCTCTCGCCCAGTGCCCACGTGGACACCTTCTGCCGGGACAACCTGCCGCCCGCCGGGTTGTGGCCGGAGCTGGTCTTCGACCTTCCCGAGCTGGCCTACCCGGTCCGGCTCAACGCCGCGACCCGGCTGCTCGACGGCGCCGTCGCGCGCTGGGGCGCCGAGCGCCGCGCGGTGCTGTCCGCGGACACCACCTGGACCTACGGCGAGCTGCTGGCCCGCGCGAACCAGGTGGCCGGGACGCTGGCCGGGCTGGGCGTGGTGCCCGGCAACCGGGTGCTGCTGCGCGGGCCGAACGCTCCGTGGCTGGCCGCGTGCTGGCTGGGCGTGCTGAAGGCGGGCGCGGTCGCCGTCGCGACCATGCCGATGCTGCGCGCACACGAGCTGACGAAGATCATCGAGGCCTCCTCGCCGGTGCTCGCGCTGTCCGACCACCGCTATACCGAGGAACTGCAAGCGTTCGACCTGCCGGTGCTCGCGTACGGCGGCGACTCGTCCGAGGACCTCGCCGCCCGCTGTGCCGGGCAGCCGCCGACGTTCGACGACGTGGCCACGGCCGCCGACGACGTCGCGATCCTGGCGTTCACCTCGGGCACGACCGGCCGCCCGAAGGCGACGATGCACTTCCACCGCGACCTGATCGCCATCGCGGACACCTTCTCGCGGCACGTGGTGAAGCCGGAGCCGGACGACCTGTTCACCGGCACGCCGCCGCTGGCGTTCACCTTCGGGCTCGGCGGCCTGCTGGTGTTCCCGCTGCACGCGGGCGCGGCCACGCTGCTGGTCGAGCGGGCCACTCCCCTGGAGCTGGCCGAGCTGGCGGCCGCGCACGGCGTCACCGTGCTGTTCACCGCGCCCACCGCGTACCGCGCGATCCTGGCCTCCGATCGAAGGCCGTTGCTGCGCGGGCTGCGGCGCGCGGTGTCGGCGGGCGAGGCGCTGCCGGCCGCGGTGGCGGCCGACTTCCACGAAGCGACCGGGCATTGGCTGATCGACGGCATCGGCAGCACCGAAATGCTGCACGTCTTCATCTCCGCCGCCGACGGCGACGCGCGCCCGGGCTCCACCGGCCGCGTCGTGCCGGGCTACCGCGCCCGCATCGTCGACGAGGACGGCCACCCGGTCCCGGACGGCACCGCGGGCCGGCTCGCGGTGCAGGGCCCGACCGGCTGCCGCTATCTCGCCGACGACCGCCAGTCCGTGTTCGTGCAGGACGGCTGGAACCTCACCGGCGACACCTACCTCCGTGACGAGGACGGCTACTTCCACTACCGCGCCCGCAGCGACGACATGATCGTGTCCTCGGGGTACAACATCGCGGGCCCCGAAGTCGAAGAGGTGCTGCTGCGCCACCCGGACGTCCTGGAGTGCGCGGTCGTCGCCGCCCCGGACAAGGCCCGCGGCTCGGTGGTGGCCGCGTACGTCGTGCTGCGCGAGGGCGTCCCGCCGTCCCCCGCCAAGGCCACCGAACTGCAGGACTTCGCGAAATCCCTTGCGGCGCCGTACAAATACCCCCGGCGGCTGGAGTTCGTCGAGGCACTGCCCCGGAATCCGAGCGGCAAGGTGCAGCGCTTCCTGCTGCGGCGCCGCGCGGCCGGGGTGCCCAGCCCGTCAGTGTGAAGACGGGACCGGCAGGTTCCAGCCCAGGGTCACCACGGTGCCGTCCGCGCCGGGGGTGATGTCCGCGGCGTCCGCGCTCGCGCGCAGGAGCATCAGGCCGCGCCCGCGCAGCGACACCCGGGCCGAGTCGGTCACCGGCGCGCGCCATTGGCCGTGGTCGGTGATCACGACCTCGACGCGGCCGTCGTGCAGTGAGGCTTGGAGGTCCACCAAGCCGCCGTGGTTGTTGTGGTAGGCGTGGTCCGCGACGTTCGCCAGCGCCTCGTACCCGGCGAGCGCGATGTCCTGGGCCAGATCCGGCTCGATGCCGGCCGCGAGCGCCCACGCCGTCAGACGGTGGCGCAGGGTGCGCAGGGCGCGGGGCTCGGCCGGCACGCCGTCGCATCTCAAGGGCGCGACCGGCAAGCCGCCCTCATCGGTCACCGGCACGCTCACTCCCCCGTTCCCGGGGTGGCGGCCAGCGCCTCGTCGACCGAGGAGAACAGCCCGATCCAGGTGTCGAGGCCGGTGCTGGTGAACGGCCTCGACGTGACGGTCGACGTGGTGACCGCCCGCAGGCCGCGCTCGCCGAGCCGCCGGTGGGCGCCCGCGAGCACCTGCAGGCCGGCCGAGCTGAGGAACGAGACCGCGCACAGGTCGACCACCAGCACGGCCGGGCCCTGGTCCACGACGCCGGCGACGATCTCGTCGAACTCGGGCGCGGTCACCAGGTCGATCTCGCCCGCCACGGCCACCACCGCCGCGTCACCGCGCCAGCGCACGGTGACCTGGAGGTCGCCGGCGGGAACATCCCGGGAAGACATCACGAATGCCAATCGTGCAGCAACAACCGCCCGCACGCCACCGGCTCAGCGGGGCAACTTGACGACGGTGACCCAGAAATCGTCGATCTGGCGGACGACCTCGACAAACCGGTCGAAGTCCACCGGTTTGGCCACGTAGGCGTTGGCGTGCAGGTCGTAGCTGCGCAGGATGTCCTCCTCGGCCTCGGACGTGGTCAGCACCACCACCGGGATGCAGCGCAGCTCGGGCGCGGCCTTGACCTCGGCCAGCACCTCACGCCCGTCCTTGCGAGGAAGGTTCAGGTCCAGCAGGACCAGCCCGGGCCGCGGCGCGTCGGCGTACGAACCCTCCTGCCACAGGAACTGCATCGCCTCGACCCCGTCGGACACCACGTACAGCGGGTTGCGGATCTTGTGGTACTCGAACGCCTCCCGCGTCATCAGCACGTCGCCGGGGTCGTCCTCGACGAGGAGGATGTCGATCGGGTCGAAGCTCTCGGTCATGCGTCCTCGTTCTGGCGCTCGGGTTCGGGCACAAAGTCCACTGTGGACACCGGGTACACCACGGGCAGGGTGAAGCGGAAGCGGCTGCCCGCGGTGTAGGTGGTGTCCAGCCAGATCCGCCCGCCGTGGTACTCGACGATCTTGCGGCACATCGCCAGCCCGATGCCGGTCCCGCCATAGGCGGTCTTGCTGTGCAGCCGCTGGAAGATCACGAAGATGCGGTCGGCGTACTGCTCTTCGATGCCGATTCCGTTGTCGGTGACGGAAAACAGCCACTCGTCACGGTCGCGCTCGGCTTCGACACGGACCACGGGCCTCTCGCCGGTGTGAAACTTCAGTGCATTGTTCACCAGGTTCTGCAACACCGCGGTGAGCAGCGACGCCTCGCCGCGCACCTCGGGCAGCTCGCCGCGCTCGACCCGGGCGCCGGTCTCCTCGAGCATCGCCGCGAGGTTGCCGAGGGCCTGGTCGAGCAGCTGGCCCGAGTCGAGGACCACCGGCTCGCCGGTCCGCCGGCCGACGTGGGAGAACGAGAGCAGATCGTTGATCAGGCTCTGCATCCGCTTCGCGCCGTCGACGGCGAAGGCGATGTACTGCTCGCCGCGCTCGTCGAGCTGACCCTGGTACCGGCGCTCCAGCAGCTGGCAGAAGCTCGCCACCTTGCGCAGCGGCTCCTGCAAGTCGTGCGAAGCGACGTACGCGAACTGCTCCAGATCGGAGTTCGACCGCTCCAGCGCCTGGGTCCGGACGTCGAGCAGGGCGTGCGCACGCTCCAGCGCACTGACCTCGTCGACGATCCGCTGCCGCATCGCCTCGACGTCCGCGCCCAGCTTCACCAGTTCACGCGGCCCGCTGCCGAGCACGGGGTGGTGCAGGTCGTCGTCCGAGACCACGCGCACCTCCTCGGCGAGCCGCGTGATCGGCCGGGTGATGGTGCGGCGCAGCCACAGGAAGAGCAGCACGAACAGGATCACCACCAGCACGGCGATCACGGCCAGCACCGCGGTGAGCACCTGGGACGCGCGGTTCAGCGCGTCGCGGCCGGTGTCACGGGCGGCCGACAGGTGCGCGTTCAGCGTCGAAAGGCTCGCGCGGACCTGGTCGAACAGCGTTTTGCCGCTGTCTGCCTGTTCCGGCGACGGCCGGTCGGAGCCGACCCGGCCGGGCGCGGCGGCGAAGTCCTGCCAGGCTTTCGCCGCCCGCAGCACGCCTTCGAGGTCGTTGCCGGGCTCCGTGCCCGGCGTCGCGCCGAGGCCACGCATCGCCTCCGCCGCGTCGGACTGGGCCTGCCTGCCGTCGATGTAGGGCTGGAGGAATTCGCGCTGCCCGGTCAGCAGGTACCCGCGGATGCCGGTCTCCTGGTTGAGCAGCGACTGTGACAAAGCGTTGGCCTGCAACAGTTGCGGCCCGGTCTCGTCCAGCAGCCGCGTGCGCGCGCCGTTCAGGTTGGCGATCGCGATCCCGCCGCCGACGAGCGCCGCGAGCAGCAGCGCGGCCTCGGTCACGGCGACCAGCGTGACCCAGCGGCGGATCGGCCACGACGATTCCGCGCCCGCGTACCGGTTCATCCGCCCGACTCCGGAAAGTGCGTGAGCATGGCGAGGGCGACGTCGTCGTCGAGGGCGCCCGCGTTCAGCTCCTCGACGCGGGTGATCAGCCGGTCCAGCACCGCGCCGCGGTCGGCGTCCGGGCCGGCCTCGCGCAGCAGCCGCAGGAGCAGCTGCGCCATCTTCTCGTGGCCGAGGCGCGCGGGACCGTCGCCGACCCGGCCCTCGAAGACCCCGTCGGTGTAGAGCAGCAACGACCAGCCCGGTTCCAGCGCCACGTCGAGGGGATCCCAGCTCGCGTCCGGGATCAGGCCGAGCGGCACGCCCAGCTTCTGCCCCGAAAGCAGGTGCCCGCCGCCGTCGCGGGTCGCGACCAGTGGCGGCGGGTGCCCCGCGAGGCTCATCCGCAGCGAATCGCGGCCGGGCGCGACCTCGACCATGCACAGCGTCGCGAACAGCGGCTGGATCCGCTCGTGGACCAGCACGCGCTCGACGGTGGCCAGCACCTCGGCCGTCGGCAGCCCGGCCAGCACCAGCGCGCGCCAGGCGATGCGCAGCGCGACGCCCAGCGCCGCCTCGTCCGGGCCGTGGCCGCAGACGTCGCCGATCACCAGCTGCACCCGGCCGTCGGGCAGCTCGATGGCGTCGTAGAAGTCGCCGCCGAGCAGCGAGCCGTTGCGGCCGGGCCGGTACTTCGCGGCCAGGCTCAGGTGCCGGTCGGCGAGCAACGGCGTCGGCAGCAGCCCGCGCTCCAGGCGCGAGTTCTCACTGGCCAGCAGCTGCTGCTGGAGCAGTTGCTGTTCCACCTGCTCGGCGCGCTTGCGCTCCCAGGCGTACCGCAGCGCCTTGCCCAGCAGCGGCCCGTCGACCTGGCCCTTGCCCAGGTAGTCCTGGGCGCCCGCGGCGACCGCCGCGACCCCGGTCGCCTCGTCGTCCTGGCCGGTCAGCACCACCACGGCGGTGCCGGGCGCGTGCCGCAGCAGCCGGTTCAGCCCGGCCAGCCCCATCGCGTCCGGCAGCTGGAGATCGAGCAGCACGCAGTCGACGGCGACCGGCCGGGCCAATGCCCCGGCCAGCGTGCGCACCCGCGCGAGAGCGGTGGGGACCTTCGCGTCGGTGAGCATCTCCTCGACGAGCAGCGCGTCCCCGTCGTCGTCCTCGATCAGCAGCACCCGCAGCCGGAAGCCCGGGGCGCCCAAGCGACCGGCGGACGTCCTCGGCGTGGTATCCCGCTCTACTGCGTTCGACAGAGCATCCAGCCTTTCCCGACCATGCCCTGCCCCGGCCGCCTGCGGCGCGGCGACAAGTCGGCACACAGGAGTGCCCAGGCACGGGCGAGGTCCGGGCTCGACGGCTGTCGTATCAACCTCCGCTCAGCCTAGCCCCGGGCACCACGATCGGCCTATGCCCCGAACCCGGACCGGTACGGGAATGCCGCTACACGGTGAACCGGTCCGGGTCGGCCGCCTTCCAGTCCCCGGCCCAGTCCTCCGGCGGCTCGGCGAGCAGCTGCCCGGGCGTGAGCCAGTCGTAAAGCTCCCCGTACGAGCGGACAGTGTGCGGGTCGAGCCGGCGGCGCAGCATGTGCGGGGAAAGCCCGGCCGGGTCCGAGACGCCCATCGCGGCCATGATCCGCACGGCGCCTTCGACGGTCGAGGCCTGATAACGCCGCACCCGTTCGGACTTGTCGCCGACCTCGAGCGCGCGGCCGCGACGCGGGTCCTGGGTGGCGACGCCGACGGGGCACTTGTTGGTGTGGCAGCGCTGCGACTGGATGCAGCCGACGGCGAACATCATCGCCCGCGCCGCGTTGGTGTAATCGGCGCCCTGCAGCAGCCGTTTGACGATATCCGCCCCGGTCGCCACTTTACCGCTGGCGCCCAGCCGGATCCGCTCGCGCAGGCCGGTGCCGACCAGTGCATTGTGGACGGTGATCAGGCCCTCGGTGAGCGGGGTGCCGAGCTGGTCGGCGAACTCCAGCGGCGCCGCGCCGGTACCGCCCTCGGACCCGTCGACGACGATGAAGTCCGGCGTCACACCCTCGTCCGCCATCGCCTTGCACAGCGCCAGCACCTGCCGCCGCGAGCCGACGCACAGCTTGAACCCGGTCGGCTTGCCGGTCGCCAGCTCCCGCATCCACGCCACGAACCGCACCAGCTCACGCGGCGTCGAGAAGACCCGGTGGTACGGCGGGGAAATCACCGTCTGCCCCACCGGAACCTCGCGGACCCGGGCGATCTCGGCGTTGACCTTGCTGCCGGGCAGCACCCCGCCGATGCCGGGCTTCGCGCCCTGCGAGAGCTTGAGCGAGACGCACTTGACGGCGTCCTGGGCGGCCTTGTCCGCGAACGCGCCCGGGTCGAAGTCCCCGTCGGTAGTGCGGCAGCCGAAGTACCCGGTGCCGACCTCCCAGATCAGATCGCCGCCGGCGCGCAGGTGGTACTCGCTCAGCCCGCCCTCGCCGGTGTCGTGGGCGAACCCGCCGAGCGCCGCGCCGCGGTTGAGCGCCAGGATCGCGTTGGAGGACAGGGCCCCGAAGCTCATCGCCGAGACGTTCAGCAGCGCCATGTCATACGGCTTCGTACAGTCCGGCCCGCCGACGCGCACCCGTGGCGGCGTCTCCGGCTCCTTGACCGGCGCCATCGAGTGCACCAGGAACTCGTAGCCGTTGGCATACACGTCACGCTCGGTGCCGAAGGGCTCCTCCGCGTCCGTGCCCTTCGCGCGCTGGTAGACGATGCTGCGGACATCGCGGTCGTACGGCCGTCCGTCGAAGTTGCGCTCCACGAAGTACTGCTGCAGCTCCGGCCGGATGCCCTCCAGCAGGAACCGGGCGTGCCCGAGCACCGGGTAGTTCCGCAGGACCGAGTGCCGGCGCTGGGCCAGGTCGTGGACCCCGGTCGCGGCGAGCGCCAGCAGCGGCCCGGCGAGGAACCACCACCAGGGCGAGACCGCCACCACGAGCGCGACGCCGCCGAGTGCCACGAGCCCCAGCAGCGCCACCGCGCCGAACCTCACCGCGCTGATTCCGACCACGGGAAGAAACTAGCCGCCGCCCCGCTGCCCCGCAGGTCGTGAGTGTTCATGCCGGTTAGAACCGTCATGAACACTCACGAGCATTTTCCGGAACCGCCGCGCCGCGCGGGACGTCTCTGTGACACTGTCCACCGGACTGTTTCGAGTACAGGAGCGCACGATGTTGATCTGGGGTTACCGGACGAGGATGTTCCAGCTGGTGCTGGCGACCTTCCTCTGTGGCCGGTGCGGCAATCCGGCCGCGCACGCGGTGCTGAAGCGCGTCACGAAGTTCACGCTGTTCTTCATCCCGCTCTTCCCGATCAGCGTCAAGTACCTCACGCAGTGCACCTTCTGCGGCGGCCAGAACCGGATCACCCGCGAGCAGGCCGACCAGATCGTGGCGCAGCAGCCGGGGCAGTACCCGCAGAGCCAGCAGCAGCCGGGCCAGTACCCCCAGGGCCAGCAGCAGCTGCCGCCGGGCGGCCAGTACCCGCAGCAGCACCAAGGTCAGTAGGCACGAACGAAGGGGGCTCTCACCGCGAGAGCCCCCTTCGTCGTCAGAAGAACCTCAGTAGGCCAGGTTCGGCCGCAGCCAGCGCTCGATCTCCTCCAGCTCCAGGCCGCGCCGCCGGGCGTAGTCCTCGACCTGGTCGCGGCCGAGGCGGCCGACGGTGAAGTACCGCGAGTCCGGGTGGGCGAAGATCAGCCCGCTCACCGCCGCGGCCGGCATCATCGCGTACGACTCCGTGAGCCGGATGCCGAGGTTTTCCGCGTCCAGCAGGGTGAACAGGTCCTGCTTCTCGCTGTGGTCCGGGCTGGCCGGGTAGCCGAGCGCGGGGCGGATGCCGCGGAAGCGCTCCGCGTGCAGGTCGGCCAGGTCCGGCTGGACGTCCGGCTCGAACCAGCGCCGCCGGGCCTCCAGGTGGATGTACTCGGCGAAGGCCTCGGCGAGCCGGTCGGCCAGCGCCTTGACCATGATGGCGCGGTAGTCGTCGTGCTCGGCCTCGTAGTGCGCGGCCAGCTCGTCGGCGCCGTGGATGGCGACCGCGAAGCCGCCGAGGTGGTCGCCCTCGGGCGCGATGTAGTCGGCCAGGCAGCGGTTCGCGCGGCCTTCGGGCTTCTTGGTTTGCTGGCGCAGCATGGGGAAGCTGTAGTCCGCGTACTCGCCTTCGAGCAGGATGTCGTCGCCCTCGGCGTGCGCGGGCCAGAAGCCGTACGTGCCGCGCGCGGTGAACGAGCCGTTCGCGATGATCTCGTCCATCATCGTGTTCGCGTCGTCGAACAGCTCTCGCGCGACGGGCTGGTCCAGGATCGCCGGGTACTTGCCCTTCAGCTCCCAGGCGAGGAACAGGAACTGCCAGTCGATCATCTCGCGCAGCTCGGCGATCGGGGGCTCCAGCACGCGGATGCCGGTGAAGTCGGGCACCGGGATCTCGTCGAACGAGACCTCCTCCGGGTTCGCCCGGGCCTGCTCGACGGTCAGCAACGGCGTGCTGTGCCGGTTCTCGTGCTGCTCGCGCAGCCGCTGCTGCTCGGCGCGGTTCCCCGTGTCGAGCGCGTCCGCGCGGTCGGTGTCGAGCAGGTCGGAGACCACGCCGACGACCCGTGACGCGTCGAGCACGTGGACCGTGGTGTGGTCATAGGCCGGGGCGATCTTCACCGCGGTGTGCTGCTTGGACGTGGTGGCGCCGCCGATCAGCAGCGGCAGCTTCAGGCCGCGGCGCTGCATCTCGGTCGCGACGCTGACCATCTCGTCGAGCGACGGTGTGATCAGCCCGGACAGGCCGACCGCGTCGGCGTTCTCGGCCACCGCGGTGTCCAGGATCTTCGCCGCGGGGACCATCACGCCGAGGTCGATCACCTCGTAGTTGTTGCAGCCCAGCACCACGCCGACGATGTTCTTGCCGATGTCGTGCACGTCGCCCTTGACCGTGGCGAGCACGACCTTGCCCTGGCCGCGGGAGGTGTCGATGCGGCCTTCGAGGCGCATCTTTTCCTTCTCCGCCTCCATGTACGGCTCCAAGTAAGCCACGGACCGCTTCATCACGCGCGCGCTCTTCACCACCTGCGGCAGGAACATCTTGCCGGAGCCGAACAGGTCGCCGACGATCTTCATGCCGTCCATCAGCGGGCCCTCGATCACCTGGAGGGGCCGCTCGAACGACTGCCGCGCCTCTTCCGTGTCGTCCTCGATGAAGTCGACGATGCCGTGCACGAGCGCGTGCGAAAGCCGCTTCGCCACCGGGGCTTCGCGCCAGGACAGGTCGACGACGCGCTTGGTGCCGCTGCCCTTGACGGTCTCGGCGAACTCGACCAGCCGGTCGGTCGCGTCCTCGCGGCGGTCGAAGAGCACGTCCTCGACGAGCTCCAGCAGGTCCTTCGGGATGTCCTCGTACACGGCGAGCTGGCCGGCGTTGACGATGCCCATGTCCAGGCCCGCGCGCACGGCGTGCAGCAGGAAGGCCGAGTGCATCGCCTCGCGCACCACATTGTTGCCACGGAAGGAGAACGACAGGTTCGAGATGCCGCCCGAGGTGTGCGCGCCCGGACATCGCTCCTTGATCCGCGGCAGCGCCTCGAGGAACGCCTTCGCGTAGCCGTTGTGCTCGCTGATGCCGGTGGCCACGGCCAGCACGTTCGGGTCGAAGATGATGTCCTCGCCGGCGAACCCGGCCTTCTGGGTGAGCAGGTCGTAGGCGCGGCCGCAGATGCTGACCTTGCGGTCGGCGGTATCGGCCTGGCCCTGCTCGTCGAACGCCATCACCACGACGCCCGCGCCGTAGTCGCGGATGCGGCGGGCCTGCTCCAGGAACGGGCCCTCGCCTTCCTTGAGGCTGATCGAGTTGACCACGCCCTTGCCCTGCAGGCAGCGCAGCCCGGCTTCGAGCACGCGCCAGCGGGAGCTGTCGACCATCACCGGGATGCGCGCAACCTCGGGCTCGGTGGCGATGAGGTTGAGGAAGGTGGTCATCGCCTCCTCGGATTCGAGCAGGTCGGCGTCCATGTTCACGTCCAGCAGGTTCGCGCCGCCACGCACCTGCTCCAGCGCGACGTCGACGGCGGCCTGGTGGTCGCCGCCCTCGATCAGGCGGCGGAACTTGGCCGAGCCGGTCACGTTCGTGCGCTCGCCGATCATCACGAACCCGGTGTCGGCGCTGATCTTGAACGGCTCGAGCCCGCTGAACCGCGTCTGGCGCCCGGGATTGGGCACCTCACGCGGCGGCAGCCCCTTGACCGCCTCGGCGATCTTCGCGATGTGCGCGGGCGTGGTGCCGCAGCAGCCGCCGACGATGTTCACCATGCCGGCGCCGGCGAACTCGCCGAGCATGCCGCCGGTCTCCTCCGGCGTCTGGTCGTAGCCGCCGAACGCGTTGGGCAGGCCCGCGTTCGGGTGGCACGCGGTGTAGGTGCCAGCGATCTTCGCCAGCTCCTCCACGTGCGGGCGCATCTCCTCGGCCCCGAGCGAGCAGTTCACGCCGACGACCAGCGGCTCGGCGTGCGCGATGGAACTCCAGAACGCCTCCACCGTCTGGCCCGAGAGTGTGCGGGCGGACAGGTCGACGATCGTCACGGAGATCCACAGCGGCAGATCCGGCGCGACCTCGCGGGCGGCGGTGATCGCGGCCTTGGCGTTGAGGGTGTCGAAGATCGTCTCGATCAGCAGCAGGTCGACCCCGCCGTCGGCGAGCGCCTTGATCTGCTCGGCGTAGGAGGCCTTCACCTGCTCGTAGGTGACCGCGCGGTACGCCGGGTCCTCGACGCGCGGCGAGAGCGAGAGCGTGACGTTCAGCGGGCCGATCGAGCCGGCCACGAACCGGCCGCCGAACTCGTCGGCCGCCTCCCGGGCCAGTGCCACGGCGCGCAGGTTCATCTCGCGCACGTGGTCCTGGAGGCCGTAGTCGGCCTGGCCGATGCTGGTGGCGGTGAAGGTGTTCGTGGTGGTGACGTCCGCGCCCGCGGCCAGGTACTGGCGGTGCACGTCGAGGATCACGTCGGGGCGGGTGAGGTTGAGCAGGTCCGGGTCGCCGGTGACGTCCTTCTCGTGGCCGTCCAGCCACTCGGCGCGGTAGTCGGCCGGGGTGAGGCCGGCCCCCTGCAGCATCGTGCCCCAAGCGCCGTCGAGGACGACGATTCGCTCGTCGAGCAGGTCCCGCAGGCTCTGCGTCATACCGGCCACCTCCGTATCGGTCACGGAGGCGCCCTTTCACGAACGGAGCGGCCGAGCGTGGCGGACCGCCTGGTCCGTTGCAGCGCCTCTCGACCTGGCTGTCAAGACTACCGGATGTGACCGCGGCGGGGCAGCCGCGTTCACCCTGCGAGACGGCCGGTCACTCACCGACCGGGGCACCCCGCCATTTCCACCCTGTGCGCCGGGGCCGCCCCGGCAACTCGATCCGGCCCGCGCACCAGCGCAGCGCCTGCCAAGCGTCGCCTTCGACGTCCTGTTCCGGGAACAACCGCGCGAGCACACGGGCGCACACGGCACGCGGCGGGTCGATCCGCTCCGGCACGCCGAGGCCGGTGGCGATGTCCTCGCCGTGCATCAGCAGCTCGACGCAGCCCATGGCGGCGAAGCCCTCCGCGTCCGCCAGTCCGGTCGGGTGAAATGCGCGGACCTCCGGGCCGCTCGTCCGCACGGCCGCGGCGAGCAGCCGCCCGCCGGTGAGCGCGACGTCGAGTGCCTCGGCGTTCGAGGCGCCGTCCTCCACCGTGACAAGCATCGGCACGTACCCCTCGGCCGGCGCGGTGACCAGCTGGGCGGCGTAGGAGAGCAGGCAGTCGCCGACGTGCTCGGCAGTGTGCCGGCAGTCCCACTCCACGTCCCCGGCCTGCCGGGTCCAGTCCCGGTCGGCGACCGGCCGGAGCGCGTGGTCGAAACAGCCGAGGACGACGTCGAGATCCGCTGCGGTCACCGTCATGGCGGACATCCTGCCGGAACGGGTCAGTGCCGGGTGAAGCCGCTCCAGAACGCACAGCGGTGATCCGCGGCGAAGGACTTCGTCACCGCGACGCCGTCGGTGCGGAACGTCTGCACGGCGCCGAACCGCGGCCAGTCCGGCGGAGCGCCCGAGCGCACGAACCCGGTCCACTGGGTGATCATCCGGTCCGAAAGCCGTTGCTGCGCCGGGGTGAGCGGGCCGACCGAGCCGCTCTGGCCGCTCTGGCCGCTCTGGCCGTCGAACCGGAAGAGGTAGGGCAGCTCGAACGTGTGCGAAGCGCCGAGCGGGAACGGCGCGTGGATCGTGGCGGCGGCCGGTGAGGTCGGGTCGTTGAACTCGTACGCCCACACCGGCGCCCGCGCCGCCAGCGCAGTCGCCATGTCCTGCGCGGCGCACGAGAAGCCGCTGTCGGTGACAGCCGCCGCGTACGCGCGCGAAGCGTCACCGCCGAACAACGCCAGCGGGTAGTGCGAAGCCACCGAAGCGCCGTCGCCGAAGACGGAGGCCAGCGCCGCGACGTAACCGTCCGGCGTCACGGGTTTCTTCGTGGCCGCGACCTGCTCCGCGAGGAAGTACGTGAACTCGTCGTGCGTCGTGCCCACCACCACCGGCACCGGCACGGCCGCCCCGCGGCGGAACCCGTCGAGCGGCGCCACCGGCAGCACCGAGCCGCCCACCACCGGGCCGGGCATGCCGATCCCGGCGACCGCGAAGAACTGCGGCGCGTCCAGCAGGTCCGCAGCCGGCAGCGCCCGCAGGCAAGCCGCCGCCGTCGCCCGGTCCGCGCACCCGTGCCGGCCGGTGTAATCCACACTGGACTTGACCGCGCCGGCCAGCGTGGCCTGCGCCTGGCACGGTCCACTTTGGATCACGGCGGCGCGGAACAGCCCGCGTGAGCCCGGCGCCACCAGGTGGTCGCACACCGACATGCCGCCCGCGGACTGGCCGGCGATGGTCACCGCCCCGGGGTCGCCGCCGAAGGCCTCGATGTTGTCGCGCACCCAGCGCAGTGCCTGCTGCTGGTCCTGCAGCCCGTAGTTCCCGGCTTCGCCCGAAGGCGCCAGCGCGGGGTCGGCCAGGAAGCCGAGGGCGCCGAGCCGGTAGTTGACCGTGACCACGACCTCGTCGCCGCGGGTGGCCAGGTCCCGCGCGTCGTAGCGGTCGCCGCCGCCGTTCACGAACGCGCCGCCGTGGATCCACACCAGCACCGGGCTCCGGGTGGCGGTCTTCGGCGTCCAGACGTTCAACGACAGGCAGTTCTCGCTCGTCGCCGCCCCGTC